>NZ_CP063362.1:5929040-6277310 GCF_016807805.1 Xanthobacter dioxanivorans | reverse complement strand
TCGACATGACGCGGCGCTTCTGTCGGCCTCGTCCTTGCCGTGCCGGTCCTGGCTCTGGAGATGCGGGCACCTCACCAACCTCCACATGCTGCTCGGGCGCAGGCGTCCAACTGATCCAGTTCCTGCTGGCAACGCCGGTGGTGCTCTGGCGGGATGGCCGTTCTTCACCCGCGCGTGGCAATCTCTGGTCACGCGCCGCCTCAACATGTTCACGCTGATCGCCATGGGCACGGGCGTCGCCTGGGCCTACAGCGTGGTGGCGACCTTCGCGCCGCAGATCTTCCCCGCCACCTTTCGCGCCACCGACGGCTCGGTGGCCATCTATTTCGAGGCCGCCGCCGTCATCACCGTGCTGGTGCTGCTGGGCAGGTGCTGGAACTGCGCGCCCGCGAGCAGACCGGCGCGCCATCCGCGCGCTGCTCGACCTCGCGCCCAAGACGGCGCGGCGCATGCGCAGCGACGCACGGACGAGGACGTGGCGCTGGAACAGGTCGTGGTCGGCGACCGCCTGCGGGTGCGCCCCGGCGAGAAGGTGCCGGTGGACGGCGAGCTGGTCGAGGGCGCTCCTCGGTGGACGAATCCATGATCACCGGCGAGTCCATGCCGGTCACCAAGGACGTCGGCGCGAAGGTCATCGGCGGCACGCTCAACCAGAGCGGCGGCTTCGTCATGCGCGCCGGCAAGGTGGGGCGGGACACCATGCTGGCGCAGATCGTCCACATGGTGGCGGAGGCACAACGCTCGCGCGCGCCGATCCAGCGCCTCGCCGACGAGGTCTCCGGCTGGTTCGTGCCGGTGGTGATCGCCATCGCGGTCCTCGCCTTCGCGGCGTGGGGCGTCTTCGGACCGGAGCCGCGCTTCGCCCACGGGCTGATCGCCGCCGTGGCGGTGCTCATCATCGCCTGTCCCTGCGCGCTCGGGCTGGCGACGCCCATGTCCATCATGGTGGGCGTCGGCCGGGGCGCATCCATGGGCGTGCTCATCAAGAATGCCGAGGCGCTGGAGCGGTTCGAGAAGGTGGACACGCTGGTGGTGGACAAGACCGGCACCCTCACCGAAGGCAAGCCGAAGGTCACGGCCCTGAAGGCCGTGGACGGCCTGGGCGAGACCGAGCTGTTACGGCTCGCCGCGAGCCTGGAGCGGGCGAGCGAGCATCCGCTCGCCGCCGCCTTCGTCGCCGCGGCGGCGGAACGGGGCCTTTCGCTCGACGAGGCGCAGGATTTCAACAGCCCGGTGGGCAAGGGTGTCACCGGAACGGTGGACGGCCGCAAGCTCGTCATCGGCAGCCACCGCATCATGGCGGAGGAAGGCGTGGACCTCTCCGCCCTCGTGGGGGAAGCGGAGGCCCTGCGGGGAAGGCGCCACCGTGATCTTCGTCGCCATCGACGGGCGCCTCGACGGCCTCATCGCCATCGCCGACCCGATCAAGGCCACCACCCCCGCCGCGGTTCAGACGCTCAAGGCGGCAGGCGTCCGCGTCGTCATGCTCACCGGCGACAACAAGACCACCGCGCAGGCGGTCGCGCGCAGGCTCGGCCTCGACGAGATGGAGGCCGAGATCCTGCCCGAAGACAAGGCGAAGGTGGTGGCCCGGCTGCGGAAGGAAGGACGCATCGTCGCCATGGCCGGCGACGGCGTGAACGATGCGCCCGCGCTCGCGCGGCCGACGTGGGCGTCGCCATGGGAACGGGCACGGACGTCGCCATCGAGAGCGCGGGCGTGACCCTGCTCAAGGGCGATCTCCAGGGAATCGTGCGGGCGCGCCAGCTGAGCCACGCCACCATGAGCAACATCCGCCAGAACCTCTTCTTCGCTTTCATCTACAATGCGGCCGGCGTGCCGATCGCCGCGGGTGTGCTCTATCCGGCGTTCGGCCTCCTGCTATCGCCGATCATCGCCGCTACCGCCATGGCGCTCTCCTCGGTGAGCGTCATCGCCAATGCCCTGCGCCTGCGCAGCGCATCGCTCGGATGAGGAGGACACGATGATGAACTACGATGGCATGATGGACGGCGGCATGTGGGGGATGGGGCTGGCCGGGCTCCTGATCCTCGTCCTTGTCGTGCTCGGGATCGCCGCGCTCATCAAATACCTGTGGCGTTAGCCCTGTGGTTGCATGGCCATCCTGTGAAAGACCGGCTGTTCCCGGCTGGGGCATCACGCGTGCTGACGCCATCAGGCCAAGTCGGCTGGTATCGGTGAGACGGTCGGAATGATGCAAACAGGTATCCTCCTCGCCTTGGCCTCGGCGGGCCTGTTCGGCGCAAGCACGCCGTTCGCCAAACGCCTTCCGGGCGCCGGGGCGTCTCAGGGGAGGCGCATGCCGCCAGGAGAAGGGTCGTCGCGCCCGGCCCGGCGCGTCAGGGCGGACACCGTCACCAGCAGGGCTGCGAGGACCGCGAAACCAGCCCCTGCGGCAAAGGTCGCCGCAGAGCCGATCCGCTCCCACAGCACCCCGCGACGACGCTCGCCACCAGCATGGCGATGCCGGTGGCGAGATTGAACAGGCCGAAGGCGGAGCCCCGCAGCGTCGCGGCGCGTGCTGGGCAACCAGCTTGGCGAGCAGGCCCTGCGTGAGCGCCATATGCGCGCCCCACAAGGCGATGCCGAGAAAGGCGCCCCACAGCCCCGGCGCGAAGGCCAGCATCAGGTCCGCGCCGATGAGGACCGCCAGCCCCACCAGCAGCAGGCGCGTGGCGAGGCCTGGTCGGACCAGGCACCGGCGGATAGGCGCCGAGCGAATAGACGACGTTCATGGCCACGAGAACAAGCGGCGCGAAGGCCAGCGGCAGGCCCTCGTCGTGCGCCTTCAGCACGAGGAAGGCTTCGCTGAATCGCGCAAGGGTGAACACCACGCCGATGGCGACGACGCCCCAGAATGCGCCGTCGAACTGCCGGAGATCGGCGAGGCGCACCGGCGGCGGACGGCCGATGGCGCCCTCCTCCCCGATGGCGCGATCCTCGACCCCCAGATCCTCGACCCCCAGGATGACGCACGCCACCGCGAGCGCGCCGGGGATGAGGGCGAACCAGAACACCGTTCGCATGTCGTCGGCGAACAGCGCCATCAGCGCGATGGCGAGGAGCGGCCGAGGAACCCCCCGACCGTATCGAGCGCCTGGCGTACCCCGTAGGCGCGCCCGCGGATGGAAGGCGCGTGACATCCGCCACCAGCGCGTCCCGCGGCGCGCCGCGGATCCCCTTGCCGATGCGGTCGGCGAAGCGCGCGGCGAACACCATGGCCGGCGCGCCGGCGAGGGCGAAGAACGGCTTCGACGCGGCGCCCAATCCATAGCCGATGAGGATCAGCGGCTTGCGCCGGCCGATGCGGTCGGACAGGTAGCCGGAAAAGACCTTCACGATGGCGGCGGTGGATTCGCCCGCCCCCTCGATGAGGCCCACCACGGCCACGCTGGCCCCAAGCGTGGCCGTGAGAAAGAGGGGCAGCAGCGCATGGATCATCTCCGAGGAGATATCCATGAACATGCTCACGAACCCGAGCGCCCAGACGGTTCTCGGGATCGACGGGCGCTTATCGGTGTCCTGAGCACGAGCATGCATCATGGCTCTCACCTTGACGAACCCGACCGGCGCCCACAAGGGCTCATGCGCCCTCGCCCCGATACGCTGCGCGCCCCAGCGTCATATGGCAGAGGTGGCAGTGGAGGAACCACGGCCTTTTCTGGCCCGCGTCGAAGGCGATGGTCACCGGCGCATGGGCGGGGACGATCACCGTATCGCCCACAGGCCCGGAAAAGCGCTGTCCGCCGATGCCCACCACCTGGAAATGATGCCCGTGCAGGTGCATCGGGTGCATCATGGATGTGGGGTTCATGAAGGTCATCTCCGCCCGCTCACCCTGGCGCACGTCGAAGGGCCGGTGCCCGCCGCGGATATGGCCGTCAATGACCCAGCGAGAGCCGGGCTCTTCGCCGAACATCATCGTATAGCGCGTGTCAGATTGCCGTGGCGCGACGGGCTTTGCACCGGGTCGCTTCAGTTCGAGGGTGAGGTCGGCAAGCTCCAGGGGTATCGGCTCCGTCCGCCTTGTTATCTGAGCTGCGTCTCGACCGGCAGGCCGTGCTTGCTCCAGGCCAGCATGGAGCCGTCATAGAGCATGACGTCCCTGTAGCCGAGCAGTTCGTGCATCACGAACCACGAGATGGCGGAGACATGGGCCGTATTGCAATAGGCCGCCACCGCCTGCTGCGGGCCAAGGCCGACGGCGGCATAGGCGCGGGCGAGTTCCTCCTTCGGGCGATAGGTGCCGTTGGCGGCGAAGTTCGCATCGAAGGGAAACAGGGTCGCGCCGGGAATGTGGCCCGCCTTCGCGATGTTCGGGCGCTTCTCCAGGCCCACATAGAAGCTGAAGAACCGGGCGTCGAGGATGCCCGCATCCTTGCGCGTCTGGAGCGCCTCCATCTGGGCCGTGTCGGCAAGGAATTCACGCCGCGCGGGCCGGGCCTTGAAATTCCCCATCTGCGCCGCCTCGTCCTCGCCCCACACTTCGCGGTTCTCGGCCACCCATTTCGTCGTGCCGCCGTCCAAGATGGCCACCTTGTCGTGGCCATAATATTTGAGCTGCCAATAGACGTAGGCGGCATAACCCGCATCGTCCGGTCCCCGTCCGCGGTGGGTGAGCACGACCGCGGTGTCGTCGTTCACCCCGGCCGATCGCATGAGCGCCGAGAACGCCTCGGGCGGGAGGTTCATGTCGGTGATTTCCACGCCGCGTTCGGTGGTGGTGCCACGGACCTTGCGGAAGTCGAGAGGCACCGCGCCGATGAGGTGGCCGCCTTCCTTGTAGCTGGTGTCGTCATTGCGCACGTCGAGGACGAGAACCTCGTCCTGGTGGGCTGCGAGCCATTCGCTCGACACCAGCGGGCCGGGAAGGTCCAGGGCGGCTGCCGGCGCCGCAGGCACGGCCGCGAGGAGCCCCAAGGCAAGCACGCCCGATAGCATTTTGAACATTGGCGTTTCTCCCATTTTTGGTTTGGACTTCGGGCGATGGCGTCGCGTCAGCCCGCCGCGACCGGCAGTCCCGCGGCGCGCCATTCCGGCATGCCGTCTTCCATGCGGCGGGCCGAGAAGCCTTTGGCGCGCAGGCGTGCGACAGCCTCCACCGCGAGCAGGCAATAGGCGCCGCGACAATAAGCGACGATCTCCGTCGCCGGATCGAGCTCGGCGAGACGCGCGTCCAGCTCCTCAAGCGGGACGCTGAGGGCTCCGGGCACGTGACCGAGGTCGAACTCCTCGCGAGGCCGCACGTCGACCACCGTGACGAGGCCCGCCTGCGCGCGTTCCACAAGGTCGGCGCGGCCGATGGGCTCAAGCCCGTCCCGCCCGTCGAAATAACGCGCAAGCAAAGCGCCGACCGTCGCGATGTTGCGTTCCGCCGTCTGCCGCAGCACCGACATGAGCTGGACGATCCCGTCGTCCGCCAGCCGGTAGAGGACGAACTTGCCGTCGCGGCGGGCCTCCAGCAGGCCCGCGCGGCGCAGCTGCTGCAGGTGCTGGGAGGCATTGGCCATGGAGAGCCCGGTCAGCCGCGCCAGCGCCTCCACGCTGCGCTCGCCCTGGGCGAGGTGCTCCAGCAATTCCACGCGGTGCTCGTGGCCGAGGGCGCGCGCTACCGCGGCCAACTCAGCGAACAGAGCGCGTTTGGGGTCCGTTGACTTGCACATGGCGGTAACGATACATCATTCAAGAGATAACTTGAACGTATAATGATCCTGCCCATGCCGCAAGGGCATCGTGGGGAACCGCCGGAGTCGGACATGCACGTGCTGTTCATTCTCAACGATCCGCCCTACGGCACGGAACGCGTCTATAACGGCCTGCGCCTCGCCGCCGGCATTCTCAAGCAGGATGCGGAAAACCGGGTCACCGTGTTCCTCATGGCGGATGCCGTCGCCGCCGCGAAGGCGGGCCAGAAGACGCCGGACGGCTATTACAATGCGGAGCGCATGCTGAAGCGGGTCCTCGCCGGCAAGGGCGAGGTGCTTTTGTGCGGCACCTGCATGGACGCCCGGGCCTCTGCGATGCTGATGTGACGCCGGGCTCCCGGCGCAGCACCATGGATGAACTCTCGGCCGTCACCGTCTCTGCCGACAAGGTTCTGGTGTTCTGATGACGGCACCCGCCATTGCGCAGGCGATGCCGCGAAGCCGCATGATCCGGCAGGTCGCGCTGCTATCCGCCGCCCAGGCGCTGTTCCAGACGGCGTCCGTCATGGTGATGACGGTCGCCGGCCTCGCCGGGGCCGCCATCACCCCCGCGCCGGAACTCGCCACGCTGCCGGTTGCGGCCATGTTCCTCGGGACGGCGATCGGCATCGCCCCGGCATCCCTGTGGATGGCCCGCGTGGGGCGAAGGATCGGCTTCGTGGCGGGCGCCGTTCTGGGAACCCTCGGCGGCCTCCTGGGGGCGCTCGGGATCTTTTATGCGTCGCTGCCGCTGCTCTGCCTCGGGACCGGCCTCGTCGGCGCCTATCAGGCCTTCGCGCAATTCTATCGCTTCGCCGCGGCGGAGGTGGCCACCGACGCCTTCCGCCCCCGCGCCATCTCCTTCGTTCTTGCGGGCGGGGTGGTGGCCGCCATTGCCGGACCGATCCTCGGGCGCTTCGGCGGCCCCTTGCTGTCGGCGGGCTATGCCGGCTCGTTCCTGATCCTCGCCGTCATTTCGCTGCTGGCGGCGGGTCTCCTGCAGGGCGTGGACGTACCGCGGCCCGCGCGGAGCGCATCGGGCGGCGGGCGCCCCTTAGGCGCGATCATCCGGCAGCCCGCTTATCTCGTCGCCTTGTTCGGCGCGGCCACGGGCTATGGCGTGATGATCCTCGCCATGACGGCGACCCCGCTCGCCATGCTGCACCATCAGCACGACCTCTCGGCCGCGGCGACGGTGATCCAGCTGCATGTGCTGGGCATGTTCCTGCCGTCCTTCTTCACCGGCGCTCTGATCTCCCGCTTCGGGGTGCTCAAGGTGATGCTGGCCGGGGCGTTCCTGCTGGCGGGTCATGTTCTGATCGCCCTGTCGGGCACGCAATTCCTCGCCTTCGCCTCTGCGCTCGTTCTGCTGGGCGTGGGCTGGAACTTCCTGTTCATCGGCGGCACCACGCTGCTCACGCGATGCTACGCGCCGGAAGAGCGCGCGCAGGCGCAGGCGGCCAACGACCTCGTGATCTTCATCGTCGGGGTGGCGACCTCGCTCGGCGCCGGCGCCATGCTGCACCTGCTCGGCTGGCAGATCATGAACGCGGTGCTCCTGCCCTGGCTCGCCCTCGCGGTCCTCGCCCTCGTTTGGCTTGGCTGGCGCGAGCGGCGGGGCTAGACCTTACGCGACGCGTTCACCCGAGCTTTTGGCCCCTTGGTTCGCTGCCGGCAGGCGGACCGTTGCCCGCAGCCCGCCTTCCGGTCGGTTGGACAGGCTCACCTCGCCCCCATGGGCGCGCAGGATGGCGCGGGCGATGGGAAGGCCGAGGCCTGCGCCGCCGGTCTCGCGCGAGCGGGAGGTCTCCAGCCGCTCGAAGGGGTCGAACACCCGCTCCAGATCCGCCTCCGGGATGCCCGGTCCGGCATCGTCGATGATGATGAAGGTCTCTGTCCCGGCAGGGCTGATCCCGACCGTCGCGCCCGCTCCATAGCGCTGGGCGTTCTCCAGGAGGTTGCGCAGCGCGCGGTGCAGCGCCATCCGGCGGAGCGGGAGGATGTGCGGCGGCGACACAATGAGGGTGACGGGTGGGCCCGATGCGGAAAGCTCCGCCGCAAGATCGGCCAGCAGGCCGTTCAGGTTCACCGGCTCCAGGGGCTCCGCCACCGACTGAGCGCCGACGTGATGCGCTTTCCCGGCCAGATGATGGTGCGGATGCAGGCGTGGAGCGCCTGGCACCAAGCTGGGGAACTGATCCGGAGCCGGGGGCGGCCCAGCGCCGCGGGGCGCCGACGCGGGAAGGCAATGAGATGACCGTCGCCAACTGCATATCCACGGCAGAAGATGTCGACGGCTGAGGCCTACTTGCGGCGATCCTGCAGATGTGGCGTGGATCATGCCATCGAAGTCAAGAGGAGGGCGGGGTGATCCTGACGGTCGTCGTTATTCCATTACGACGCGGCGCTGGAGGCAGAGTGAACAAGCCGGACGCCGCTGATGACAGTGGCGCCCGGCTCTTGTCCGCCCCGGTCAGGGCTTCGGGTGGACAACCTCATTATAGGCCATGACGCAGAGGCGAGGCTGATGCGGAAGCACAAAAACGGAAAAACGAGGATAGGCATTTCGGTCGCAGCTGCAGGATCCACAACATCAAATAATGAAATGGACGCGATTTATTTTCTATAGGCCATCCAGTTGCCAAGTCAAAATTTTAGGATGCATGATCGTTGCAGTCAAGGCACAGCTGAAGCCGGAAGGTGGGGTGGAAGGATATGCGGCGGCTTGTTACGGGTCGATACGTGCCTTTGGTCGTGGCAACGCTCATTGTCATCATCATCACTGTACAGGGGCTGACGCTCTGGCGCTCCTATCAGGAAACATGGCTGTTGGCGCTTCGCTCGGCCGAGAACGTGCTAAACACGATTTCATCGAGCATCAGTCGAAACCTCAGCGTGCTCGACCTCTCCCTGCGTGGGGCGCAGGAGGCTGTCGCAACATCTGGTTTGAGCGACCTCAGTCCTGAGCTTCGCCAAATGGTCCTCTTTGATCGGGCAACTGGCGCGCAGTTCCTCGGGTCCATGCTCGTGCTCGATCGAGAGGGAGCCATCGTTTACGATTCTGGGTCGGTGCAGCCACGGAAGGGCAATTTTTCCGATCGGGACTATTTTGAAGCGCAGGTCCGAGGCCGGGGCGATACGTATGTCAGTGCTCCCTTCGAAAGCAGGCTGCGGGCGGGTGACCCGAGCATTGCCCTGAGCCGGAGGTTAACCGGCCCAAATGGACGGTTCGAAGGTGTGGTCATCGCAGCGCTGCGTATCGCCTTCTTCCAGTCGCTGCTGGACCATGTGGATCTCGGCCCAAGGAGTGTCGTCGCTCTGACACGCATCGATGGCACGGTCATTTTTCGACATCCATCGACGGACGGAAAGGGCAACACGGGTGTGAGCCTTGCCACATCGCCCGTGTTCCAACGCATGGTAAGATGGCCCCGAGAAGCCTTTGCTGACCGCTCCGTCTTCGATGGGGTGAGCCGATATTACCTTCACACCAGAATTGAGGGATACCCCCTCATCCTGTCGGTCGGGATTTCCACCGAAGCGGCCTTGAGCTAATGGATCGTGAGCGCGATGATCTTGTCGGCGCTCACCATCGCCGTGTGCGTGCTTCTCATTCTGCTGATCCGGACCCTACATCTCGCGTTGTTGCACAGCCAGGAAGTGGAGGAGCAACTCGAAGTGCTCGCCGTCACGGATCAATTGACCGGTTTGCCCAATCGCCGCGCCTTCGACCTTGCTCTCGCCTCCGAGATGCAGCGGGCGGCGCGGCACCGGACGCCTCTCGCGGTCCTGCTGATCGACGTGGATCACTTCAAGCGCATCAATGATCGGCATGGGCACGGTGTCGGCGATGTGGTGCTAACCCGGGTCGCTAGGCAGCTCGCTCGCTCGATTCGCCGACCCGGTGACTTTGCCGCTCGATATGGTGGAGAGGAGTTTGTTGCCATTCTGCCTGCCACCGATGTGGCCGGGGCCACCTTCATCGCTGAGCGAATGCGCTCAGCGATCGAGTCGATGAAACCTTGCCCGACCGAGCCGTCGCTAGAGAACGTGACCATCAGCATCGGGGTTGCAGTCGACCAGATTGAACCCTCCTCGCCACCAAGCCTGCTCGTGAACCGGGCGGATCGCGCACTTTATGACGCCAAGGGCGGCGGGCGAAATCGCGTGGTTGTCTTTCCGCAGGATGAGACAGCCTCTGCCGTCGGGACGCCTGCCCTCGTCGCCTGCGAAACGCATCGCACGAAAGGCGACTCGCGTCGCCCCGCTGGAACCTAGTCGTCGTCGGCGGCGACGGCGCGCTGGGAAATGGCAAAATCTTGCAGCTGCACGGCCAAGTGTGGGCTGCCTTCGGCTGCCTGGATCATCACGGCGAGCGCTGCCCGCGTGATCTCCTTGCGTTTTGCCTTTGGGTGGGTACGCATCCGGCGTAGGCCGCAGTCAGGCAGCTACGGCTTGATCCTGATGGGGTGCCGCGGCCCAATTCCATGGCAGGAGTTCAGGCAGCCGGCTTTGGGGCATGTCGGCAATGCGGGCGAGGACGTCGGCGAGCCAGGCCTGCGGATCGACATCATTGAGCTTGGCGGTGGCGATCATCGTCAGCATGAAGGCACAGCGATCGGCGCCGCGCTTCGAACCGGCGAAGGTCCACGAGCGGCGGCCAAGGGCGATGCCGCGCAGGGCTCGCTCCGCAGCGTTGTTCGACAGGCAGATGCGCCCGTCGGTCGTGAAGCGGGCAAAGGCGTCCCACTTGGTCAGCATGTAGTCCATCGCCTTGGCGACGTCGGCGTGGCGCGACAGGCGCGCCCGTTCGGTGCGCATCCAGTTCTCGAAGTCGGCGAGGAGCGGCAGGGAGCGTTCGCGGCGGATCGCCAGACGCTCGGCGGCATGCAGACCGTTCGCCTCGCGCTCGATTGCGAACAGTGCATCGATGCGCTTGACCGCCTCCAGCGCCATCGGCGAGATCGACGCCGCGTTCTTTCCGCGCCGGGCATTCTTCGCGATGTCGGCGAGCTCGAAGAACTTCCGTTTGGCATGGCTCCAGCAAAGCGCCTGGATGAGCGGTCTGGGACTTCGATCCTCAGCATAGAGGCGACCATAGCCCGAGTAGGCATCGGCCTGGAGAATGCCAGTCCATCCCGCCAGATGCTCTTGGGGTTGCTCGGCCGTGCGGTCCGGGGAGGCATAGTATAGGGCCGCCGGCGGGCCCTGGCCGTCGAAGGGACGATCGTCGCGCACATAGGTCCAGATCCGGCCCGTCACGGTCTTCCCCTTGGCCAGGATCGGCACCGTCGTATCGTCGCCATGCAGGCGCTCGGCGGCGAGGACGTGGGCGGCAATGAGGTCGTGCAGCGGCTGAAGGACATGAGCGCAGGCGCCTACCTGGTCGGCCAGCGTCGACAGCGACAGCTCGATCCCCTCACGGGCATAGCGCTCCGACTGCCGGTTCAGCGGCTGGTGTTGTCCGAACTTGTCGAACAGGATCATCGCCAGGAGGTTGGGGCCGAGGAACCCTCGCGGGGTCGGGTGGAACGGTGCCGGCGCCTGGCTGATCCGTTCGCAGTCCCGGCAGGTGAACTTCTCGCGTACCGTCTGGATCACCTTCCACCGGCGGGGGATCGCCTCCAGCGTCTCAGTGACGTCCTCGCCAAGCTTGCGCAGGCGATCCGAGCCGCAGCAGGAGCATGCGGAGGGACCGGGTACCACGACGCGCTCGCGCGGCAGATGCTCGGGGAACGGCTTGCGGCCGCCGCGGCGACGGCGCTCGAAGGAGGCCACCGTCGTCGTCTTCACCGCGGCATGCTCTGCGGCGAGTTCGTCTTCGCTCAGAGCCGCCTCGGCGTCCTCAAGCTGCATCTCCAACTGATCGAGAAGTCGGGCCGTGCGCTCGGAGCGCGTGCCGTAGAGCTCGCGCTTCAGCTTCTCGATCCGCAGCGTCAGATGGGCGACGAGGGCTTCGATGCCGGAGGCCTTCGCCTTCGCATTGGCCGCATCCGCGAGAGCCTCGTCCCGCTCGATCTCGGCCAAGTCGGCACGCCGTTCCGATGCCGCCAGCGCGGCCTTCAGGGCGGTGATGTCTTCCGGCAGATCGGCCATGCACAGCGCTCGAAAGTCTCGTTCGCGACAGACAGATTCTGTCACGCAAGCCCTGCAATGCAAAGACTTTTGTGCGCTATCCCACCGCTTCCGGACGCCACGTCCTCTGCGGGTTCCTCCAGTCGATCCCGTCGAGCAGGCAGGCGAGATCCGTGTGGGTCAGAGCCACGACGCCGTCCTTGGCCGAGGGCCAGACGAAGCGTCCGCGCTCCAGCCTCTTGGCGTAAAGCGACAGCCCAACCCCGTCATGCCAGAGGATCTTCACCAGCGATCCGCTGCGGCCCCGAAAGACGAAGAGATCGCCACCGTTCGGATCGCGCTTCAACCCCTCCTGGACGAGGAGCGACAGACCCTGCATGCCCCGCCTCATGTCGGTGTGACCCATCGCGATCCAGACCCGCGCCCGCGACGGGATCATCGCAGCGCCCTCAGGACCGCAGCCGCCAGCGCCGGCGGCGTCGAGGCGGCAATCCGCAGCCGACTGCCACCCGGCAGGTCCACTACGATCGCCGTGTCATCGGCGGCCGCAAAGGGGTCGGACATAGCCCCAGGGGCCATCAGAACCGGAACGAAGGCCGGCTCCGGCTTTGTGGCAGGCTGCTCGGTGCGAAAGCTGCGCAGCCACGTCCCCAACTGGGAGCGCGAAATCCCGTGACGCCGCGCCGTCGCCGACACCAGACGCGGTGCCGACTGGCTCTCCATCACGATCCGGAGCTTCTCGTCTTCGCTCCAACGGCGACGACGACCCGTCTCCACGATCTCCAAACGCTCGAAGGCACTGTGCTTATGGACGTCCATACGCGCAGTCTCTTACCGCGCCGGTCAGTTCGAAAGGCGGTTTAGACCGTAGGCGTACTTGGGTGGCGCGCCTTCGTGGCATCGAAGAGTTGTTTGGGCGAAAGGCCGGGACGCGCAAGCTCCCGAAGCGTCTGCCCGATGTCCGCTACCGCTTCCGTTTTCATCGCTAACTCCGAAACGACAGATGGAAGGGGAAACATAGCAGAGCCTATGGCGCCGTGCTGGATTCTGGCATAGGGATCCACGCGGCTATGTCGCCGGTGCTTCGATCGGTATCACCAACATTCTGCATCCCGAAGAAGGGTAGCCACTCGGTAGGTTTCGCGCCACAATTCACCTCCACGCTCCGCCACTTCAGTCCCTGAGTGGGCACTGAGTTTACGCTGTTTTTTCCGGTGAGCGCCTGTAGCAGCGGGGTCTTCGATCCCATGATCCGAACCTCGCCGTCCGCCACCTCGACGCGCTGGGCGAGCGCGCGCAGGTGATCGCAGCGGTAGCCGCCGCCTTCGAGACGAACGCGTTGGCGGGCGGTCTTGGCGAAGGTGCGGACCATCTGCGGCGTGATCGCCGTGGCCCCGGAGTTGTCGAGCATCGCCTGCGCCCGCTCTTCATCGGCCTTCGCTTGATCCCTCAGGGCCTTGAGGCCGTCCATGCGGTCTCTCAGGGCCGGATCGTCGATGTCGGCCACGCCCGCCTCGATGGCCTCGTGGAGGCGCTTGAGCCGTAGTTCCGATTTGGCGGCACGCTTGTTCAGTTCGGCGATGTGCTCGCGGCGGCGCTCGGATTGCTCCTGCCGCCGGTCGAGAACGCTGGCGAGGATGGTTTCCAGCCGCTCGGGCTGGAGAAGCTGGTCTTCGAGGTGACTGGCGACAAGATCGTCGAGCTTGTCCATCGGCACGGCCATGCCTTCGCAGGCGGTCGGCCCCTGCCGCGCCTTGATCGAGCAAGCGCAATAACGGTAGCGCTGTCAATCGGCGTGGAAACCTTCCATGCCGAAACACAGCTGGACGCTGTAGTGCGGCAGGCGGATGGCGCGCGAGGACTTTGAGAAGGCCATGCGCGCCGCCAACGACCGCGCCGAAATCCGGCGACGAGCATGAGCCATCTTGATTTTTTCTTCAGTACGGGTATTGTACGTACATGAAGGAGGCAATCATGGCCCAGACACAATCCAGTCGTGACGACCGCATCGAGTTGCGCACCACGCGCGACGAAAAGCGGCTTCTCACCGCCGCCGCTGCGCATGAGCGGCTGGACCTGACCAGCTTCATCATGCGCGCCGCCCTGCCGGCCGCGCGCGATGTGGTCGAGAACGCGGAACGCATCTCGCTTTCGGAGCGGGATTCCCTGCGCGTGCTCGACCTTCTGGAAAATCCGCCGGCCCCGACGCCAGCTCTGCTTGCCGCAGCGCGCCGCCGCATCGCCCGAGGCGGCAAGGGTGCTTGACTGGCGCGAAGAACCCATCGGACGCCATCATGACCGCAAGGCATTCGATTGCGGCACTTCGGAACTGAACGAATATCTGCGCCGGCACGCCCGGCAGAACCATGAGGGCGGCGGCTCAAAGACCTTCGTGGCGGTGGCTCCATCCGCTCCCGAGACGATCTTTGGCTACTACTCCATCAGCCCCGCCTCGATTGCCTTCTCAAAAGTCCCTGCTCCCTTGACCAAGGGCTTGGGGCGCTACGAGGTCGCCGTGTATCGCCTTGCCCGTCTGGCTGTTGCGCTTCCACAACAGGGTCAGGGACTTGGGGGCGATCTTTTGCTTGCGGCGGGTGCGAGGGCGCTTGCCGTAGCCGCTCAGGTCGGAGGCGTGGCGCTGGCTATCGACGCCAAGGACGAGAAGGCGGCGCGCTGGTACAAGCGCTTCGGTGCGATGCCCTTGCTCGACAGCAGCCCGCTTAGCCTGATCCTGCCATTCAAGACCATCATCGATGCTCTGGACGCCGCGCAGGGCGAATAACCAATTAGAAAAGGATTCCGCCATGCCCCATATTCCCCTTTACGCTTGCTATTCGTCTGAAAACCAGCGCGACGCCTCTATCAAGGACCAGTTGTGCCAGTGCCGCGAGCGGGCGGTGCGCGAGGGCTGGACCGTGGTGGGGACCTATTCCGACCGGGCCATCTCGGGATCGTCCATGATCTGGGCGGGCATTCAGGCGTTGCTTGCCGACGCGCAGGCAGGCCGCTTCGACATGGTGCTGTCCGGGGCGCTGGAACGCATCAGCCGCGATCAGGAAGACGTGGCAGCCGTGTTTAAGCGCCTGCGCTTCGCGGGCGTCTCCATCGTCACCCTGTCCGAAGGCGGGATCAACGAGCTTCATGTCGGCCTGAAGGGCACGATGAACGCGCTGTTCCTGAAAGACCTCGCCATCAAGACCCATCGCGGCCAGCGCGGGCGCGTGGAGGCTGGTAAGGCCGGCAGCGGCCGAGCCGCATACGGCTATCGCACCGTTCACCAGCTCGACGCCGATGGCGAGCCGATCCGGGGCGAGTGAGCGATTGTCGAGGAAGAAGCGGAGATCGTGCGCCGCATCTTCCGTGAATGCGCCAGCGGCAGAAGCCCCAAGGAGATCGCATTCCAGTTGAACCGGGAGGGCGTCTCCGGTCTGCGGAACCGTCCTTGGATCGACGCCACCATTCGCGGCGATCCCGCCGCCGGCACGGGCATCCTTAACAACGAACTCTATGCCAGGGTTCTGGGCTGGAATCGGCAGCGGTTCATCAAGAACCCGGAGACGGGCACGCGCATATCGCGCGTGAACCCGGAAAGCGCGTGGATCAGGACCGAGGTTCCGCATCTGCGGATCGTGGACGATGCGCTCTGGCAGGCCGTACGCGAGCGCGATATCTCCGCGATGTTCGGCCCCAACCTCGCCACCACCCGCGAGGGACGGGCAAAAAGACTACATCTGACGAACCGGCCCGCCACCCTTCTTTCGGGCTTGCTCACGTGCGGCTGCTGCGGCGGCAGGATCAGCATGGTGATGACGATGTCGGATTCCCGCCAGAGGACTAAACCTAAACCGCTGCCGCGGTAACTGCCCTGCATGATGAGCGTGCGCGGATGTTTTCCACGTGGCGTCCGGCATAGGCGGGCGGACCATCACGGGGTTTCTCACATAGGAGAGCCCCATGGACCACCAGGAGCACCCGACACACGGCCGGCCATCAGCCCGCTGGGGCAGCGGATGATCGAGGATATGACCATCCGTCTGTTCGGCGACCATACCAAGCGCGATTATGTCCGCCAGGTCGCCGAGTTTATTGCCTTTCTCGGGTGGTCGCCGGATCAGGCCGAGCCGGAGGACCTGCGGCTCCACCAGCTACATCTGGCGAGCCTCGGTGCGAGCTATGCCCGCATGAACCTCGCCTGCACGGCGCTGCGCTTCTTCTTCCACATCACGCCGGGGGGGGGTTGGCGATCGCATGGCGCGCATCCCGACGCCTGAGCGCCTGCCCGTGGTGCTGAGCACCGAGGAGGTGGCGCTGCTGCTTGCCCATGCGCCGAACCTCAAGTACAGAGCCGTGCTCAGCATCGCCTATGGCTGCGGCCTGTGGGTGTCGGAGGTGGCCCACCTCAAAGTCGCCGATATCGACAGCGCGCGGATGCTGATCCGGGTCGAGCAGGGCAAGGGACGCAAGGACCGCTACGTGATGCTCGCGCCCGATCTGCTCGATCTGCTGCGTCGCTGGTGGAAGGAGCGGCGGCCGCAGGACTGGCTGTTCCCCGGACTGCACTTGATTGATTTTTAACATGTTCGGCCACCCTAATTGGGTGGATTCAGCTTTGTGCGCTGGAATTTCCCCTGGATCGCCGGATCGAGGCGAGAGCGGAGGTCGACACGTGCCGCGTGGCCACGACAAGCTCGACATCGATGACGACAGGTGGCGGGCCGCCGTCGCGCGTGAAGCGATCATCCGGCCACTGGTCACCGCCGGGCCATTGTCGCCAGTGGGTATCGCGACGGCCTGCGTCGGAGCCGGCTCTACGAACTGATCGAACAGTACCGCAGCGCGCCGGTGACGAGCTCGCTGGCCGCGGCGACGCCCGGGCCCAAGCCGGGATCTCGACGCCTTTCCGCCGAGACGGAAGCCCTCATCCAGGAGGCGATCCGCGAGACGTATCTCACGCGGCAGAAGGCATCCGTCAGCAAGGTCCATGATCACCTCTGGCACCTCTGCCGGGCGCGCGGGCTGGCGACCCCCGTCCTGGAAGGCCGTTCGCGCCCGTTTCGGACAGATCGATCGCTTCAGGCTCGTCAGCATGCGCGAGGGCGGAAGACCGCACGCGACGGCCTGAAGCCGGTCACGCAGGAATATCGTGCGGATCATGCCCTTTACGTCGTCCAGATCGATCACACGCTGCGGAGATGCCGAAGGCGCCGTGGCTGACGGCTCGCGGCATCGAGACCGATTGGCCGGTGGCCGGCCTGCCGGACATCCGTTCTCTCAGCGGGTGCGAACTCTTTCATGCCACCTCCCTTTGGCTCACATGGATACTGCAAGCCCGCCGGTGAGCGCGCAGCTCGCGGATTGTTGAACCCGCACGGCCGCTCCGTGTTCCACCAAATCATGCTTCAGTAGGGAGACGGACGCAACGGCGAGGGCCAGGTGGGATTGCCATGCGGACGGAAACGCCTATCCTGCACAGCACCATGCTTCGCGTGTTTCGCAACTTCCTGCTTCTCGCCGCCGCGATTGTCTTCGCGGTTTCCGGTATCGGCTGGAGTTATGCCAACGCGAGCACGGTCCATGACGGCATATTGGGAGCACATCATAGTGCGCCCACTGCCATCACCGAGGCGCCCGAGCAGCATCGGCACGAGGGCGCGCACGCGCCACATGCCGACCCGCAGCAGTCGAATGCCGCCGCTCCCTGCACCGACGACTCCGGCTGCGGGAGCGGCCATGACCATGTCGGCGACACCAGTGCATGCTGCGCGACGGCATGCCATTTGGCCATTCCGACGTCCTTCCACTGGCCATCCGTGACGTTCGTCGTCCTCAGTGCCCAGATGCTGCCTGCGGACACAGATGGTGTCCAGGCCTCGACCTCGCGCCTCGACCGGCCGCCGAAGACCTCCAGCCGGCCGATCGGCTGACTCGTCCCATTATCGTCGAAGACCGGCCGGACAGCGCGGATGATGTTCGTCATCTCCGTCTTACCGACACCGATCTCAATGGATCATTGTCCCGCCGTTCGCATCGCTGGACGCCGGGTCTCCATGGTGCGGGATCCTCGACTGATCCGGACCCAGCCGGCGGTAGTCGCGGCCGCGCTCGACGCGTCCACGACCGGTGCCCATCCGTCCATCGCTGTTGAGCGGCGCCGCTGAGCGCGCCGCGTTCCGAGGTCACTTCATGAGATCGTTGTTGCCGATGGCACTCGCCGTCCTCGTCTCCGCATGTTCCGGGCCGCCCCTCATCACGAGTGGGCCGGACCCCGCCGATCCGTCGGTCGCCGTCCCCGCGGTCCGATATTCCCCCGTCTTTGCCGGCGACGTCGATTACCGGCCCGTGCCGCCCCGCTCCTGGATCGAGCTGAACCAGGGCGTGGCGCCTGGACAGGGAGGGCGGTGATGGCTCCGTTTCCTTTCGGGATGGTGCTTGCCATCCCGCTCGCGCTGCTGCTGGGCGGCTGCGTGACCTTCACTCCCGATGGCGGGATGGCGCCCGTCGCCAACCAGGTCTCGGCAGAGACTGGCGGGCAGGTGGTGAAGGTCACCTCCGAGGAGGAGGCCGCGATGGTGCGGGCGCGCGTAACCGTGCTCCTGTCCCGGCCCCTCGATGCGCGGGCGGCGCTCCAGATCGCCCTCCTCAACAACCGGGGGCTCCAGGCACAGTACAACGCCCTTGGCATCTCCGAGGCCGCCTATGTGGCGGCGAGCCTTCCGCCCAATCCCTCCTTCGGTGTGGAGCGGCTGAATGGCGGCGGGGAGCTCGACGTGGAACGTCGCCTCGTCGCGAACATTCTGGCCCTGCTGACGCTTCCCGCACGCAGCGAGATCGCCGGGATCCAGTTCGAGGCCGCCCGCCAACGCGCCATTGAGGCCACCTTTAGGACCGCCGCCGAGGCACGGCGGGCCTATTACCGGGCCGTGGCCGCGCGGCAGACGGAAACCTTCCTGGAGAAGGCCCGCCTGACGGCGGACGCGGCCGCCGACCTCACCGTCAAGCTCGGCGAGACGGGGGCGGCGACCAAGCTGGACCAGGCGCGGGCCAGCGCCTTTTATGCCGAGGTTTCGAACGAGCTCGCCCAGGCACGGTTGCGCTCCGCCACGGACCGGGAGGCCCTGACGCGGCAGCTCGGCCTATGGGGCAGCGACATCGGCTACAAGCTGCCGGCCCAGCTCCCCCGGCTGCCAGGACGGATCAGGACGGCATCCCAAGTCGAAATGGAGGCTGTCCGGAAGCGCACGGACCTCATCGCCGCGCGTCTCGAGCTCGACGCGATGGCGAAGTCCCTCGGCCTTACGCAGGCGACGCGCTTCGTCTCCCTGCTCGAGGGGGGATACCGGGGCAACTACCAGCGCGCGGATGGGGAAACCCTGCGTCCCCAGGGCTTCGAGCTGGAGGTGCAGGTGCCGATCTTCGACCTCGGCGAGACCAATGTCCGCCGCGCGCAGGAGACTTACATGCAGGCGGTGAACCATCTCATGGAGAAAGCGGTGAATGTCCGCTCGGAGGCGAGGGGCGCCTACGTCACCTACCGCGCGAGCTACGACATCGCCCGCCAGTACCAGGCGAAGATCCTGCCGCTGCGCAAGACCATCAACGAGCAGGCACTGCTGGAATACAACGGCATGCTCATGGACGTCTTCGAGCTCCTTACGACGGAACGCGAGAGCATCGACAGCAACGTCGCCGCCATCGCCGCGCAGCGCGACTTCTTCCTGGCGGAGGTGGATTTCCAGACAGCCATCATCGGCGGCGGTGCGGGAGGCGGAGAGACCGTGCTCGCGTCCGCGGCTGCCAGTGCCAGCGACTGATCGGAGGAGACGAACAATGCCCGTTTCACGGCGAAACTTTCTTGGAGCCTCCGGTGCCCTGGCTCTGGTGAGCGCAAGCGCGGTCTCCGGCCGCGTCCAGGCGGCCTCCATCCCCGAGGCCGCCACCATGAAGGAGGCGACCATGCAGCCGCCCCTCTTTCCGACCACCGGGCCGGATTATCAGCCCGTGGTCACCCTCAACGGCTGGACGGCGCCCTGGCGCATGAACGGGGACTGGAAGGAATTCCATCTCGTCGCCGAGCCGGTGGTGCGGGAGATCGCACCGGGCATGGTCGCCCATCTGTGGGGCTATAACGGCCAGTCCCCCGGCCCCACTATCGAGGCGGTGGAAGGAGACAAGGTGCGCATCTTCGTCACCAACAGGCTGCCGGAGCACACCACCATCCACTGGCACGGGCAGATCCTGCCCAACGGCATGGACGGCGTGGGCGGCCTCACCCAGCCCCACATCAAGCCGGGGAAGACCTTCGTCTACGAGTTCCAGCTCACGAAGAGCGGCACCTTCATGTACCACCCCCACGCGGACGAGATGGTCCAGATGGCCATGGGCATGATGGGCTTCTTTGTGGTGCACCCGAAGGACCCCGCTTTCCGCCGCGTGGACCGGGATTTCGTCTTCCTGCTCAACGCCTACGACATCGAGCCGGGGGCCTATGTGCCCAAGGTCAACACGATGCTCGACTTCAACCTGTGGACCTGGAACAGCCGAGCCTTCCCCGGCATCGATCCGTTCGTGGTGGGCAAGGGAGACAAGGTCCGCATCCGGTTCGGCAATCTCACCATGACGAACCATCCCATCCACATGCACGGCTATGAGTTCAAGGTGTCTTGCACGGACGGGGGCTGGGTGCCGGAGGCGGCCGCGTGGCCGGAGGTGACCATTGACTGCGCGGTGGGCCAGATGCGGGCCTTCGATTTCGTGGCCGACCACGCGGGCGACTGGGCGATCCATTGCCACAAGTCTCACCACACCATGAACGCCATGGGCCACGACGTACGCACCTATATCGGCGCGAACGTGAAGCAGGCGGCGCAGAAGGTCCGCAGGCTCGTGCCCGGCTACATGCCCATGGGCGCGAAGGGCATGGCGGAGATGGGCGAGATGGAGATGCCGCTGCCCGACAACACCCTGCCCATGATGACCGGTTTCGCCCAGTTCGGCCCGGTGGAGATGGGCGGCATGTTCTCGGTGGTGAAGGTGCGCGAGGGCCTGGAGAGCAACGACTACAAAGACCCCGGCTGGTTCAAGCATCCCGCCGGCACCGTCGCTTACGAATGGACGGGCGAGAGCAAGGCAGCGGTCCGCGCGCCGTCTGCGGTCATCGATTCCGCCACGACAACAGAAGTCCGCGTGGTGAAGCCCGGCCGCCGCAGCTCAGGCGGCCATGACGCCCACTGATCCCTGACGACCAACACAGCAAAGGAGTACCACATGAAACTCAGCTCGCTGCTTGTTCCGGCCGCCGCTGCTGTCCTCGTCGCCGGTGCCGCCTTGGCCGCACCCGGGCACAAGCCGGGAGAAGGCCACAGTGACAGCGCTTATGGCCAACCCGGCAACCCGAAGCAGCCGTCCCGGGTGGTGCAGATCGTCATGAGCGATGCGGAAGGGAAGATGCAGTTCATCCCCAACAGGATCGAGATCAAGACCGGAGAGCAGGTGAAGTTCGTCCTGCGCAACAACGGCGAACTCAACCATGAGATCGTCCTCGCGACGCTTCAGGAAAATCTCAAGCACGCCGAGGAGATGCGCAAGAACCCCGACATGGAGCACGACGATCCCAACGCCAAGCGCTTGATGCCGAAGAAGACCGGCGAGATCGTCTGGAAGTTCAACAAGCCAGGGACCTTCGACTTCTCCTGCCTCATCCCCGGCCACCGCGAGGCCGGGATGTTTGGCACCATCGTCGTCAAGTGAAACCCGCAAGGAGACCCACCATGCGCAAGCTGCTTCTGTCCGCCGCATTCCTGCTCACGACCGCCGCTGCGTTCGCCCAGGCCGCTCCCGTCAGCGGCGAGGTGACCAAGATCGACGAGGCCCAGGGCAAGATCACCCTGAAGCACGCCGCCATCCCGAACCTTGACATGGACGAGATGACGATGGTGTTCGCCGCAGGAGATCCGTCGATGCTCAAGGCCGTGAAGCCTGGCGACAAGGTCACGTTCGAGGCCGACCGGATCAACGGACGGCTCACGGTCACCAAGATCCAGAAGGCGAAGTGATCAGGGCAGCCGCGGGCAGCATCGGGCCCCCGGGCAACCACGATCGATCCTGCGGACGGGACACGGGCTATGCCGCGTCCCCGATCCACCGACGCATCCACGGAAGGAGACGCCCTCATGGCTATCACGCAGGTCATCCTGGCGACAACGCTGGTCGCGCTTGCTGCGGTGCCAGCCTTGTCCGATCTATATTCGCGCGGCTCTCGCAGAGGGAGAACAGCGTCACGAATTCCGCGACGTTCAGGGTGCAAGCATACCACAGCTTCGACTATGCCGTGATGTGGCCGTGATGCACAGCGCGACCGAGAACCTGTCCAAGGATCGGGGAGTAGCTCAATCATCGCTCATCCCAGCGACGTCCGCCGCAGCCTGAGGGCGTTGGCGATGACGCTGACGGACGAGAGCGCCATCGCCAGGGCCGCGATGATCGGCGAGAGCAGGAGGCCGAAGGCGGGATAGGCTCAACCTCTTGCGGATGGGGCGGGCCATACGTTGACACCCATCGGCCGCCATGCGCTCGCCAATGCCGTGCTGACGCTCGCCTATCCCCCTGATGGTGAGCCTCAGCCCATGGCGGGAGGCACGGCCGGTCATGCGCGAATTGGCGGAGGTGGAGCCCGGGCAGGTCTCCCTCGGCGTGCGGGACCGCTTCTCGGTGGTGTCCATAGAATCCGTCAGGTCGAAGCTCGGGCCTTCATCGCCACAACAAGAGCATTCCGTGGAGCCTGTTGCCGAATGGCCTCAGGCTTCGGTTTGAAGCGGCCTGCTAACGGTTGGGGCGGTTCCCGCCCGTCCTTTCCGGCCCCCAAGCTCAGTTGAGCAGCCATTTCCCGCTCTTCCTGCCCCGCCAAGTGTTGCCTCAGCCGAGGGAATCAGCCCCGTCTCGCCTGGTCAAGCGGGGACCGGAAGGGAGGGAGCGCATTCTGCAACAGGCTCCGCAGCGTTCAAGATTTGCATCGGCTTGTTAAGGGGCAGAGGTCGGCCGCCTGCGGCAGGGCTTTCCCTGGCCGACGCGAGGGTCTATCACAGCGCGCTTTTTCCAAACCGGGAGTGGGGCTCGCCCATGCGCAAGATCGTCGCCGGCAAGCTGCACGGCATCACCGTGACCGGGGCCGAACTCAACTATCACGGCTCCATCACGCTGGATCCCAACCATTGCGAGGAGGCGGGAATCCTCCCGCTCGAGTTCGTGGAGATCTGGAACCGCAATTCCGGCGCCCGCATCTCCACCTACGTGATTCTCGGCGAACGCGGCTCGCGCTGCTGCATCCTCAACGGCGCCGCGGCGCGCACCTGCCAGCCCGGCGACCAAGTGATCATCTGCAACTCGGTCTACGTGCCGGAAGAGGAGATCGTGGCACTGCGCCCGCGGGTGCTCACCTTCGACGCGGACAACCGCATCGCCTCCCGCCTGACCTATGAAGTGACTCGGGACGCGGTCGGACGCTATCACTTCGCCGTGCGCAACGGGCAGGGCACGGCGTAGCCGGTGCCGCTCAGAGCGGGGCCCGGCAAGGCGGGGCAGGCCTGACGGGACCCGGACTTCCAGACATCGCCGAACATGCGTCCGTGCAAGCGCCAAATGAAGTCACCGTCGAGAAGACCTGTCGCCGTCAGGCCGCGGCGTCGACGCGCCCACAGTGCGCCGCGTAGGATGTTCTCCCGTTCGGCCTCGTTCAGGTCGCGCCGGTGCGTCACCCAGCTCTGCAGAAGTCCCTCGCGCTCGGCTGGCTCGAGGGGCGTTGCGTCGTCCGGTTCCTGGAAGAGATCGGTCACGACGGTTCCCAGATGTCGCGGTCGCGCAGGCTGTCGCGGATATATGCGTCAAGACGCTCCGCGAGGTCCGCGTCTGGCACGCCCTGCGCTTCGAGCTTCATGGTGTGCGCCACGCGGTCCAGATCCCGCAGTGCCAGCGCTCGAGCCTGCTCGTTCACGGCCGCTTCCAGCGACGTATTGGGCACCAGGGCGTAGACCAGCGTGCAGTCGAGAGCCTCCGCCGCGCGTCGCAGCGTCTTGATCTTGATCGTGCCGTTCGCCTCTGACTTTTCGAGCGCATCCACGCTTTGCGGACTCACATTGAGCCGGCGCGCGAACTGGACGCCGGTCATGCCAAGCGCATCGCGGATCGCCTTGAGCCAGCCCTTGGGTGGGCTCCGGTAATGATCGACGGGCTTGAGCGCGAGCAGCCGTTCATCGAGCCGCTGCCTCGCCTTCTGGCGGATCACCGTCCTCATGCTGCCACCTGATTCAGGGTCACAAAAATCAAACTGCGATATAATTTAACTGCAAATACGATCAGATCATAGTCTGATTCTGTTCTCGAGAAATTCGAGTATGGCCTTGGCTGCTTGGGAGACACATCAGATCTCGCCGATCCGACAGCATGGCTCTCCCTTCGATACAGCCGATTGGTTGCCTCCCTCACATCGAGGGCGACGACAAGGATCTGGGCTTTGACCGACGAACCGCATGTGCTCGGGACAAGCGTCGGCGCGTCCTTTCGCGATCGACTTTGCCGCGCAAAATCAGCCGAGAATAGCGTGTAGCATGGAATATACGCTTCTATGACGGGCTCGATTTCGGCACCGGGATCGCCGATCAACGAAGCTTATGCGAGTATTCCGACCGCCCGCCCGCGCCTTTGAAATCCCCCGGGGACAATCCTGCTGAAGAAAGCTGCTCTTGCGCTCCGGCAATATGCCGCCTATGTCTAAGGCATGTTGCCGTTAACTGCAAGGAGGCTCCCATGTCGATTGCCATCGTCGAGGAGGTTGCCCGCAAGCTGGGAGGCCAGAGCGTACTCGGCACGGTCGTGCGCTCGCAGGCCGATCTGGCACTCGCCGTCCGCAACAGGCTTCCCCTGTCCGCACTGCGTGGGCTCAGCCAAGCGGGCATGAGCGAGCAGGAGATCGAGAAATTCGTGATCCCGCAGCGCACCCGCCGGCATCGCGCCGACAAGCAGCAGCCGCTGACGGTCGATGAATCGGACCGGGCCGTGCGCCTCCTGCGCGTCCAGTCCCTGGCCGAGCAGACCTTCGGCGACCTGGACAAGGCCAATCGCTGGCTGCGCCGCCCACTCACCGAGCTCGGCGGCGAGACGCCGCTCGTCATGGCACAGACCGAAGCCGGCGCGCGCGTGATCGAGACCATCCTCGGCAAGATCGCCTGGGGCGCGGCCGCGTGATGCGGCTCTGGCGCCTGTCGGGCCGACAGCATGCGCAGGCGCTGGACGGCGGCTATGGCCTGCATTTCGACGGCCGCTGGAACACCGCGGGGCATGCCGTCACCTATTGCGCGACATCGCCGGCGCTCTGCGTCCTCGAAAAGCTCGTCCATGTGGAGGATCCCGCGCTCCTGCCGGAGCTGGTGATGGTCAGCTATGAGATCCCCGACACCGTCGAAATTGAAGACGTACCGTTGGAAGGTCTCCCGACCGATTGGCGGCGGCACGAGGCCTGGAGCCAGGAGAAGGGCGATACCTGGCATGAGGCGCGCGCCTCCTTGCTGCTGCGCGTTCCCTCGGCGATCATACCGATCGTCGGCTCTCCCGACCTGAACGTGTTGATCAACCACAGCCATCCGACTGCGGCCGAAGTCCGCATCATCGGCGAGGTGTCCTTCTCGCTCGATCCCCGGTTGTTCTGAGGCGAGGGAGGGAAGGACGTCGCCCTGCGGGCCGGGCTGTTGGTTGCGTTGAAGCCAGCAAGCCGTCTTCACCCCAAGGGCTTCCATCCCATCTGACGCGAAACGAGAAAATGCCGCCGGCGGCAGAACATCATGCTGGCTGCACTGCGACGGTGGGTGGAGAACCGTAGGCAAATTCGCCGGAGGTGGCAGGCGGACGCCCGCCGCCTTATCGATCGCGATGAACCGAGCGCCTACTACGAGGCACAGCGCCTGGCGACTCGTTCCCGTGCGTCCGGGAAAGCCGGCGAATTCATCCACTGGGCCAAGGCGGAGGCCGAAGTGGCGAGGATCTCGCCGCATGCGCAGATGGATCTCGCGGTGGTCCAGGCGATCGTCGACAATGAGACGCGGCGCGCAACGGATTTACGCCATCAGGGCGATTGAACAGGCGGCTGCGTCGACGTCGCTTCGGCGCTGAAGCCGTCCGTTCGACCTGAGGCGCTGCTCGAGACTGAATCTGTTCTGGCGCGCCAGTGTGGTTCGGCGTCCGGGAAAAGAGCGTGCAAGAGGGTCCGGACTATTTCTGGGGCAAGCCCGACCCCGCTCTCCTTGGATGGCTTTCCTGGTCCTCCGCCCGGCCTTGCACGATCAACCCTCAAGGGTCGGCTATGCGGAGCATGCCGCCGCTGCGCGGTGATCGCGGCCGGTTGAGGACACTGACGGACGCCATCGAGCAGCGCTCGGCCACATCGGAGGAACAGTTGGCGCTGATCAAGTTCACCGGCTTCGGCGCGTCCGATCTCGCCAATGGCGTGTTTCGCCGGCCGGGCGAGGACCGGTTCCGGAAGGGCTGGGAGGCGCTCGGCGACGGACTGGAGGAGGCCGTCAGCAGCACGGACTACGCCTCGCTCGCACGCTGCACGCAGTACGCCCACTTCACGCCCGAATATATCGTCCGTGCCATCTGGGCCGGCCTGCTACGTCTCGGCTGGCGCGGTGGGCGGGTGCTGGAGCCCGGCATCGGCACAGGACTCTTCCCCGCGCTGATGCCGGACAACTTGCGATCCGTCTCTCACGTCACCGGTATCGAGATCGATCCTGTCACGGCGCGGATCGCCCGGCTCCTTCAGCCGCGCGCTCGGATCGTCACAGGCGACTTTGCCCGCGTCGACCTGCCGGCGCATTTCGATCTGGCGATCGGCAATCCGCCCTTCTCCGACCGCGCCGTGCGCTCGGATCGCGCTTTCCGGTCGCTCGGCCTGCGGCTGCACGACTACTTCATCGCCAAGGCGATCAGCCGGCTGAAGCCGGGGGCGCTTGCCGCCTTCGCCACCTCGCACGGCACGATGGACAAGGCGGACAGCTCGGCCCGCGCGCATATCGCGACCATGGCCGACCTCGTCGGCGCCGTTCGCTTGCCCGAAGGCAGTTTCCAGGCAGACGCCGGCACCGATGTCGTCGTCGACATCCTGTTCTTCCGCCGGCGCCGGGAAGGACAGCCGGAAGGTGACCTATCTTGGCTCGACCTCGAGGAGGTCCAGCCGGCGACGGATGACGAGGCGGCGATCCGGACCAACCGCTGGTTCGCGCGCCATCCCGGCATGGTGCTGGGAACGCATTGCCTCACCTCTGGCCCCTTCGGCGAGACCTACACCTGCAGCCCGCGCGACGGCGAGGACCTCGATGCCGCGCTCGCCACCGCGCTCACCTTCCTTCCGGAAGACATCTATGACGGCGAGCCCGAGCCGACCGCGGCCGCCCTCGACGAGGAGCCGCGCCCGGCCGTCGACCTGCCCAGCGCGTCCCGGGCGCGGGAGGGCAGCTACTTCGCGGACAGCCGGCATGGCCTCATGCAGCGCGTCGACGGCGTGCCGGTCGCGATCCATGTGCGCAAGGGGCGCAGCGGTGACGGGATTCCGGAAAACCACGTCCGCATCATCCGAAAGCTGATCCCGATCCGCGACGCCGTCCGCGAGGTGCTGAAAGCGCAGGAGTTCGACCAGCCGTGGAAGCCGGCGCAGGTGAAGCTGCGCATCGCCTGGTCGAACTTCGTGCGCGAGTTCGGTCCGATCAACACGACCGTCGTTTCAACCATCAAGGACGAGGAGACCGGCGACGTGCGCGAGACGCACCGTCGCCCGAACATCCAGCCCTTCCTGGACGATCCCGATTGCTGGCTGGTGGCGTCCATCGAGGACTATGATCTCGAGACCAACACCGCCAAGCCCGGTCCGATCTTCACCGAGCGGGTCATCGCGCCGCCGCCGCCTCCGATCATCACGTCGCCAGCGGATGCGCTCGCTGTTGTCCTCAACGAGCGCGGCCATGTCGATCTCGACCACATCGCCGAGCTGCTGCACCGGGATGTCGACGACGTCATCATCGAACTCGGCAACGCCATCTTCCGCGATCCCGCCGACGGCTCCTGGCAGACCGCCGACGCCTATCTCTCAGGGGCCGTCCGCTCGAAGCTCGTCACCGCGCAGGCCGCAGCCGCGCTCGATCCGGTCTATCAGCGCAACGTCACCGCGTTGCAGGCCGTGCAGCCGGCCGACCTTCGGCCCTCCGACATCACCGCGCGCCTCGGCGCGCCGTGGATACCGGCCGCCGACATCGTCGCCTTCGTGCACGAAACGATGGGCGCCGAGATCCGGATCCATCACATGCCGGACCTGGCCTCCTGGACCGTCGAGGCGCGGCAGCTTGCATATCTCGCGGCCGGGACCTCCGAATGGGGCACCGACCGCCGCCACGCCGGCCAGCTCCTGTCGGATGCCCTCAACTCGTCGGTGCCGCAGATCTTCGACATCGTGAAGGACGGCGACAGCGAGCGCCGCGTGCTCAACGTCGTCGACACGGAAGCCGCCAGGGAGAAGCTCACCAAGATCAAGACCGCGTTCCAGACCTGGATCTGGAGCGACCCCGACCGGACCGACCGGCTGGCGCGGGTCTACAACGACCGGTTCAACAACATCGCGCCACGCGCTTTCAACGGCGATCATCTCCAGCTTCCGGGCGCATCTGGCGCCTTTTCTCTTTATGGGCACCAGAAGCGGGTCATCTGGCGCATCATCTCCTCGGGTAGCACCTACGTCGCGCACGCCGTCGGCGCCGGCAAGACCATGTCGATCGCCGCCGCGATCATGGAGCAGCGCCGGCTCGGGCTGATCGCCAAGGCCATGCTGGTCGTCCCCGGCCATTGCCTGGCGCAGGCCGCGCGCGAATTCCTGGCGCTCTATCCGAACGCCCGCATCCTCGTCGCCGATGAGACCAACTTTACCAAGGACAAGCGGCACCGCTTCCTCTCGCGCGCGGCGACGGCAACTTGGGACGCCATCATCATCACCCACAGCGCCTTCCGCTTCATCGGCGTGCCGTCGGCGTTCGAGCAGCAGATGATCCAGGACGAGCTGGAGCTCTACGAGGAGCTGCTGACCAAGGTCGAGAGCGACGATCGCGTCTCGCGCAAACGCCTCGAGCGATTGAAGGAAGGCCTGAAGGAACGGCTCGAGGCGCTCGCGACGTGCAAGGATGACCTCCTCACCATCTCCGAGATCGGCGTCGACCAGATCATCGTCGATGAGGCCCAGGAGTTCCGCAAGTTATCCTTCGCCACCAACATGTCGACGCTGAAAGGCATCGATCCGAATGGCTCGCAGCGCGCCTGGGATCTGTTCGTCAAATCCCGCTTTATCGAGACGAAGAACCCGGGCCGGGCGCTCGTGCTCGCCTCCGGCACGCCGATCACCAACACCTTGGGCGAGATGTTCACCGTGCAGAGGCTGCTCGGCCACGCGGCGTTGCGCGAACGCGGCCTGCACGAATTCGACGCCTGGGCCTCGACCTTCGGCGATGCCTCGACCGAACTCGAACTGCAGCCCTCCGGAAAATATAAGCCGGTCACCCGCTTCGCCCAGTTCGTCAATGTCGCCGAGCTGATCGCCATGTTCCGCTCCTTCGCCGACGTGGTGATGCCGGCGGACCTGCGCGACTATGTGAAAGTGCCGGAGATCTCGGGCGGCAAGCGGCAGATCATCACCGCGCCGCCGAGCGCGGCCTTCAAGGCCTATCAGCGCCAGCTCGATGCCCGCATCACGGCCATCGAGCAACGCGACCGTCCGCCCGAGCCCGGTGACGACATCCTGCTCTCGGTCATCACCGACGGACGACATGCCGCGATCGACCTGCGCCTGGTCGATCCCGACAACGACAATGAGCCCGGCAACAAGCTCAACCAGCTTGTCGCGAACGCCTTCCGCATCTGGCGGGAAACGGCGGAAAATACCTATGTCCGAGGCGACGGAAAGCCCTATGAACTGCCCGGCGCCGCGCAGATGATTTTTTCGGACCTCGGCACGCTCACTGTCGAGAAGAGCCGCGGCTTCTCCGCCTACCGATGGATCCGCGACGAGCTCGTGCGTCTGGGTGTGCCCGCTTCCGAGATCGCCTTCATCCAGGATTTTAAACGCTCCGACGCGAAGCAGCGATTGTTCGGCGATGTCCGGGTCGGCAAGGTCCGCTTTCTCCTCGGCAGCTCGGACACCATGGGGACAGGCGTCAACGCGCAGCTTCGCCTGAAGGCGCTCCACCACCTCGATGTGCCGTGGCTGCCGTCCCAGATCGAGCAACGTGAAGGCAGGATCGCGAGACAAGGCAATCAGCACGATGTTATCGACATATTCGCCTACGCGACGCTCGGCTCGCTCGACGCGACGATGTGGCAGAACAACGAGCGCAAGGCTCGGTTCATCGCCGCAGCGCTCTCCGGCGACACCTCGATCCGGAGGCTGGAGGATATGGGCGAGGGCCAAGCATCGCAGTTCGCCACGGCGAAGGCCATTGCCAGCGGCGATCCGCGTCTGATGCAGAAAGCGGGGCTGGAGGCCGAGATTGCGCGGCTCGATCGCCTACGCGCCGCCCACGTCGACGATCAGCATGCCATTCGCCGGCAGATTCGCGACGCCGAGCGCGACATCGAGATCTCGACGCGGCGGATCGACGAGATCGGGCAGGATATCGAGCGCCTAGTGTCCACGACGGGAGACAGCTTCGTCATGACCGTGATGGGCGATGACTATGAGGAGCGCAAACTCGCCGGCCGTGCTCTGATGAAGGAGATCCTGACGCTCGTCCAACTCCAGCAGGAGGGGGAAGTCGTCATCGCCTCGCTCGGCGGCTTCGATCTCGAATTCTCCGGCGAGCGGATCGGACGCGATGGCTTTCACTACGCCACAATGCTGCTGCGGACCGGCGCGGACTACGAAATCGATGTGCCTGTTACGGTCACGCCGCTCGGCGCCGTCGCTCGGCTCGAGCACGCGCTGTCGGGTTTCGAGGAGGAACAGGAAGCATATCGGCAGCGACTGACCAATGCCCGCCGCCGCCTCGCTTCCTACCAGGCGCGCGAGGGCGGCGCATTCGCCTTCACCGATGAGCTGGAGCTGAAGCGCACACAGCTCGCCGAGATCGAGGCCGATCTCGCGAACGACGTCGAGAGGTCCAGCGATCGGATCGCTGCTTAGGACCGCTCGCGCGACAAGCGGTTCTCATCGTCGATCAGAACGAGACGAGCTGGGGCCCTGTCGCCCCATCTCCAGAGCACGAGGTTCAAATCTTCGGCCGTCGCGCCGGCCGCAAAGCTCCCGACGAGCAGGCCGTTATGGCCGGCAGCAATGAGCCGCCGGGCAAAGGCCTGCGTCTGTGCCTCCCCGCTCGCCTTCATCTGGTCGCGCCATGTGCTATCGGCGAGTGCCGCGGCGTCCATGCCCATTGCCTCGAGCGCCTCATCATCCCGGCAATCGAATATGCCATCGATCTCCGCGTCGTAGCAGACGAGCGTGGTCGGCTGGAGATTGCCGATCTGGTTGGCCTCGCGCAGCGCCGTCATCACCGATAGTGACCCATAGAGCGCGGGCAGGCCCTTCGGGTTGAAGCGCCCGCCATAGAGTTCAGCGCCGCGCCCGGACAGCGGCTCGCGCGCGTAAACCGGATTCAGCGCGCGATAGAGCTTCCCTCGATATTGCACGTCGTCAGGCATGCACGCCGGCGTCGACGGCATCGACATAGTCGAGCACGTCATCCACGCGACCGTTGCGCACGAGCTGCATGGCCGTCTGGCCGGAAAAGCCGGTCAGGGGCTCCGACCGGTACCAGGCATAGGCCATCAAGGTTGAGCCGAAGCGCGGCTCGACCTTGTTGATCACCTCGACCATCTCGCGCAGCCGGCGCTGGGTCTTGTCTGACCGGACGCGATCCTTGCGCTGGACGGCATCCTTTCCGAGCCCGGCCGTGCGGGCGACTTCCTCACTGGTGGTTCGGAACGCAACCGCGATCTTGCGGGGCGCGAGGAAGCCATCATCCGCATATTGCGCCAATCCCATGCGATGCCTCCTATTATCAAAATGACGCTAATTCTGACGGAATATAGCGTCATTATAGCCGGCATTCAAGGGTGCGACATGGCGAGGAAAGGAGAGGCATTCAGGAAAGAAATCCGGTTCGCCGATCGGCCGAACCGGCGACGCTGAAGCTCAACCGCGGCCTGCGCGATCCCGGCCACGGCGTCCTGCGCAGGGCCAGCCCCGCTTGGCCGGCCGGGCAGGGATGCTCGGCTGCAGTTGCACCGGCCCGTCCGCTCCGCGGGCCGGGGGAGGTCTTCGAGAAGAAGACGAGAAAGGACCCGCGAAGGGCGGCGTCCAAATCCCCAAAGGAGCTTCCCATGCACCTCATGAAGGTCGATCCACGCGCGCTGAAGGAAAACCCCGACCGCATGCGCCTGACGAAGTCCACGCCGCAGGCCGACGCCCTGCTGCTCGCGACGATCAAGGCTGTCGGCATCGTGCAGCCGCCTATCATCGCCCCCGACACCGGCGGCGGCAACGGCTACATCATCAATGCCGGGCATCGGCGCGTGAAGCAGGCTATCGCGGCCGGGCTCGAGGAGATCGAGGTCCTCGTCGATGAAGCCGCCAACGACAATGGCGCGATGCGCGCGATGGTCGAAAACATCGCCCGTGAGCCGCTGAACCCCGTCGATCAGTGGCGCGCGATCGAGCGCCTCGTTGCGCTCGGCTGGACCGAGGAGGCGATCGGCGTCGCGCTTGCCTTGCCCGTGCGTCAGATCAAGAAACTGCGGCTTCTCGCCAACGTGCTTCCCGCGATGCTCGACCACATGACCAAAGGCGACATGCCGAACGAGAAGCAGCTGCGCACCATTGCGGCAGCCTCGCTCGACGAGCAGCGCGAGGTCTGGAAGCGGCACAAGCCGTCCAAGGCCGATCCACAGGTCGCCTGGTACAACGTGGCGAACGGGCTGGAAAAGACCCGGATGTACGCGAAGGATGCGAGCTTCGACGACGAACTCGCCAAGGCCTACGGCATCGCCTGGGTCGAGGACCTGTTCGCCTCGGCCGACGAGGACAGCCGCTACACCACGGACGTCGAGGCCTTCCTCGGCGCCCAGCAGGAATGGATGGCGAACCACCTGCCCAAGCGCGGTGTCATCGTCGAGGCCGACACCTGGGGACGCGCGAAGCTGCCGCCCAAGGCCGAACGCGTTTACGGCAAGCCTGGCAAGTCCGACCACGCCGCGATGTTTGTCGATCGCGAGGGCAAGGTGCAGACGGTCCACTACCGGATGCCGGAACCGAAGACGGCCAAGGGCAAAGGCGGGCCGGCCGGTGGCGCTGCTGGTGACGATGGCATGGCCTCGAAGCCTCGTCCGGACGTGACACGTAGGGGCATCGAAATGGTTGGCGACTTCCGGACCGATGCGCTGCACGAGGCGCTCGCCCGTGCGCCGATCGAGGATGACACGTTGCTCGCGTTGCTCGTCCTTGCCTTCGCCGGCCGCAATATCTCCATTGCGTCCGGGGCCTCCGCCGACGTCTATGGCTACGCCCGGATGGACCGCCACGCTGCGCGGCTGCTCGGCACTGAGGGCAAGCTCGCGTTCGACCGCGAGACCCTGCAGCAGGCGGCGCGTGGCGTCCTCATCGACGTGCTGTCGTGCCGGGAGAACCGCACCGACTCCGGCATCGTCGCACGGCTCGCCGGCGACGCCATCGGCGCCGACGGCTTCCTCCCGAACATGGGCACGGACGAATTTCTCTCGTGCCTGTCCCGTGCCGCGCTCGAAGGTTCGTGCAAGGACACCCCGGTCCTGCCGCGCCAGAAGGTGAAGGACACCCGCGCCGCCCTCGTCGAGCACTTCAAGGAAGAGCGGTTCGTTCATCCGTCGGCGCAGTTCGCGCCCGACGCCACGAAGCTCGCGAGCTGGCTGGTGAAGCACGAGGCGAGCGAGGACGACGATCTCGACGAGGGGTCGGCCGAGCCGGACGCCATTGAGCCGGCCGAGGCGCCCGACGACGAGGCCTACGGCGTCGCGGCCGAATAGCCGGCGCACATCATCGCAACGCGAATTCCATCCCGCCGCCGGCTCTGCCGGCGGCGCTTTCGTTTCCACGCATGCGCAATCACGGAGGACACCATGTCCGCGCACACGATCTACGACAACGCACCGATCGGCTCCCTCGTCGCCTGGTCCGACGGAACGCCGCGGCCGCCCGAGCGCTTTACCAGGAAGCTGTCCGCCTGGCGGACCCACAACAGCAAGGGCCGCCTGATCCAGAAGCAAGGGGAGCGCGGGATCGGCAGCGTCGGCCTGTCCGCCAGCTTCACCTTGCACGAGGCGGACTATGGCGCCGGAGGCGTCATCGCGATCCGCGTCCACCGGACGTTCTCGATCGACTCGAAGCTGCACTTCACGATCCTCGAGCGCCCGGCCATCGGCGCGGTGCGAATCTTCGACCGCGCCGGCGTCGGCGGCGAGCTCGTCCATCTCGCTGCGCATCGGCGGGCTGCCGAAGAATGGCTCTCGCGCCATGGCTATCCGCGCGCCGTGCTCGAGGAGGTGACGGCCGATGAGGTCGGCGCCGATATCGTCGAGGGGAGGGCGGTGGCATGACCATGCTCGTATCTCCGAACAAAGCTGCGGATGCCACCACCGGATTCCCGGAGGTGGCGTTCGGCCGCAGCACCGAGGGTTTTGCCGTCGCCCGCGTCGCCGATACCGCTTTCGCCATGCTGCCCGCCCGCGACGGGCGTCATTATCTGGCGAGCGGCTGGCGCATTGGTCGTCCTATGGAGCAATGGACGCGCGCCGATTTCTATGGCCATTCCGGCGAACTCGCCAATGAGGCGGCCTTTCGCGTGAAGGTCATGGAAAACGCCGAGCATCAGCGTGAGAAGCGCGCCCTCGGCCGGCGTGAGATCCGCTCGACCGCCAGCACGCCCTGGGGACCGTCGCAGGGCGGGACCCTCTATGCCGAGGATGTCGTCTTCCATTCCACGGCCGGCCATGGAGGCATCCACCTCTCGGCGGCGCGCAACCGCATGGTCCATCCTATGCTCCGCGCCGAGGGCGGCTGGTATGAGGAAGATGAAGCCTGGGCGATCGTCGCCATCACCTTCCCCCACCTTTTCACGGGCTTCGAGCGGCGCTGCGCCGAACGGACGATCAAGGACAGCTGGCCGGAGGCATGGGAGACGATCTTCGGGACCGTACTCGCCCCCGGAGAATCCCGCGAGAAGGATCGTCGGGCCTTCGAGCAGCAGCACGCCGGCGATTGGATCGTGATCTCGGCGATCACCTCGAACCACGAGAAAGGTATGGTCGAAGTCGTCGCCACGATGGGCGGCCGACGTGGTCCTGGCACCGAGGAGCGCCAGTTCCTCGTTCCCGCGGATGAATACCGCGTCGGTCGCTTCGGCTTCGTCATCGATGAGGATCGCCATCCGATCTATTCCGGCCCGTCCAACTTCGTTGGCTGGAACGGATAGGAGGCCGCGATGCTCTGGAAGATCACTGACTCCGCCTTCGGCTGGAAGGCTGCCCATGACGACGACAAGGACCTCCTTGTCGTCTGGCATTCCAAGCTGCGCCGGCACTATTCCGGCGCCGACGCCTGGAAACAGGCCGTCCTCCTCTCGATCCGGCCGCCGTCGGCGCACCCACTGCTCCGCAGGGAGGGCCGGCCATGACGACCTACCTGGTCGCCGTTCATCTGCTGGTCGAGGCGGGGCCGGAACCACGCGCCGCCATCGACGCGGCTCTCCATTACATTCTCAGCGATGCCATGCGGCAGAATGCCGGCGGGCAATCCCCGCTGGTCGACTGGGCGGTTGCTGGCGAGGATCTCGCCTCCTCGATCATTCCGGTCACGTTGCCCGCCTCCTATGCACCGGACACCACCCCGTTTCCGACATGGCCGGCGGCATGTTCGCGGCGCCACGCCCAAGGGAGTTCGTCATGAATTCCCCGGGCGGACCGGCGCGGCCGCCAGGATACGAGCCGCCGCCCGCAGGCATCTTGCCCGGATCGAGCGACAGATCGAGCACCGTGCCGAACGGAGGACCATCACCGCAAAGGTGAAAGCCCGAGCATCGAGGCGGCATCAGGCCGGGTGGACGCCGGCGGACGAGCGGCTCTTCCGCGAGCATGTCGACCACCTCACCTTCGAGCGCCGCGGCGAGATCGAGGCGCTCTCGTGAAAACCCGCCGGCAGGAGCGCTCGATTGCAGCGTTGAGCGTGCAAGGAGACCGAGCTTGAGCTAACCTTCCGCAGCCATAGGAAACTCCATCATGGATGAGACGACGCGCGCCGCGTTCGAGCGGCTCCTCAGCATCGCGCGCAGCGACACCGGGCAGTCGCGTCGTGTCGCCGACTTCATCCTCGCCTGGTGGAACGCCATGGATCTCGGCGGCTTCGACATCGCGGACCTCTTCGCCGTCGACGAGGCCATCGCCCATGACATGGCGACCGTGTTCGCCTATGTCGCCGGCCGACCTGCGGCGGAGTATCCCGAGGCCTATCGGGCCGAGATCGAGGACGTCATCCGGCAGTGGCGGCCGGACGTGTGGGCGAAGGCAACCGAGGCAGTCTGAGGCCCAAGCTCGGGGCTGTCTCCGGCCAAGGCTTCGTCGGCGGCGGTGGATCCGCGCCTCTTCTCGTATTCGCCCCTTGTCGACCATCTCGAGGATCACCGCGTAGCTCTCCGCAAATTGCTGCCGTGAACCGCCACGGCTTTCGGGGATGTGGAGCGCCGCGCGCAGGCACGCCGGTCGATCTCTCCGCCGGCACCTTGTCGTGGCAGACAGGGAAAGCAGGTCCGCGGCAGCGGGTCATGTCGGCCTTTCCCATGTCGGTTTCGAAGCCTGGGCGCAGGTCCCTTGCCGGTCATCCCCTCGGGTTTTGCTGCGGTCGTAAACCGGCGGCCGGCCGCTTCAAGGCCGCGTTCCGCGCCGCGTGGCGGCCGGGCCCGTCAGGCTCGGCAAAGCGGACCCGCGTCCCGCGCGAGGGCTGAAAGCCCTGCTTGTCCGCAGGCCCGCTTCGCTCGCCGTCGCCGTCTCCGGACCCTGAAGCGCCCGCCTGTCGCCGGCTTCTTTCGACCGCACCCGAAGGGAAGACCGGCAAGGGCCAGTCCGGTCCCGAGGGAGAAACCGAAGGAAGGAATTTCACATGACCAAGACCGCTCGCGCTCCCCGCCAGTCCGCCCGCATCGTCCAACTCCGCAAGGGCACTACGCTCGAAATGGTCCGGCTGGCGTGCCCCGACGCCCACCAGACCATCCTCATCTCCGAAAGCTTCGGGCTTCCGGTCCCCGACAGCGACGGCATTCGGGAGCTCCACCTGCGACTGATCGTCGAGACGGCCGAGAGCCTGGGCGAGGGTCTCAGCGAACGAGCGATGCAGATCCATCTCCAGCGCATCGTCGGCGCCTATGTCGGATCCGCCCATGGAGCCGGCCAGTTCTATTCCCGCGCCGTCACCGAAGCCCGCGACGCTACCGCCAAGCTCGCCAATGACGCCCGAGACGAGGATCTCGACGGCCCGGTCGGCTTCTCGAGCGCTGCGCAGCGCAAGCGCGAATTCGCGGCCGACATGGGGCTCCAGGCCCACGTGCTCTGCATGGCGGCGGAGGGCGCCGTCGCGGCCTATGAGCAAGTCGTCGGCGAGCGCTGGAAGCCCTTCGAGCGGCCGGTCGAGAATGCCGGCCAGAGCGTCGACCGCAAGGCGGCCGAGCTCCAGATGGCCGCTCTCGGCTGACCCGCCAGGGCGGAGCTTCGGCTCCGCCCATCTCATTTTCGCACGAAACGAGGCCGGCCCCTCCAGGCGCCGGCCTTTTCGCATGTCGCAACCAAACCTCAGTCGATCGCGGAAGGAAGAGGAATGGGAGGAGAGCGCGCCGTGCGCGCCCGTCCCGAAAGGAGGTCCTGCCGGGGGCGGGCGAACAGCGCAACGGTTTCGCCGTCCTCCACTTTGTTGCGGCCCGTCGCGCCTCGCCCTGCGGTCGGGCGCCTCCGGGTGCGCGGTCTCGCCTGTTCCCCCGGCAACCGGACCCCGTGACGGGGCCGCGATCGGCGCGGCCTCCCGAACGGAGGTTCAGGAAAATGAGCAGGAAAGAGATTGGCGAGCGCGGCGACGTCTACGCTAGGATTACCGAGCGGATTGTCGCCGATCTCGAGAAGGGCGTGCGACCGTGGATCCAGCCATGGAGCTCGGGCAATGCGACCGGCCGCATCACCCGCCCGCTGCGTCATACCGGAGAGCCGTATTCCGGCATGAACGTGCTGCTGCTGTGGTCGGAGGCCATGGCGCGGGGCTTCGCCTCGCCGACCTGGATGACCTTCAAGCAGGCGAACGAGCTTGGTGGCCATGTTCGGAAGGGCGAATCGGGCTCGATTGTCATCTACGCCAGCCGTTTCACGAAGACTGAAACGGACGCGCACGGCAGCGAGGTCGAGCGGGACATCCCGTTCCTGAAGATCTACAGCGTCTTCAACGTCGACCAGATTGAGGGCCTGCCGGCGAATTTCTATTGCCCGCCGCCGCCCGTTTTCGATCCAATGGCGCGGATCGAGCATGCCGACCGCTTCTTTGCGCATACCGGCGCCGTGATCCGCCACGGCGGCTCGGCGGCATTCTATTCGCCGTCGACCGACCACATCCAGATGCCGCCGTTCGAGACGTTTCGCGACGCGGCCTCCTATGTCGCTGTGCTCAGCCATGAATCGGTGCACTGGACGGCGGACCCGCGCCGCGTCGGCCGCGATCTCAGCCGCTACGCGAAGGATCGCAGCGAGAGGGCGCGCGAAGAACTGGTGGCGGAAATCGGCTCGGCGCTCCTCTGCGCCGATCTCGGCATCGTCCCGGAGGTGGAGCCCAGACCCGACCACGCTGCCTATCTGGGAAGCTGGCTTAGCGTCCTTTCCAACGACAAGCGGGCGATCTTCGCGGCCGCCGCCCATGCGCAGCGTGCCGTCGCCTATCTGCACGGCCTGCAGCCACAGGCCGAGACGGTGAAGGCGGCGTGATGTTCCGCGCACCAACCGTCGAAGGGGATGGCTAATCTGGCTATGCGCCATCCCCCATCCGGCTCCGCGTGCTCAGCCTCGGGGCCGGTGTCCAATCCACGACCCTGGCGCTGATGTCCGCACCGGCCTGCGCGGGATTCGCGGGGAGGTCTATCTCCATCGCTCCGCCGTTCCGCTCGACGAGGCCGATCTGTCGATCGAAGCCGATCACGGCCAGCTCGATCTTTGGCCCAACGAATGTGAGGGCATGTGTGGTGTCTGACGCTGGCGCGGCCGTCCGGGGTGAAAGGCTGAAGGCCCGACTTGTGGTCGCCCTCGATGGGGCTCGCCGCCCGGCGGCGCCGGATCGCTGGTCCTGCTGCCCCCACCTTCGAGCTGTGACGACGGTCGCTCGAGGAGTCGGACGTTGTGCTTGATAGGGACGCCGCGCGACCTCCTGGCGCGAACTTCCCGGACCCTATCCTGCCATATCGGTTGCGAGAGGAAGCACGGATGTCGGGTTGGCCTCGTGGGTGTGTTTCGGCATGGAAGATTGACCCCGTTGTGAGGGGGATCGGCGTGTAATTTTGACCCCCCTCTTGGCTCATGCTCCGTCGTTTTGTTGCGACGGGCGGGCTGGGGATGAAGGGCGTGGATACGATTGCGCGGATCCGGCGCGAACATTTCGTGCGCGGCAAGTCCATCAAGGAGATCGTGCGGGAGCTGCACGTCTCGCGGAACACGGTGCGCAAGGTGCTGCGGACCGGAGCGACGGCCTTCAGCTACGAGCGGGAGGTGCAGCCGCTGCCGCGGATCGGGCCCTGGCGGGAGGCCCTGGATGGGCTGCTCACCGGCAACGAGAGGAAGCCGGCGCGGGAGCGGCTGACGCTGTCCGTATCTCGAGGAACTGCGCAGCCAGGGGTATGAGGGCAGCTACGATGCGCTGCGCCGCTATGCCAAGGGCTGGCGGCGGGCGCAGGCGACGATGACGGCTGCGGCCTACGTGCCCCTGAGCTTCGCGCCCGGCGAGGCCTACCAGTTCGACTGGAGCCACGAGATCGTCCTGATCAACGGCACCACGGTGTCGGTGCGCGTCGCCCATGTGCGGCTGTGCCATTCGCGGATGCTGTTCGTGCGGGCCTATCCGCGCGAGACGCAGGAGATGGTGTTCGACGCCCACGCAGGCGCGCGTGCGCAGCCTGCGTAAACTTGGCTGCGGGCCTTCGCCTTCTTCAAGGGCTGCTGCACGCGCGGCATCTACGACAACATGAAGACCGCGGTCGATGCGATCTTCGTGGGCCAACCCCATCGCGCTGGCGCGATGGGGACCCGGGGGCAAGGAGCGGGCCTATAATCGCCGCTTCCTCCAGATGTGCAGCCACTTTCTCGTCGATCCCGTGGCCTGCACGCCGGCCTCAGGCTGGGAGAAGGGGCAGGTGGAGAACCAGGTCGGCCTGGTGCGGGAGCGCTTCTTCACCCCCGGCTTCGGGTGAAGAGCTATGACGAGCTGAACGCCTGGCTGCTGGACCAGTGCATCGCCTACGCCAAGGGGCACCCGCATCCCGAGCGGCGGGAGGAGACCATCTGGCAGACCTTCGAAGCGGAGCGTCCAGCCCTGGTGCCTTATGCCGGCCGGTTCGACGGCTTCCATTCCGTGCCCGCCTCCGTGTCCAAGACCTGTCTGGTCCGCTTCGATAACAACCGGTATTCAGTCTCCGCCAGCGCCGTGGGACGCCCGGTCGAGGTCCGGGCCTATGCGGAGCGGATCGAGCTGCGCCAGGATGGGCGGCAGGTCGGGTCCCACCCGCGCTGCTTCGGCCGGGACCAGACCATCTTCGACCCCTGGCACTATGTGCCGGTGCTGGCGCGCAAGCCCGGCGCCCTCAGGAACGGGGCTCCGTTCAAGGACTGGGTTCTGCCCACCAGCCTCGATCGCGTCCGGCGCAAGCTCACCGGTGCCACCGATGGGGACCGGCAGATGGTGGACATCCTCACCAGCGTGCTGAGCGACGGTTTGCCCGCGGTCGATGCGGCCTGCGCCGAAGCTCTCGGCCAGGGCGTCCACTCAGCCGACGTGATCCTCAACATTCTCGCCCGACGCCGTGAGCCTGCAGCCCCCATCACCATCATCACGCCCGATGCCTTGCGCCTACGCCATGCCCCGAGCGCCGACTGCTCACGATACGACCTGCTGAGGAGATCCCCATGATGGAGCGTTCCCAGATCCTCGAGGCCATGGGCGAGCTCAAGCTCTATGGCATGAAGGCCGCCTACGACGAGATCATCGCCACCGCCGTCAAACGCCAGCATGAGCCGCAGCGCATCGTCGGCGACCTTTTGTCGGCGGAGATATCCGAGAAGCAGGCCCGCTCCATCAAGTACCAGATCACCATCGCCAAGCTGCCCCTCGCCAAGGACATCGACGACTTCGTGTTCGACGACACCCCCATCAACGAGACCCTGGTGCGCGACCTCGCCGGCGGCAACTTCCTCGCCCACCAGCGCAACGTCGTGCCAATCGGCGGGACCGGAACCGGCAAGACCCACCTGGCCATCGCCATCGCGCGGTCCGCCATCCGAGGCGGCGCCAGAGGCCGCTTCTTCAACGTCGTCGACCTCGTCAACAAGCTGGAGGCCGAGGCCCGATCCGGCCGCCAGGGCCGCATGGCCGACTATCTCTCCCGCAAGGACTTCATCGTCCTCGACGAGCTCGGCTACCTGCCCTTCGCCCAGTCCGGCGGCCAGCTCCTGTTCCACCTCGTCAGCAGGCTCTACGAGCAGACCTCGGTCATCGTCACCACGAACCTCGCCTTCGGCGAGTGGCCGAGCGTCTTCAACGACCCCAAGATGACCACCGCGCTCCTCGATCGTCTCACCCACCACTGCGACATCGTCGAGACCGGAAACGAGAGCTGGCGTTTCAAGAACCGCGCCTGACCTCCGCCACCATTGACCCCACTGCCGCTGCGCCACACCAACGCTCCGCGGCAGTGGGGTCAATGCCCCAGGCCGGGGTCAATATTCGGCGCCGATAGGGGGTCAGGTTTCCACGCCGATTGACATCGTGGGGAGGTTTATCGCGCTGGCGCGAGGGGCCTTGTCGTCGACGAGGTCGTGAGCGGGCGCGGGCCGTCGCTGGAGCTGAACGGCCAAGGCAAACGCGTGCCTTCATTCCGGTTGTCTTCGCGACGGGCACACCCACCTGCGTCCTCGATGTAGCTGGTCTGACCGAAGGCCGATCTCGCTTCGCTCGTCTCGCTCTTGTCCCCGCAACGGCCGGGAGCGGCTTTCTTCCCCTGCCGGGACCACCCCATTGCGCAAGCGCAACGGGGACCCCGGATCGCCGCCATTCCTCGCGCGACAAGAAAGCCGCTCCCTGCCGCCCTCCACTGCGTTCCAGCCCAACGAGCCACCCCATTGCGCGCGCGCAACGGGGACCCCGGGGGTGCGGGTCGATCGCCTCCGGTCTGTCGACCGCCATCGAGGTCGCGGTGGGCGCGGCCCGAGAAAACCAAGGGAATGAGACAATGGCGACCATCGGCACCTTCACCACCACCACCAACGGCTTCGTTGGCTCCATCCGGACGCTCTCCCTCAACATCAAGGCCAAGCTGGTCCGCGTCGAGAATCCGTCCGACAAGGGCCCCCACTTCCGCATCTTCGCCGGCGCGAATGTCGAGCTCGGCGCGGCCTGGCAGAAGACTGCCCGGGACACGGACCGCGACTACCTCTCCGTCAAGCTCGACGACCCTTCGTTCCCGGCCCCGATCTACGCCACCCTGATCGAGGTGGAAGGCGAGGAAGGCCTCCAGCTGATCTGGTCCCGGCCGAACCGGGACTGAGCCTCCGACCAGAGGGCCCCGCCGCAAGGCGGGGCCTTCAGCCTTTTTGGTAGCGAACGGCCGCAGCCAGGAGGACACACATGACCATCACCACAAATCTAACAGGCGCAAAGGTCCACCGTAGTGACGACATCGCGGTCTGGCCTGACGGAACATGGGCCGAGATCGGCGATGTTTGGAGCGGCGAATACACCTTCATGTCGGATGACTACGAAGTGGTTCCGATCAAGGATCACGCTCGCCTGGATGCCCTCGGCATCGTCGACGAGGTGCTCTAGCCGGCTCCCACGGTGTCGCAGCCGGAAGCAGGCATCGAACCTGCTTCCGGCTTGTCGGGTGCACAACCGGGAGCGGGGATGGCTGCTCAGATCGTCCCAGGATGCCATGGCGGCCCGAAGGCCTCAAGGACGAGCGGTTCCCCCAAAATGCTGGCGCATTTCGGCTCCCCCACTCGCCGGCTCCGGCGGTCGCTTCGCGCTCCTTGATCCCTCCGGCCCGCCATGACCGCCGGTGTCGTCTTTCACCAACATCAACGAGACGACCAATGTCGATCGATCAGCACATCGAGGAACTGCGCGCCGAGCTGCGGAACGCCGTCGACGCCGTGGAGCGCCGTGAGATCGAGGCCGAGCTGGAGATGGCTCTCGCGGAGCGCGAACTCATCTGGGCCGAACTGGAGGGCCTGCTCAGCGGCGAGCCTCCCTTCTAGGGAGCTTTCGCCATGTCGCGCCGTCCAGAGCGCCACGCCTGGTCGGCGACGGCGCTTCGGAGGGCTCGTCGTTGCACAAATGCGGTCAATGCTGTATATATCAGCAAAGGCAGCAATCTCAGGAGGTCGCCATGCCACGTTCAGGTGGGTTCTATTCAACGAGCGAGCTTTCCCGCAAGTCCGGCGATATCATCGCCGAGGCGCTGCGCCGGCCGGTGACAATCACCCAGCGCAACAAGCCGCGCCTCGTGCTCCTCAACATCGAGGACTACGAGCGGCTGATGCGCCAGTCGGACGCACGCTCGGCGGGGACCATCCAGACCATGCCCGACAGCCTTCTCGCAGAGTTCAAGAATGCCGTCGACGCCTATGCGCGGGAGGATGAGGCCGGAAAGCCATGAGCTTCGACGACATACAGACCGCGACCGTCATCCGCTCCCTATCTCTGGGCGCGGCAGGTGCATGCCGGCGAGACCGAGGGCCGTAAGGATCGGCCCGTCGCCGTCGGCGTGCGTATCGGCCGGCCGGCCGGCGATCTAGTGCTCTTCTTTCCGTTCACCACCAAGGAGCCGGAAGCATCGCGGTTCTTTGCCGAGATCCCGGCCATCGAAAGGCGCCGTGCCGGGCTGGATGCCGATCTGCGCCTCTGGCTCATCCTCGACGAATTCAACACCGATCTTGTCGGCGGGTCCTTCTATCTCGAACCCAAGCCGCCCATCGGCCGCTTCAGCAAGGCCTTCTTCCTGCCGCTGCTGCGCCGGTTCATCGCCCGCCGGCAAGCCTTCACCGAGGTCAGCCGTTTCCGTTGACGCCGGCGTCGCCATAGCCGCGACGTCGTTTCGTCCGGGCGAGGCGCGAGAACGCGCCTTCAGCCTGTTCCGGCTGATCGAAGGTCTCCATCATCGACTGGCCGTTCGTGCCGATCCGGCCCCAATTGCGGATGACCGTCGCCCCGCCGAACAGGGTCGGCTGGAGGGAGAGGGTATAAAACCGGCGCATGTTCCGTGCGGGATCGATGCGGCGGAGATGCAATGGGCCTGGTGCCGTTCTTTCCATGGAGCAAGTCTCACGTCTCACGGAAAGAACGTCCAACGACTTCCATGAATCGATCCCGCGGGACCGATTCATTCCCGTGATGAACGCCTCAGGGCATGGGTGGCATGTCGCCGTCAGCCGTGCGCCAGATCCAGGGTGTCATCTCGGGCCGAGCGTCGATCATCTCCGCCAGCATGCGATCATAGTCTTCGTCGGCGCCCGCAGGGACGATGTACATCGCGACAGGCGACGGGCGCCCCTCAGGGAGCGTCACGCAAACGATCGGCTGATCCCGGCTGAGGTTGAACCGCAATCCCTTGACACTCTTGCGCCGTAGGCCTGCCAGGCGCGAGAGCAATTGCAGCTCGTGGGCGCTCTCGAAGGGAATCCAGTTCTCCGTCACCACCATCAGGGCGATCTCATTGATGGCTGGAACGCCGGCGCTTGAAATCCCGAATGTCGCGACCGCGACGACGTGCGTCTCCTCGTTCGCGTCCCAGAGTTCCAGTTCGGGGTCGTAGCGCTTGTTCAACCGGCGCCAGGCCGCCTCCTCCAGCATCAGAGGGAAATCCGGCAGGTGCTTGATCACAACCTTTCGGCCGTTGCGAGCCTCAGGGAATTCCTTCACCTCGCCGACCAGCATCATCAGCTTTTGCGGGCCGTTGCCCGGCGCCTGGGCGCCGGATAGAGCCCGCGATCGCCGCGCCGCAATCGCAGCCTTGTCGTCGGCGTGGAACACCTCTGGCACGAACAGAATGTCGCTGAGCGGACCGCCGCGCACGGACATTTCTCTTGCGGCATTCATCACGCTCGCGCGCACCTTGCCCCAGCCGCGCTTGCCGGCCCATAGCGATGTCCATTCCGTCAGTTCGGCGGCATCCCAGAGATAATGCAGAACGGCGCGCAGCGAGAGCTTCCTGGCCTCGTTCCGCACCGTGTCGGATGTCTCCGATGGGGATGCCGGCGCGGACCGGCTGCCACGCTTCGTCAGCGAGAAATCGAGCTTGAGAACGGCGGTCCCGGTCGCCTCGTCGATCTGGATCGCATTGCCGATGAGGGGGCCGAGCCCCGAAAGCTCGTAGGGCGGTTCGTAGGACGGGCAGGAGGGGTCGTGATCGCGGCCCGTCAGCGGCATGCGCTTGACCAGGAACTGTCCGTCGCTCCGCGCGATATACATCGCGGTGGGCGTCTCCCGGCACAGGCAGAGCGGCCGCTGCTTGCGTTCATAGGCCTGCTCGAGCGCGGATTGAAGCTCCGGCGCGCCTTCATCGAAGGCCCATTCACCAATCCTGAACCGCCGCATGGGTGGATGCACCTTCATTTAACCACAAAGGGCAAGGCAGTATAAATGCTGATCGGACAGCCACAAACCTCCCAACGTCGGAAGGATGTGGTCGTGGAGATCTCATTCTGCCGCGGCCACACTCGCGCCACCTCGGCCTAGGCTCGCCGGTCCGTTCGACCGGGAGAAGAGAGCACACTGTGCGGCCTCGGCGCCTACGCGGGCGGATGCAGGCGTGTGTCCAATGCAAAAGCTTCCTGAAGCTTCACGGCATAGGCGCCTGCAGCGCTGCTCGCCATGAAGATCAGGTTCCAGCTGTGCGTGGAGACGGCGCTCGGAATGACCACGAAGCGATGGCGGTGCAGGAGATCGTCGCCGAACGCCTGCTGGCCTGCGCTCGGGATGCCGGGCCTCAGCCAGTTCAGGTTGGGAACGTCGGCGGGCTCGACGACATGCACGCTGGTGAGGTCCGTCACCATTGTCGCCGTCATCACATGAGGGATCGTGTCGAGCGCTCTGAACCCTTTGTGGACCGCCACCTCCAGGATCGCTGTGGAGGGATCGATAGAGCAGTACACGGCGCGAACGCCCTTGCTGTTCCATCGACCGCCAACCCGGTAGGAGCCCTCACCGCTGTCCCAGCTGGAAGCAAAGCGCACCTGGTCGAGACGCCATGCCACAAGCTCACGGCCGCCAAGCGCTCCCGGCAGCGGCGTCATGCATAGACGCCGTATTCAAGTCGCACGAGATAGTCCTCGACCAGCTCGATGCCCGCGGGCGTGGAGAGCAGGTCGATGGGACGGCGCTGGTCGAGCCCGATCGCTGGACGCTCCAGCCACTGCTCGGCCTCCTCCTGTGAGCCGAAAACGTCGGTCGCCTTGGCAAGAATCTCCGCAAATTTCCATGCCCTGCCGCTCTGCTCCTGGCTCAGCGGCTTGGAGGGCGTATCCTTCCGGCGCTGATAGGTCCGCACGCTCATGCCGACCGCCTTCTCGAGCGAATCCGCCTTGTGCAGGACGCGCAGATGCCCCACGAGGTGATCCAGCGCAGAGGCTGGCAGGCCACGCAGCAGCAACTCATGGGCGTCAAGGGCGCTGTTGACGTGCCCCGACAACACCCGGGCCCCGCCGAGCAGTTCGGCGATCTTCTGCAGATCGCGCGGGGCCACCTCGGGAACGGTCTGTTTTGCCGCGATCGCCATTGCAAGCTCCGTGTGTCAATTGTCGCTTCTATGTATGACAGATGACACATCGGGTTCAAGCGTTGGAGCGATCGGCAGGGTATGAATCTGCACCCTGCAAAGGAGTATTCGGGCGCATCCGGCGCGCCGGACCGAGCTCTACTCCGCCGGATCCCCGGCTCCACGAAGCCTGCGCGCAGTCTTCGCGCCTCGCGGCGTGACGATCCCTTGCGCATGCAGCCTCGTTGTCTGGGGCGAACCCGCGGGACCGGCTCGACGCCCGGTCACTGCAATCCACCCCGCCTGAGGCGGGATGAGGGCAGGCTGCACGTTCCGCTGCCGCGTGCCTGGATAACCCACCTTGTCTGCTCAGAATGTCCAAGCCTGCCATGGCGGGCGGGCACGCCTCAAAACCGCGCGGCCCCTCCAATTTTCCCGCTGCGCAGGAAAATCGGTTCCTCCGCGCGCCAGCGAGCTGGCCGCTGACGCGGGTTTTGACCCGTGCCCACCCGCCATGACCGCCGTCGTCATCTTTCACAAAAACATCGAGGAGATGACGATGACCCTGGAACAGCACATCGAGGAACTGCGTGCCGAACTGCGGAACGCCGTCGATGCCGGTGAGCGCCGCGAGATCGAGGTCGAGCTGGAAACCGCCAGCGCTGAACTCGACCGCCGCATTGTCGGGGAGGAACTGCCATGAGGCAGCTCTTTCCTTGCATGGGAAGCCGCAGCGGCCGGATCGACCGGCCGTTCCGGCTGGCATCGGCAATCTGCAGGCCTGATGACGGGCCAGGCAGGCAGCGCTCTCGACAGTCCGCGCTTGGTGGACCATCCTCCGATGCGTACCAATTGTTCCGCTGGGCGGATCCGATCCCGCAAGGACGGGCGCCACCACGACGTGGACCTGCGACGACAGTGATGACGATCGATCGCCGCCCATTATCGAGGAAGCCGGGCAAGGACCCGGACGCGCGATCAGCCGCGAGCCGAACACTGCCCTTGCTCCTCGCGCTGCCCTTCGTCGTGCTCGAGTACATCGGACGGGCCGCCTTCTACTGCGGCTGGTATCTTGCCTTCTATGTCCTGTGTATGTTCCGGCCCTTCTCAGGGCTGATGGTCCTCGCCGCGATCGTCATGGTCCCGGTTTCGATCGTGGTCTCCGCTCATCCGGAAGCGGCCCACGGATTGCCGTTCTGGACCTTCGGCCTGATCGCGATCGGGCTTGTTGCGTTCGCGCTCGCCTATACGCTCTTCGTCGATTGGCTGACGCCGTCCGGTGCCGCGGACCCGTTCGAGCGATATCGAGGAAGGCGGTAGCGCCTTCTGCACCTGCGCGGGTGACTGCTGGAGCGCGAGGGGGGGACCTTGTTCCAGGCGCCCGGTTGCGGCGCGCCCGGAAGTCTCCGCCCTGGCCTCGGTACTATTGCAGCGCGTTGAGCTGGGACAGCGTGCGGCGCCCCTCGTTCGGGTCGAGCGCGGGCTCCGGCAATCAGATCTCCTCGTCCTCCGGCACTGGCGGCCATTGCTGGGCCGCATGCAGGACGCGCAGAATGGAGATGGCGTGGGCATTCTCGGCGTACACGATCAGGTAGTTTGATCGCACGACCATTTCCCGCGTGCCGTCGACGCGGCCGGGGCGGTAGAGCCTCGGATGCTCAGGCAACTTTGACGTCTTCGCCTCTATGTCATCCTTAAGCCGTTGGGAGGCATCGGGGTTGTCGTCGGAAATGAAATCGACAATCGCCAGCAGATCGGCGCGTGCGTCCTCGCGCCACTCAAGCCTTCGCACGGCGCTTCCTATCGATCAGCGCCTGTGTCTCATCCATCACCTGCCGGTGCGGCACCGATGGCCGGGTGTCGTCCAAGGCTTCTCGCACCTTGGCCCGAAACCACGCGTCATGCGCTTCCGGGTCCGTGGTCAAGCCCGCCGGCAACGCGCCCTCTTTTACGACGCGCGTGAGCAGAATCCGGACGGCATCGGAAACCGTCAGGCCGAAGCTGGCCAGCTTCTCGGTCGCGTCGGCCTTCAGCTTGTCGTCGACGCGGATGTGCAGCATCGAGGTTTGAGCGGCCATTTCCGACCCTCCTATGTTAAAAGCATTATGTCTCTCATTTGAGATACATTCAACACCTATTGGTGATTGAGGCGGATCCTTTCTTACCCCGCGTCGCCGACTTGAGAGGCATCCCCTGAGACGAAAAGTTCGCAGGCCATGGATCACACTTTGACGAAACGATTGGCCTTGGCCTGCTCGCTCATGTCCCTTCGCCGGAAATAGATTGCGCGCCCGCAGCGGATGGGGCTCCGCCCCTGCACGATGATAATTTGCTCGTCCTTGCGCATCGACTGGGTGATCTCGTGGGGCATGATGAGCGGCCGTCGTTGGAAGCTGATGCTTTCCGAGTTGCGGCTGCTATTACTCGAGCTGCTCCAGCCCACGTTGCGTGATCGGCCCTGAACCTCGACCGTCATCTCCCCGCACTGCGCCGAGACGTTGCGAGCGGTCTCGAGCGCCTTGATCGCTGCATAGGAGGCGAAGGCGCAGCCATCGATCCATGAGGTCGCGCCGGCCTTCCCGAAATGCTGCTCGAGTTGGCCCACCGACTGGTACATCAGCATCAGCGTGATGCCGTACTTGCGGCCGCGATCGCGAGCCTCCTCCAGCACCCGCATGTACCCCAGCAAATCCACCTCATCGAGCATGAAAAGGGTGCGCGAGGTGAAGGCGCCATCAGCCTGCACCATGGCGTTGATCAGCGAACCGATGATCACCCGACCGATCCCGGGATAGGACCTGAGGATCGCTGCCGGGATGTTCAGGAAGACGTCCTTCTTTCCGGAGACGATGTCGCGCGACCTGAAGGCATTGCCGCAGACCAGGGCGGCATAATTGTCGAGGGAAAGCCATTGGGTGTCCTTCGACGCGGTGGAATAGACGCCGGAGAAGGTCTGCTCGGTCATATTGGTGAAGACGCCGAGTGTCTCGCGAATGAAGGTCGATCCCGAGTGCTCCTGGATGTCTCGGAGCATGGCGAGGACCGAAGGCTCAGGCTCAGAAACGATCTGGCGCAGGCTGCGCAGAGTGCGACGGCCGGCATATTCCGGCGAGAGCATCACGTGCGCCAGCAGGCCGGTCAGAAGGTTGTGCGCCTGGTTCTGGAAATAGGCGCCGGTCGAGGATTCAAAGCGTGCGCTCTCGGACAGCAGCATGTGCGCGATCCCGACGATGTCTTCCTCCTTTTTCTGCGACGCCTCGATGCCGTCGAGCACGTTGAATCCGCCGATCGAATTGACGGGATCGAGCACCATCACCTCGCGACCGAGCGCGCGCATGCGATGCTCCCGCACCATCGGCGCGACCTCGGTCGAGGGGTCGAGGCAGATCAAGGGGCCGGAATAGCGCAACGCCGTTGGGATCACGTTGCTCGTGGTCTTGAAGCCCCCCGACCCCGCGAAGAACAGCATGTGGGTGCTGTCGAAATCCTGCTTATAGGTCAGGAGCGGAGCGCGGCCGCCCTGACCCCAGGTCGAGCGGTCCGCGGGGTCGAATGGCAGCTCATGGATGATCTCCCGGTCAACGCGATAGCGCTCACCGACCACGACTTCGCCGTCCGCGGGGAACAGCCGCGCGGCCGCCGACATGGGCAACCAGTCCGCGTCTCCGAAGGTTGCTCGCTTTGCGCGCCTGATCGGTACGAGGACGACGACGGAGATCCGTGCCGCCGTGGCCACGACGAGGAATCCGACAATGGCGCCTGCGACGGCCAAGGCATCGAGGTAGGAAAGGGCGCGGTCCCACGTAACCGCCCCGCTCTCGACGAAGGGTGCGAGGCGATCATATTCGCGCAGGGCGTAGAAGCCGGCCACCCCGAGAAAGCAGATGAGCGTGACCATGGCAATCGGCCGGCGCCGATGCATTGGTTGCGCCCAGACGGTCACGAGCCCGGCAAGGGGGCCGAACAGCAGGGCAGGGAGCGGCGACGCGCGCAAGAACCAATAGGCGATCTTGCCCGACATGCCGATGGCGAGGCCGTGCCATCGCCAGTTGGTGACGAAGACAGCCGCAGCTGTGACGACGATCGGAACGAGGACGAGGAGCAGCGCTGGGTGCAGACGTCCCTTCATGGCCGTCCCCCGTCCACTTGATCCGGCACCTGCAGATCCTCCATGGGCCGCTGTCTGAACGCCTCCAACCCGATCGCCTTCAGCCGTTCATGGTGATCGGATCCGGCCACGAAGCCGCTCGCTTCGATCAGCGCGCCGAACAAGAAGGCTCGATCGGCCTCAGCCAGTCCCGCGCGCACCACCAGCCCACCCAGCAGGAACTTCTGCCGAGCCTCACGCTTGCGTGCTTCGCTCATAATGGCCCTGCGTCGTCGCTCGAGCCGGGCCAGCTCCTGATCGATCCGCTCAAGGGGCTGATGGACCGGTGGGCGCCTTGCCTTTGGCGGTCTTGCGAAATCGGGCGGCGATTTCCTCGCAGATCGCGTCGAGCTGATCGTCGGGGATCTCCATCTCCACCAGGCCGGCCTTCGCGGCGGCCCGGGCGAAACGCTCGCCCGCTTTAACGACCAGAGTTTTCCTGCGTTCCCGCAGCTTCTCGATCTGGGAATCGATCTCGGAAAGTGACGATTTTACGCGCATTGAGAGACCTCACCTCACCTGAAATTAGGGCGGCATAGGTCGATTATATCGACTTATATAAATCAGTTAAATAGGCTAAATTGTTGGTGAGCCGAACGGCTCACTGGCGGCCGGTCCCCCGCAGGGCCGGCCGTTTGAAGCGGCATCGGCCCTGCGGTCCGATCTGTTTGAGGGCGCAATATACGTCGCTGGCGCGACGTGCTTGGGATGGGTGGAAGCGATAGTGGCCATCATGTTCGTCAGGGCGCAGGTGATCAGCCGGGGGACCGGGCGCAGCGTCGTCTCGGCCGCCGCGTATCGCCACCGCACCAAGATGATGGACGAGAAGGCTGGCACCACGTTCCGCTACGAGGGCGGGGCGTCCGAGCTGGTGCATGAGGAGCTGGCGCTTCCGGAGGAGGCGCCGGCCTGGCTCTCGGCCAGGATCGCTGGCAAGAGCGTCGCCGGCGCCAGCGAAGTCCTGTGGAATGCGGTCGAGGCCTTCGAGAAAAGGGAGGATGCGCAGCTCGCACGCGAGCTGATCATTGCGCTGCCGGAGGAGCTCAGCCGAGCTGAGAACATCGCGCTGATGCGCGAGCTCGTCCGGGAGCACTTCACCTCAAAGGGGATGGTCGCCGACTGGGTCTATCACGACAAGGATGGCAATCCGCACGTGCATTTGATGACGACGCTCCGGCCTCTTGCGGAGAACGGCTTCGGCCCGAAGAAGGTGCCGGTGCTCGGAGAGGACGGGAAGCCGCTCCGCGTCGTCACGCCCGACCGGCCGAGCGGCAAGATCGTCTATCGGCTGTGGGCGGGCGATCGCGAGACGATGAAGGCATGGAAGATCGCCTGGGCGGAGACGGCGAACCGGCATCTGGCACTCGCCGGCTTCGACATTCGCCTCGACGGGCGCTCCTATGCCGAGCAGGGCCGTGGCGGCATCGCTCAGAAGCATCTCGGGCCGGCGAAGGCAGCGATGGTGCGCAATGGCAGTCGAATGTTCCTGGCGCCGGCGGAGCTCGCCCGCCGGCAGGACATGGCCGATCGCCTTGCCACCGATCCGGGCCTTCTCCTCCGGCAGCTCAGCAACGAACGGTCCACCTTCGACGAGCGTGATATCGCCCGCGCGCTCCACCGCTATGTCGACGATCCCGAGGACTTCGCCAACATCCGGGCCCGGCTGATGGGTTCGCCCGATCTTGTCACGCTGCGCCCGCAGAAGCTCGATCCTGAGACGGGGAGAGCGGCGGAGCCTGCGGTCTTCACGACGCGCGAGATGCTGCGTGTCGAGCACGGCATGGCGCGCTCGGCGCTCAATCTGGCGGCGCGTGATGGCTTCGGTGTTTCCGCAGCGCGCGTCGCCGGAGCAATCGAGGTCATCGAGACACGAAACCCCGAAAAGCCGTTCAAGCTCGATGCCGAGCAGGTCGATGCGGTCCGTCACGTCACGTCGGATGCGGCGATCGCGGCGGTTGTCGGGCTTGCCGGCGCCGGCAAGTCCATCCTCCTCGCTGCGGCGCGCGTCGCCTGGGAAAGCAATGGGCGTCGTGCGCTCGGCGCGGCGCTGGCCGGCAAGGCGGCGGAGGGCTTGGAGGACAGTTCGGGCATTGCCTCGCGCACGCTCGCGTCCTGGGAGCTGGCCTGGGCCAGCGGGCGTGAGCAGCTCGAACGGGGCGACGTCTTCGTCATCGACGAGGCGGGGATGGTATCCTCGCAGCAGATGGCGCGGGTGCTGAAGGTCGTCGAGGACGCCGAGGCGAAAGTCGTCCTGGTCGGTGACGCGATGCAGCTCCAGCCGATCCAGGCGGGCGCGGCCTTCAGGGCGATCGCGGAACGGATTGGCTTCGCCGAGCTTGCCGGCGTGCGGCGCCAGCGGGACGAATGGGCGCGCAATGCGTCTCGGCTGTTCGCGCGCGGCGAGCTCGAGACGGCACTCGATGCCTATGCACAGCATGGCCATATCGTCGAGGCCGCAACGCGCGAGGATGCCATTGGCCGGATCGTCACGGACTGGACCGGGGCGTGGCGCGCACTCACCGGAAAGACGGCGGCCGAGGGTGAGCGACAGCCGCCGCGCGGGGATGAACTGCTTGTCCTCGCCCATATCAATGAGGATGTGAAGCGTCTCAACGACGCGCTGCGCAAGGTGCTGGCGGACGACGGTGCGCTTTCGGCGAATCGCACGTTCACGACGGAACGTGGAACGCGTGAATTCGCTGCCAGCGACCGCATCATCTTCCTCGAGAATGCGCGGTTCGTGGAGCCGCGGGCGAAGCACCTCGGACCACAGCACGTCAAGAACGGCATGCTTGGCTCAGTGACCTCCACCACCGATGAAAGGGGCCGGACGCTCCTCACAGTTCGTCTCGACAATGGACGCGAGGTCGTCTTCGGCGAGGACACCTATGGCAATGTCGATCACGGCTATGCGGCCACCATTCACAAGGCCCAGGGCGCGACGGTGGACCGGACCTTCGTGCTCGCCACAGGCACGTTGGACCAGCATCTGACCTATGTGGCGATGAGCCGTCACCGCGATCGGGCCGACCTCTATGCGGCCTGGGAAGATTTCGAGCCGCGTGGCGAGTGGGGGCGCAAGCCTCGTGTTGATCATGCCGGAGGCGTCACCGGCGAGCTCCTCGAGATCAGCCAGGCCAAGTTCCGGGAGAGCGAGGATATCGCGCCGAGCCCCTATGCCGATGTTCGCGCGGATGATGGATCGACGCAACGTCTGTGGGGCGTCAGCCTACCCGCCGCGCTTGAGAAGGGCGGCGTGAGCGTGGGAGACACCGTCACCTTGCGCAAGGACGGTGTCGAGACGGTCACCGTCAGGATCCCGGTGATCGACGAGGAAGCGGGTGAGAAGCGGCTTGAGGAGCGCCAGGTCGAGCGCAACGTCTGGACCGCGAAGCAGGTCGAAACCTTAGAGGACCGCACAGCGCGCATGGAACGGGAAAGCCATCGTCCGGATCTCTTCAAGCAGCTCGTGGAGCGCCTGTCGCGGTCCGGCGCGAAGACCACCACGCTCGACTATGAGAGCGAGCCGTCGTACCAGGCCCACGCCCGTGACTTCGCGCGGCTGCGCGGCATCGACCAACTCGCCGAGGCCGCATCCGGGATAGGGGAGGGGGCGGCGCGGCGGCTGGCGTGGCTGTCTGAAAAGCGGAACGAGCTGGCGAAGCTGTGGGAGCGGGCGAGCGTCGCGTTGGGCTTTGCGATTGCCCGCGAGCGCAGCGTCTCCTACAGCGACCAGCGCATCGAAGCGTCGGCCCGGGAGCCTGCCGACGAGAGGCATTATCTGTTGGCGCCGGCGACGCGCTTCGCGCGATCGGCCCAAGAGGACGCGCGTCTGGCGCAGCTCTCCTCGCCCGCGGCGAAGGAGCGGGAAGGGGCCCTATGGCCGGTGCTGGGGCGGATCTATCGTGATCCGGACGCGGCGATGATCAAGCTCCACGATCTGGCATCGGCGTCAAAGGTCGGCGCGCGGGGACTGGGAGAAGCCCTGGAGCGAGACCCAGGGCAGCTTGGCGCCCTGCGCGGCGGCGAGCACCTCATCGATGGACAAGCTTCTCGTCGCAAACGCGGCGATGTGCTGAAGGCCGTCACGGAGGAACTGGTTCCGCTCGCCCGGGCCCATGCCGCGGCTTTCAAGACGAGCGCGTCATCCTTCGAGATCCGCGAGGAGCAGCGTCGCGTACACATGGCGTTTTCGGTGCCTGCACTGTCGATAAAGGCGACGGCGCGGCTAGGTGAGATCGAGGCCGTGCGCGCGCAGGGCGGGGAGGGTGCCTACAAGGCCGCCTTTGCTCTGGTCGCCGAGGATCGCGCGGTCGTGCAGGAGATCAAGGCGGTCAGCGAGGCGCTGACCGCGCGCTTCGGCTGGAGCGCCTTCACCGAGAAGGCGGATGCCATCGCGGAGCGAAACATGGGCGATCGCGTGCCGGAGGACATGGACGCGCAGAAGCGGGCGGAGCTGAAGGCCATGTTCGAGTCCGTCCGCAGGTTTGCCGACGCGCAGCATCAGGCGGAGCGACAGGACCGCTCCCGCATCGTCGCGCCGGCGCCCTATCGTGCCGATGCCGGAAACACCGTTCCACCCATGCTTGCCGCTGTGACCGAGTTCCGTCAGCCGGCGGAGGAGGAAGCGCGGCAGCGGGCGCTGGACGCCTCTCATTATCGGCAGCAGCGGGCCGCATTGGGGGAAATTGCATCGCGCATCTGGCGCGATCCGGCGGCTGTGGTCGCGAAGATGGAGGATCTCCTTGTCAAAGGCTTCGCGGCGGAGCGCATCGCCGCCGCCATGTCCAACGCCCCCGACGCCTATGGCGCAGTCCGAGGCTCCGGGAGGATGGTAGATCGGCTGCTTGCAACCGGCCGCGAGCGCCGGGATGCCACGGCCGCGCTGCCCGTGGCGGCGGCGGAACTGCGTGCGCTCGGCTCAGCCTACGCCGGTGCCACGGAGGCCCAGCGACAAGCCATCGCCGAGGAGCGGCGGCTGATGGCGCTCGCCATCCCCGGTCTCTCCCGGCCGGCGCAGGACGCTTTGGAGAGGCTCACCGCCGAGGCGAAGCAGAATACCCGCGGCCTGAACGCCATGGTCGGCGCGCTCGATCCGAAGATCCGCGAGGAGTTCGCGGCCGTGAGCCACGCGCTTGATACGCGCTTCGGGCGCAATGCAATCGCGCGCGGCGAGAAGGATGCGGCCAACCGCGTGCCGCCGGCGCATCGGGAGGCCTTCGAGACAATGCGCGCCTCGCTGCGCGTGCTGCAGCAGTCGGTCCGGATCGACGCCGACGAGAAGATCCTCTCCGAGCGGCGGATACGGACGATCAACCAGGCCAGAGGGCTCACCAGGTAGAGAAGGAGAAGGCCATGGATGTAGAGACCTTTCACGAGGCGATCGGCCGTACCGAGATCCCGATCGAGATCCTCACTGTCCCGGCTATCTTACAGTAAATCGAGGCTGCGGCGCCGGGTTCGGCGATCTGCATCTCCCGCACTTGTCGCCTTCCGCATGCCGTTCATGTGGGCGGCGCGGTGAAGACGTGCCGGATCGGAGACGAGCGCCTTGGTGGCCTCGTCCAGCTCGGACGGGGCTGGATGCGGCCCAGCCGCCGCCCGACCGCGACCCGAGGGATATGGCGCGCGCTTCGACCCGGAGGGAATCGGGGCGCCTCGCGCCAACGGAAGGCCCTGACGCGGGCCGGCGTGGCCGGTCGCACCGCGACGACGACATGACGGGGCACGGAAATCGTCCGCCGCGCCGCCGATCTGGTCTCGCCGACAACAGTCTTCGCAAGTGCGAGACAGATCGAATGGGCGATCGAGAGGCCGCTGAACCGATCCGCATCTCCCCCATTGCGTAAATCGCACACTTATGTCGAGTGGCCGGAGTCCCTTGTCCAGGCTGCTGTCCCCCGGGAAGATTAAATCCGATACGCGGTTTCGGGAGAACACGATGAGATTTCGTCAATGCCTGCGTGCGAGCCTCATTCTGGCGGCGTCAACGCTCCTCGGCCAGGGGGCCCGCGCGGCGGAATCCATCCGCGTCCCGATGATCACGCCCCTGACCGGATCGATTGCCGTGCTCGGCCAGGATTCCAAGAAGGCCGCGGAAATCGCCCAGGAGACGATCAATGCGGCCGGGGGCATCGGCGGCAGGCCCCTGACGCTCGAGATCGTCGATACTCAGGGCCGACCCGAGATCGCGCGACGCGAGATGGAGCGGCTGACGCGCGAGGGGCGGGCGCCGGTCGTTCTCGCCTGCGACATCAGCGCCGGCACCTCGGGCGCCGCGCAGTTCGCCGAATCCGCGCAGGTTCCCTTGCTCAACGGCTCGGCCGTATCCGCCGACATTCTCGCCCGCGGCTACAAATGGTATTTCTCGCATCAGATCAGCAGCGATGACGAGGCGACCACCGCCTTCGCCTACATGCAGACCATCACGGGGGCGAAGCCGCTCGCCGACCGGCGGATCGCCTTGCTCTACGAAGACAGCCCGCGCGGCGCCGGGACCGGAGAACGCCTGCGCAAGCTGATGGATGCGAAGGGGATCAACGTCGTCAGCGAGACCACCTACAATCGCGCTGACCGCAACCTTCTGCCCGTCATGCGCAAGGTGCAGGACAGCACGCCCGAGCTCGTGGTCTGGATCGGCTACACCGAGGATGTGGTGGCCGGGCTGAAAGCGGCGCGGCAGCTCGACTTCAAGCCCTTCGTGCTCGGCATTGGCGGCGGCCTCGGCGATCCGCGCCTGCCGGAACTCGTGGATGCGGCCGTCATCGACCAGCTCCGTGTGGCCAACGTCGACTACTTCAATCCCGACATCAAGCGCGCGGCCGCGTTTCGCGAGGCCTACGTCAAGAAGTTCGCCAGCGAGCCGTCGAGCTACGCCGGCACCTGCTACGGCGCCATCATGACACTGAAGGTAGCCCTGGAAGCCGCGCTCAAGACCTCACCGGACCTCACTCCCGCCTCCGTCCGCGATGCGCTGCGCACCCTCGACATTCCCGGCGACGATACGATCACCCCGTTCAGGTTCATTCGCTTCGACCCGGCGAACGGCCGCAATCTCGGCGCCGAGGAGTTGGTGGCGGCCTGGGTGGACGGCAAGCGCAAGGTGACCGTGTTCCCGGCCGGCATCGCCGTCGGCAAGCCCGTCATGTTGCCCTGAACGAGCAAACCCAGCGCATGTCTTTCGCAACCCTCCTCCAGGCCGTCATCTCCGGTCTGCTGCTCGGCGGCATCTATGCGCTCGTCGCAATGTCGCTGGCTCTCGTCTTCGGCGTGATGCGAGTGCTGAACTTCGCCCATGGCGACCTCCTCATGGCCGGCATGTACGGCATCGTCATCCTCAACCACGCGTTCGGGATCAACCCGTACGCCGCCATCGTCCTCGTGGCTCCCGTTCTCGCCCTGATCGGCATGGCCGTCTATTTCGTGCTGATCCGGCGGGTGCTCGGCGCCGGTCCCCTGATGCAGGCGCAGGTGACGCTCGGACTGTCCTTTGCCATCCAGAGCACCGCGCTTCTGGTCTTCGGCGCAGACCTTCTGAACGTGCGCACATCGCTCGATGGTGCGGCGTTCCGGATCGCGGGCGTGGTGGTCGGAAAGCCGGAGCTGATCGGGTTCCTCATCTCGATCGTCGTTTGCGCGGCACTCACCTGGTTCATCCTGAGCACGGAATTCGGCCGCCGCCTGAGGGCGGTGGCTCAGGACCCGACAATGGCCATTCTCTGCGGCATCCCTGTCCGTTCGGTCCAGATGATGGTCTTCGTCGGGTGTACAGCGCTTCTCGCCGTGCCGGCAGGCTGCCTCATGGCCTTCTCGCAGCTCACGCCGACTGCCGGCATCCAGTACAGCCTGCTGTCGCTGATGGTCGTGGTGCTCGGCGGCCTCGGCGACCTGCGGGGCGCATTCGTCGGCGGCCTGCTGATCGGCATCGTCGAAGCCGTGACAAGCGCGCTCTTCAACAATCCCGCGGCGCCCGGCATCATCTACCTGGTGTTCGGTCTCGCTCTCCTGGCCCGCCCCCGTGGCCTGTTCGGACGCGGGAGCGAAGCATGAACATTCTCTCCCGTTTCATCCGCAGCCAGACGGCGGCGGCCCTCGTCGCCATGTGGCTGGCCATCACGGCTGCCGCGCTGTTCCTGGACGGCTACTGGATCGGCATCATGGTCGGCCTGCTCGGCTGGATCCTGCTGGCGGCGTCCTGGAACATGGTCGGCGGCCTGCTCGGTCAGGTCTCGTTCGGACATTCCGCCTTCTTCGGATTGGGCGCCTACACCGCCGTGTATCTCGCAACCGCCCACGGCGTGAGCCCCTGGCTCGGCATGCTGGTCGGCGGACTGCTGGCGGCCCTGTTCTCGATGATCGTGGGGTATCTGCCGTTCCGTCGCGGCCTCAGTCCCCTCGTCTTCTCGCTCCTGACGCTGGCATCGTCCTACGTCCTGCTTTTCGCGGTCAGCGGCATCCCGGCGCTTGGCGGAACCAATGGCCTGTTTCCACCAGCGGTGGGGCAATCCGTGTGGGACATGCGCTTCGACAGCCCGGTGAGCTATCTGCTCCTGGCGGGCGCCCTGACGACCTTCGCCCTGGCCACCATCCAGATCCTCTTTTCGGGCCGGCTCGGCTTCTACTGGCGCGCGATCCACGACAGCGAAGCCGCCGCCGGCGCCATCGGCATCAACACGATGGCGGTCAAGCTGTTCACGTTCGCGGTCAGCGCCTTCTTCGCGGCGATGGCCGGCACCTTCAGCGCCCAGCACACAGGGTTCATCGATCCGCAATCGGTGTTTGGCGTCGAGATCACCATCTATCTTCTTCTCTTCGCCGTCGTCGGCGGCGCCGGCAGCCTGCTCGGACCGGTGCTCGGTCCGCTGGTGCTGGTGCCTGCGGGCGAGTATCTGCGGACGGCGCTTGCCAATGCAGGCGGATCGAGCGCGCATCACCTCATCTACGGCATCGCGCTCATGCTCGCCATTCTGAGCTTCCCCGGAGGCCTCGTCGCCGGCCTCAGACGCTTCGGCGTGACGCGTGGCGCGCTCTCGCTTCCCGACCTCCCGCGGGCGGCAGGTCCCGCGCCGGATGTCCGTCGGAGTGATGCCGCCAAGGGCAAGGAAATTCTGAAGGCGAGCGGCGTGTCGAAGAACTTCGGCGGCGTGTTCGCGGTTCGCGATGTGTCGATCGAAGTGCGATCGGGCGAGATTCTCGGCATCATCGGACCGAACGGCGCCGGCAAGACGACCCTGTTTTCGCTGCTTGCCGGATCGCTCAAGCCCACGAGTGGCAGCATCACCTTTGACGGGCGGGAAATCGCCGGCCTGCCACCACACGAAATCTGCCGAGCCGGCATCGGGCGGACGTTCCAAATCACCCGCGCCTTTCCCACGCTGACCGTTGCCGAAACGGTCTATGCGGCGGCCCTGGTCGGCCGCCCGGAGGGTGAAGCCGCCGCCATCGCCGGCTCTGTCCTCTCTCTCACGCGCCTCGATCAGTATCGCGACATGGCGAGCGCGGATGTCACGCTCGCGGTGCAGCGCCGCCTCGAGATCGCGCGGGCGCTGGCGACCTGTCCCCGGCTCATCCTCCTCGACGAGATCATGGCGGGCCTCACCCCCCGCGAGATCAACGACGCGATCGAGCTGATCCGCTCCATTCGCGACTCGGGCGTGACGGTGATCTTCATCGAACACCACATCCGCGCTGTCATGGCCCTGTCGGACCGCATCGTTGTACTGGACGCGGGGGAGCTGATCGCGGAAGGGGTGCCGAGCGACGTCGCCCGGGACCCGCGCGTCGTGGAAGCCTATCTTGGCCGTCCGACCGAGGAGCCGGCTCTTCCCCCGCTCGATAAGGTCAAGGCACGATGACGCTACTCTCCGTCGAAGGTATCCGCTCCGGCTACGGATCGCTTCAGGTCCTGAGCGAGGTGTCCCTTGAAGTCGCGGAGGGCGAAGCGGTCGCGATCCTCGGCCCGAACGGCGCAGGCAAATCGACCCTGCTGCGCACGATTTCCGGTCTGATCACTCCGACCGCGGGCGCCATTTCGTTCGATGGCCATGACCTCCTCGCCATGCCCGCCCACCGTATTCCACATGCGGGCCTGGTGCAGGTGCCGGAAGCCCGTCATATCTTCCCGTCCCTCACGGTGCGCGAAAACCTCCTCGTGGGCGGCACGCCGCTGCCGTCGCGCGCCGCCAAGGAGGCCGCCCTGGAAGACATCTGGCGCATCTTTCCGATGCTCGTCGCAAAGCGTGATGCGCCGGCGGGAACCCTGTCGGGGGGCAGCAGCAGATGGTGGCCATTGGGCGCGCCCTGATGTCCCGGCCCCGGCTGGTGATGCTGGACGAGCCTTCCCTGGGGCTGGCGCCCATTGTTGTGCGCGAGCTCTACGAGGTTCTGCGCAACCTCGTTCTAAACGGCCTGACCCTGCTTCTCGTCGAGCAGGACGTCCCCATCGCGCTGGGATTGGTGTCACGCGCCTATGTCATCGAGAACGGAGCCATCGTGCTTTCGGGAACGGCCGTCGAGCTGCGGAACAGCGATCACGTTCGCCAAGCCTATCTCGGGATGTGACGGAGTTCCTTTGAAATCACCACAGCGCGGCTTCCCGAAGCGGGCGCCGCTTCTCCCGAGCTGAGACGTTGCGGTTCTCGCGCAAGCCCTCCGTCCGGCCGGCGATGCCCGGGAACCCGCTGATCGTCCACCAGGCAGCGCACCCTCCCGGATGCGGACCGGGCAGCCTGCGGCCGAGGTCGAGACGCGGCAGCGGATCAGGCGACGGCTTCGGCTTCCCGGTGGCCGAGCGCCTGTGACGCGCGGGCGGCGGCGCGGATCACTTCCTGGCGCAGATGGGCCCGGTTCTGCTCGGCGCGCATGGCCGGGGCGGCGACGAGAAGAGCCGCGACCACGGTGCCGTCGGCATCGCACACCGGCGCGGCGATCCCTGCCGCGCCATCCACCGCCTCGTTCGAGCTGTAGGCGATGTTGGTGCGCCGGATTTCGGCGATGATGGTGCGCAGCTCCGGCACCTTCGTCACGGTGCGCGCGGTGAGCGGCTTCAGCTCCGCGCGCTCGAAATAGGCGTCCCGCCAGCTTTCTGGCTGGAACGCCAGCAGCAGGCGGCCGGCGGCGGAACAATAGAGCGGGCGGGTGACGCCGGCCGGCACGGAATAGCGCACGAGCTGGGGGCTCTCGATCACGTCCACATAGGCGGCGAGGTCGGCGGCGAGGTCGAGCGCGGCGACGATGACCGTCTCGTGCGTCGCCTCCGCCAGTTCGTGGGCAAACTGGCGGATGAGCGAGGGTTGCTTGCGGACGCCGAGGATGCCCGACGCAAGGCTGAAAGCCCTCGGGCCGAGCGTGTAAACACCGTTGCCATAGGAGAGATAGTCTTGTGCGACCAAGGGGCGCAGCAAATTCAAGAGGCTGCTTTTGGGAGATTCGAGCAACAGGCTCAGCTTTGCGAGCGTCAATCCGCCGGACGCCTGCGAAATGACATCGAAAATGCCAAGAACCCTCAGCGTGGATTTAGGCGCGCTTTCGATCACCATGTTTCATCCATTGCGTCGACGGGCAGGCTATGCGTTTCGTCGGCCGGAGCGGCCGAGAGCACGATTAGCGCACCACCAATCCAGCAGCAAGCCGGGGCCCAATGCGTGGTTCAGGGACTTGCCGGCGGCAAATCGGGGAAGGACCATTCCAGATGGCGGCGCGGCTCTCGTCGGCGCGACGGGACGGGCCGCGCCAGCGCGCGTCGTCACCACCGAAACCCTTCAGGGTGCCGGCCGGCCCACGGGCCAGCCAGCATCCGCGACGGACCGGACGCGCGGGGACCCGCCGGCGGCAGGGCGCTCATGCGGCCTGCTCCTTGCCGTCGGTGCGCGCCTTCACCATGCGGGCCGGGGTGTAGACCATCACCACCTCGCCGCGCTGGTTCCTGACGGTGTTGCGCGTGCGCACGATGCCCCGGGTGGGGCGGCTCTTGGAGCGGCGGGATTCGATGACCTCGACTTCCACGTGGACGGTGTCCCCGGCGACGGTGGGCCCCTTGATATCGAGCTCCATCCCGAGGAAGGCGAAGCCTGTGTGCTGCATGGAGCACTGGGTCAGGAGGCCCTCGATGAAGGCGTAGACGAGCGCGCCGGGCGCGACACGGCCCTTGATGTCGGATTCCTTGTCCTGGAACTCGAAGTCCGTGAACAGAACCTCGACCATTCCGGTGCAGGTGACGAAATTGATGATGTCGGTCTCGGTTATGGTGCGTCCGATCGTCCTGAACGTGCGCCCTATCGGAAGATCTTCGTAGAAAAGCCCAAGGCCCAGGACGTCCATTTCGTTTTCTCCTTCAGGTTCGGTGCGCGGCCCCCGCTTGCTCAGTCGAGCACGTTGCGGGCGATGATGTTGCGCTGGATCTGATTGGTGCCCTCGACGATCTGGAGCACCTTGGCGTCGCGGAAGTAGCGGTTGATGGGATATTCGTTGGATATGCCCGCCGCGCCGAACAGCTGGACCGCGTCGGTGGCGACCTTCATGGCCGTGTCGGTCGCGTGGCACTTGGAGATGGCGGAGAGCTGAGCGAGCGCCTTGCCCTTCACCCCGGCATCCACCGCCGCCGCCGCCTCGTAGACCAGGTTGCGCGCCGCCTGGGTCTGGATCACCATGTCGGCGATCATCCAGCGCACCCCCTGGAAGTCCGAGACCGCCTGCCCGAACGCCCTGCGGGATTTGATGAATTCGATGGCGTGGTCGATTGCGCCCTGGGCCAGGCCGACGCCGCGTGCGCCGATGATGGGGCGGGAATCGTTGAGCGCCGCCATGGCCACGCGAAAGCCGGTCTCCTCGTCACCGAGCATGGCGTCCGCGGGCAGGTGGCAATTGTCGAGAAAAAGGGCGTGGGAGGGCACGCCGCGCGCGCCCATCTTGTCCTCCTTGCGGCCCACCTCGAAGCCGGGCGTGCCCTTCTCGACGATGAAGAGGTTGATCTTGCCGCGCTGGTTGTCCTCTCCGGTGCGGGCGGCCACCAGCACGAAGTCGGCCATGCCGGAGTTGGTGCACCAGATCTTCGATCCCGTCAGCCGCCAGCCGTCGCCGTCGCGCTTCGCCCGGGTGCGGATGCCGGCCACGTCCGAGCCGCTCTGCGGCTCGGTCAGGGAGAGCGCGCCGCGCAATTCGCCGGAGGCGAGGCCGGGCAGGTATTTCTGCTTCTGCTCCGGCGTGCCGCCGGCGAGGATCGCGCCGATGGGCACCCACTGGACGACCAGGAGATAGGCGGTATTGTAGCACACCCGGCCGAGCTCCTCGATGGCGACGCAGGCGGAGAGCATGCTGCCGGTTCCGCCGTATTCGGGGGGAAAGGGCAGGGTGAACAGGCCGAGCTCCTTGATGAGCTCGAACATGTCGTGGGGATATTCCGCCTTGAGATCGATCTCCTGCGCGCGTGCGGCGACGCGCTCGCGAGCGACGCGCCGCACGAGGTCCTGCACCTGAAGCTGGTCTTTGCTCAACCACCCGTTCACAGCCGTCCTCCCGACCTTCATCGCGCATCCCCCAGGGTGGCGCCGCTATGCCGCGAGGCGGGCCGGCGCGATCCGGAGGGAATGGCGTTCCTCCAATTCGTTAGCAAAGCAAACCGGGGGTAACCATGCCACCGCGCCATTCCGCGCATATGTGGCGGTTTCGTTCCCGCCGCGCCCCCGTGCCGTCGAAGGCGAACCGGCTTCATGGCACGCCCATCAGAACGGCATCGCGCAGACGGCCCGCGTGCTTGCGACCGGCCACTTTCCGACTTCAGTCGGCAGCGGGGGAGACCGCCGCGAGGGAATCCTTCGCGGCGGCCGCTCCGGCGCGCTCCGCGCGGAACTGGTCGATGACCTCGCGGGTATGCTCGCCGAGGCGCGGCGGCAGGCGGCGCACCCCCGCAGGCGTGCGGGAAAAGCGCGTGGGCACGGCCATGGTCACGAACCGCCCTTCGCTCGGATGCTCGACGCGGTGGAAGAAATCGGTCTCGGCGAGGTAGGGGTCGTCGTAGATCTGCTCGAGGGTCAGCACCGGGCCGTTCGGGATGTCGGCCGCGTCGAGGCGCTGGCGCCAGTCCTCGGTTTTGCGCGTCGCCATGGCCTCGGTCAGGATGCCGTAGAGCATGTCGATGTTCTGCGAGCGGGGCGTGATCTCGGCGAAGCGCGGATCGCCCACGAGGTCGGGGCGGTCGATGACGCGGAACATGCGACGCCACTGCTCGTCGGTGTTGGCGAGGAGGCAGATGTAGCCGTCGAGGGTGCGGTAGGGCCGCCGGTGGGGGGTCAGCATGCGGCTGTAGCCGAGGCCGAGCTCGGGCTGGTCGAGCACGCCGGCCCACAGGTGCTCCAGCATGTTGAAGCCGACCATGGTCTCCATCATCGGCACATGCACTTCCTGGCCGAGGCCGGTGCGCGCGCGGGCGTAGAGCGCCATGCCGATGGAGGAGGCGAGCACGTAGCCGCACAGCTTGTCGCAGATGACGGTCGGGAAGTAGCGCGGCTCGCCGGTGACATGGGCGTTCAGCGCGGCGATCCCGCTCACGCCCTGGATCACGTCGTCGAAGGCCGGCCATTCCGCGCGCGAGGAATTCTGCCGATAGCCGCCGGCCGAGGCGTAGACGATGTGCGGGTTGCGTGCCGCCACCGCCTCGTAGTCGATACCGAGGCGCCGTGCCGCCCCGAGCCGCATGGAGTGGACGAAGACGTCCGCGGTCTCGATGAGATCGAGCAGCGTCGCGCGGTTCTCCGGCTGCTTGAGATCGAGCATCACGGAGCGCTTGTTGCGGTTGATGTTGAGGAAGAACGTCCCCATTCCCTCGCTGCGGGAGGGACCCACGAAGCGCGTGTAGTCCCCTTCGGGCGCCTCGATCTTGATCACGTCGGCGCCCATGTCGCCGAGGATCTGGGTGGCGACCGGGCCGAGCACGTTCACTGTGAGGTCCAGTACCCGGATGCCGGAAAGCGGCCCGGCTCCCAGCTTGGCATCAGTTTCGTTCACGGGTGTGGCTCCCAACGTGGATGGCCCGAAGTGCTTCAGTGCGGCCGCCGCGAGCAGCCGCGCGGCCGGGTCCGCGGCGCCGGGTCCGCGGCACGGCTTCCGTGCCGCGTGGACCGCGTCCATGTGGAATGGGATCGCGCCCGCCATCGGGTCGTCGAACGCCGGGCCCCCGCCGCGGGAGAACACAGAACAATGGTCGGATCATCAAGCTTCGAAGCCCCTTCTTCGATTGCCGGCAGGCAGATGCCACGACACCAGAAGAAGTCCTCCGCCCGCCGCGATCAACCGGGAATGGACGCACCCGGGAGATGAACATGAATGTGTCGCCGGGCGGCGTGGCTCCAATTGAGCATATCCGTGCGATTGGCCCCGCCGCGATTGACTCGGCCGCGGGGCGATCCCCCAAATCGCACCGCATCTGCCCCGTTCGAGGCTGGACGACGATCCCTCGCCGCGCACGCGGCGAGGGGCAGGAGGCCCCGGCGCCCGCAGGGCCAGGCGAAGAGCGCATCGCGGGGTGGCTCCGCGGCGGGCGCGCGCCGTCCCGCCCCCTGTCCCAGGCCGAGACTGCGCCATCTGGAGTTTCGCACGATCGCTTTGGACGGGAGAGCGGCACCACGGGCGGGCACCGAGCCCAGGGGCGTGTTCGCCCCGGGTCCCGCACCGGCGAGGATGAAATGAGCATGCCCACGAGCGGAACCTTCTGTGACCTTGCCCGGATCCAGGCGCGGCTCGACCGCACGCCCTTCAATGCGTGGCTGGGGCTGCGCGCGGTGTCCGCGTCGGCGGACGGCGTGGCGTTCGAGCTTGAGGCGCGGCAGGAATTCGTGTCCACGCCGGAACGCCAGATCGTCCACGGCGGCGTGCTGGCGAGCCTTCTCGACGCGGCGGCGATCTACGCCGTCATCGCCGCGACGGGCCGCCTCCAGACTACCGTCGACCTGCGCGTGGACTATCACGCGTCCGCGACGGTAGGGCTGCTGCGCGCGCGCGGCACGGTGGTGCGTCTCGGCAAGACGCTGTGCTGCTCGGAAGCGCGGGTGCAGGACCATGCCGGCAAGCTCGTCGCCAGCGGGCGCGGCACCTTCCTCAATCTCGGCGTGCCGGCCTGATCCGTTCCTTCCGAGGGAGATCCACTTCCTCCCTCGCCTGCGGGCGGTGCGAAAGCGCCGTCCGCTTTTTTGCCTCCCGGGATTCCCGCCTGGCGGCACCGGCCCGCGGCGCATGGTGGCCAGATCGCCCCATGCGTGTCCGATCGAGTGTCTTGGCGCCGCGGCCCGGCCTGCGGCCTTCGCCCGTGTCCGGGCAGGCGGGAAGGTTCAGGCGATCTGCGCCCTGCCGTTGCCGATGGCGAGGACGCCGCGCTCCACCACGCGGGTCTCGAAGCTCACGACGTCCCCGTCGCGCCAGATGCTGACCGCGAAGGTCTCGCCGGGGAAGACCGGCGCCGTGAAGCGCGCCGAGATGGCGCGCAGGCGGCCGGGGTCGTAGCCGCACACGCCCTTCAGCAGGGCGTGGCCCGTCACCCCGTAGGTGGCGAGACCGTGCAGGATGGGCTGCGGGAAGCCTGCCTTCGCGGCCACGTCCGGGTCGCTGTGGAGCGGGTTGTGATCGCCGCTCAGGCGATAGAGGAGGGCGGCGTTGGCGTTGGTGCGCAGTTCGCAGACCATGTCCGGTGCGCGGTCGGGTACCTTGTGGAGCGCCGGCCTCGGCCGGGCCGGGCCGCCGAAGCCGCCGTCGCCGCGGCAGAAGGTGCTCTGGGTGATGCTGGCGATCAGCTCGCCAGTCACCGCGTCGGTCAGCAGGCGCTCCGACAGGACGACGGCGCCCTTGCCCTTGCCCTTGTCGATGACGTCCACCACCCGCGTGCGCCCCACCAGCGCGCCTTCCGCCGCCAGCGGGCGATGGAGCACGAGGCCCTGCTCGCCGTGGACCACCTTCACATAGTCGACGCCGGTGTGGAGCCGGCGCATCCACGGGCCGGGGCTCGCGAGCACCACCGCCATGGTGGGCAGAGCGGCGAGGTCCTTCTCACAGACGAAGCGCAGTTGGTCGCGGTCCGTCGGATCGTGGCCGAGTCCGACGCCGAGCGCATAGAGCATCGTATCCTTGGCGGTGTAGGAGTGGCGGGCATCGGGGATGGCCAGCGCGATGAGCTTGTCGTAGTCGATGGCCATCAGATCGGATCCCAGGTGAAGACGTCGCTCGATCGCTCCAGCGGCGTGAGGCTGGCGGCGAAGGCGCCCTTCGCGACCGTGTCCACCAGCTCTGGCGTCCACCCCGCGCCCATGTGAACCGAACGCATCGGGCGGGGTTGGTTGAAGAGGTAGATCTCGTTGTTGCGCACGCCGAAGACCTGCCCGGAGACGTCCTGTGCCCGGTCCGAGGCCAGCCACACCGCGAGCGGGGCGATCTTCTCCGGCGTCATCTGCTGGAAGCGCTCGACGCGGCGGCGCTGCTCCTCGGTCTCGGTGGGCAGCGAACTCGTCATGCGGCTCCAGGCGAACGGGGCGATGCAGTTGGAGCGCACGTTGTAGCGCCCCATGTCGAGGGCGATGGACCGCGACAGGCCGACGATCCCCATCTTGGCGGCCATGTAGTCTTACTGAGTCAGAAAGTCACGGGTGCGGGGGGATTCGCGCTGGTCGGGGATTTGTTAGGGTGCTGCTTCGTGATTAGGGAAGTGCCCCGCCATGCCCGACTGGACAGCCGAGAGTGAAGCAGCATTCGACGCTTATGTCGATGCTTTGATCGGGGTGATCGGCCGCGCCGACCGCGCCGAGCCGCTGAAGGATTATTGCCTGGGACTTCTGATGCCGATGGAGCGCAAGAGCGTGGAGCCGTTGGCTGCCGTCACGGCGCCATCGCGGGTGGCGGCCAAGCATCAGTCTCTGCTGCATTTCGTGGGACAGGCGCCGTGGTCGGACGCGGCCTTGCTGGCGCGGGTTCGCGACTGGGTCCTTCCACGGATCGAGCAGCGTGGACCGATCCGGGCGTGGATCGTCGACGACACGGGCTTTCCCAAGAAGGGCAAGCACTCGGTGGGCGTAGCGCGCCAGTATTGCGGCCAGTTGGGCAAGCAGGACAACTGTCAGATTGCGGTCAGCCTATCGATCGCAAATGACGCAGCCTCGCTTCCGATTGCCTATGAATTGTATCTCCCGCACAGCTGGGCGGAGGATCCGGAACAACGCAAGAAGGCCAAGATTCCGGCACAGATCACGTTCCGGACCAAGCCGCAGATCGCGCTCGAGCAGATCAGGACGGCCAAGGCCGAGGGCGTCGCGCCCGGCGTGGTTCTGGCCGACGCCGGATATGGCGCCGACGGCGGTTTCCGCGCGGGCCTGTCCGAGCTCGATCTGACCTATGTTGTCGGCGTCCAGCCCACACTCAGCGTCTGGCGCCCAGGCGAGAGCCCGCTGCCGCCCAAGCTTTGGAGCGGAAGAGGCCGGCCGCCGTCTCGGGTCGGCCGAACCGACAAACACAAGCCGATCTCGGCCAAGGCCCTGGCCGAGGAGTTCGACGCCGAGACCTGGCGCACGATCGCCTGGCGTGAAGGAACCAACACCGAGCTCAATTCCCGCTTCGCCGCCGTGCGCTTGCGGCCGGCATCCAGGGACTACAATCGGCCCGAGGCTCACGCCGAAGAGTGGCTCCTGATCGAGTGGCCTGAAGGTGAGGTCGAGCCGAGCAAGTATTGGCTCTCCACCTTGCCGGCTGACGCTACGATCACCCAGCTGGTCAACACCGCCAAGCTGCGTTGGCGGATCGAGCGAGACTATCAGGAGCTCAAGCAGGAGCTGGGACTGGGCCACTACGAAGGCCGAGGGTGGCGGGGCTTCCACCACCACGCCAGTCTCTGCATCGCCGCCTATGGCTTCTTGGTCTCTCTGAGGGAGACGATTCCCCCCTCAACTCCAGCTCTCGCCCAGGGCCGCCAAACACCTGGTCTTCCCGACCGTTATCGATCCCGCGGATCCTCCGATCCGACCAGAGCGGCACGTCCCGACCTCAATCCCGACCATCAGGCGACCCCTGACTGTGGCCCTGGCCAACCGTCTGCAACGATGTCCGTGCTGCACAAGAGCCATGGACAGTCCGCGTCAGCCTCGCAACTTATGACGCAGTAAGAGTAGTTGGCCTGGCCGAAATTGCCGATCAGCCCCGACGTGGAGGTCATGTGGACGTAGGCGCCGGCGTTCTGCTCGCGGAACTGCGCGGCCGCCGCTCGGCTGAGCAGGAAGCTGCCCGTGAGATGGACCTGCAGCACGTCGCTCCAGTCCACGAAGCTCATCTTGTGGAACATGGTGTCGCGCAGGATGCCGGCATTATTCACCACCGCGTCGAGGCGCCCGAAGCGCGCCACCGCCGCGGCGACGATGCGCTCGCCGTTGGCCGGCTCCACAATGGAGAGCGTGCTCGCGAGCGCTGCGCCGCCCATCGCTTCGATCTCGGCGACCACCTCTTGGGCGGGGCCCGCGTCCTCGCCGCCGCCCGCAAGGCTTGCGCCGATGTCCACCACCATCACGGCCGCCCCCTCGGCGGCCATGCCGAGGGCGATCGCCCGGCCGATGCCGCGTCCACCGCCGGTGACGATGGCGACCTTGCCGGCGAGCATGTTGGTTCCGCTCATCCCAGCCTCCTCACCCGTGCATCGTCAGGCCGCCGGAGACGCTGATGGTCTGGCCCGTGATGAAGGCGGCGTCGTCCGAGAGCAGGAAGACGATCATGCCGGGATAGTCGTCGGGCCTGCCGAGCCGGCCGAGGGGAATGGCGCGCGCGAGGCCTTCCGCGATCTTGCCGCCCGTGGGCGAGCTCCTGGTGAAGGCGTCGAACAGGGGCGTGTCGGTGGGGCCGGGGCAGACCACGTTCAGCGTCACGTTCTTGCGCGCCATCTCCCGCGCCACGGTCTTGGTGAAGGAGGCGATGCCGCCCTTGCAGGCCGAATAGACCGCCTCGCCGGACGAGCCCACGCGCCCCGCGTCGGAGGCCACGTTGACGACGCGGCCGAAGCCGCGCGCGGCCATGCGCGGCACCACAACGTGGTGCAGGTTGAGGGGGCCGTAGAGGTTGATGGCGATCACCTTGTCCCAGAACGCCCTGTCGGTGTCGACGAAGGGGATGGGCTGGTCCCAGCCCGCGACGTTGGCGAGCAGTTCCACGGGACCCGCCTCGGCCTCGAACGCGTCCACCGCGGCGGCGACTGCGGCGCGATCCGCGATGTCGCAGGCATAGGCATGGGCCTTGCCCGGGCCCGCCGCGAGGCGGACCGTCTCCTGTGCCCCCGCGAGATCGCGGTCCAGGATGCCGACGACGCATCCCTCCTCGACCAGGCGCAGCGCGGTAGCGCGACCGATGCCGCTCGCCCCTCCGGTCAGAATCACGCGCCGATCCTTCAGACCTCGCATCTGCTTCTCCCTCTTGTCCGGTCGCGGGCGCTGCGGCGCCCGCGTGCTGTCCGACGCCCGAGCCTCGCGGTCGGTGGCCCCTGCGACCGCGCTCAAGGCACCGTTCCCGCGCATGGGGCGATGCGCCGGAAGGTGACGGCCCGAGCCGGCTTCGCCAAGGGAGAGGTGCGGCGCGCGGCGCGTAAAACACGTATGTGCGGGTCTGTGTTGGCACGCCGGCTCCCCCTGTCGAGTGGCGGCGTGCCGACCTATCGTACGCCGCGTCCCACGGACGTGGGACGCGAGAGGAGGCATGCTCCATCGGAGCATTCGAGCCGCAGGTCGTGCTCATGCCCGCGCGCGGGAACGGCGCGGCGTTTCCCGCCTGCGCCCGGCGCAGGCTCTCGCGCGTCTTGTGGGACGGCATCATCGGGAGACAAGGATGGGACCCCTTAAGGGCATCAAGGTGGTGGAACTGGCGGGATCGGGCCCGGGCCTATGTGCGCCATGCTGCTGGCCGACCTCGGCGCGGCGGTGCTGCGGGTCGAGCGTCGGACGCCGGTGAAGCTCGGGATCGAGCGGCCGCTGAAGTACAATCTGCTGCTGCGGGGCCGTCCGCAGATCGCGGTGGACCTCAAGGATAAGTCCGGCATCGACTTCGTGCTTGCGCTCGTCGAGGAGGCGGATGCCCTCATCGAGGGCTTCCGCCCGGGCGTGACCGAGCGCCTGGGCCTTGGCCCGAACGCCTGCCTCGCGCGGAACCCGAAGCTGGTCTACGGCCGCATGACCGGGTGGGGCCAGGCCGGCCCGCTGGCGCAGGCCGCGGGGCACGACCTCAACTACATCGCGCTCACCGGCGCGCTCGCCGCCATCGGCCGCAAGGGGGCACCGCCGACCCCGCCGCTCACCCTCGCCGGCGACCTCGGCGGCGGCGCGCTCTATCTCGCCTGCGGCGTGCTCGCGGCCATCGTCGAGGCGGGCCGCTCCGGTGCCGGGCAGGTGGTGGACGCCGCCATCTCCGACTGCGCCGCCCACCTGATGACGAACTTCTTCGGCATGCACGCGGCAGGCATCATGTCTTTGGAGCGGGGGACGAACTTCTCCGATTCCGGCGCGCCGTACTACGATTCCTACGTCTGCTCCGACGGCCACTACATCTCCATCGCCCCCATCGAGGAGCGTTTCTTCGCGCAGCTGGTCGAGACGCTTGGTTTCAAGGCCGCGGCCTTCCCGCCGCAGAACGACCGCGCGCAATGGCCCCACATGCGCCGCCTCTTCGCGGAGCGCTTCCTGGAGCGCACGCGCGCGGAATGGTGCGCGCTCCTCGAAGGTACGGACGCGTGCTTCGCGCCGGTGCTCAACGTGGCGGAAGCGCCCGGCCATCCGCACATGCAGGCGCGCCGCGTCTTCGTCGAGATCGACGGCGTCACCCAGCCTGCGCCCGCGCCGCGCTTCAGCCGCACGCCACCCGCCGATCCCGTGGCCCCGAAGGCGGCCGCCGACACGCCGCCGGCGGAGGCCCTCGCCGGATGGCGCATCGCCGACGCCGTCGCCGATTGGATCGGGCGCGGCGCCATCGGCGGCGCGTAATCGAGGAGCAACTGTGCGCGGCGCCGTTTCGGACCCTGCGCGAGGCGGTGCTCATGGCGAGCTGGGGGCATGCAGGCCGGCGGATGGCCGCGCCGAAGTCCGGAAGGGTGCGGCGCCCTTCCGGGACAGGCGCGCCCCGCGCTTCGAGGCGCACGAGGAGGGACGGCGGTGATGGCGACTTTGATGCAGGCTCTTCTCGTGACCGGCTACGGTGGGGCGGCCGCGGTGCGGGTGACGCGGGTCCCCGTGCCCGCGCCCGGCGCCGGCGAGGTGCTGATCCGCACCGGGGCGGGCGCCCTCAATTTCCTCGATCTGCTGATGCTCGAGGGCAAGTATCAGGTGAAGCCCCCCTTGCCGTTCGTGCCCGGCCGCGACCTCGCCGGCGAGATCGTGGCGCTCGGCAGCGGCGTCGAGGGACTTTCGGTGGGGCAGCGCGTGGCGGCGCAGCCGCCGTTCGGAGCGTTCGCGGAATATGCGGTGGCTCCGGACCACGCGTGCCAGCCTCTGCCGGACACGGTGGACGATGTGGCCGGCGCGGCCAGTGGCATCGTCCTGGCCACCGTTGTCGGCGCGCTCAGGCTCAGGGGGCGCCTCGGTCCGGGGGAATGGGTGCTGGTGACCGGGGCCGCAGGCGGGGTGGGCACCGCGGCCATTCAACTGGCCCGCCACCTCGGCGCCCATGTGGTCGCGCTCGTCTCCTCCGCCGCCAAGGCCGAGGCGGTGCGGCGGCTCGGGGCGGAGGTGGTGCTGCGCTCCGATCTGCTCCCCGCCGGCACGACCGCCTTGAGGGACGCCCTCAAGGCCGAGGACATCGGGGGCGTCGACGTGGTGGTGGACATGGTGGGCGGGCCCGACGTGGACGGCCTGCTGCGCTGCCTCAGGCCGGGCGGGCGCTTCGTGATCGTGGGCTTCGCTTCCGGGCAGATCCCCCAGATCCCGGCGAACTACCTGCTGCTGAAGGACATCGAGGTCCACGGCTCGTCCCTGGACCGCCTGTTCCGCACCCGCGACCCGAGGCTCAGGGAGGGCATGCGCGCGGCGTTCGAGCTGTTGGGGGCCGGTCGCATGACCGCGGCCGTGGACGCGGTCATGCCCTTCCGGGACTTCGCCGAGGCTTCGCGCCGCCTGGTCCGGCGCGAGGTGGTGGGCAAGATCGTCTTCCAGGGGTTCTGAGGCGTGTGGCGAGATAGGCGAACCGCCCCATCTCGCCGGCGGATATTCAGACCGTCTCCTGCTCGGCCCGTGGCCGCACGGCGGCCGGCTGGTCCGACACGAGGCGCAGCCTGAAGCCGCCTTCGTCCCCGGGGCGCTTGCCGGCGAGATAATGGGCCATCTCCTCGCGCGCGACGGTGACCAGCTCGCCTTCGCGCGCCTGGAGCGCGTCGACGCAGCCGCCGATGCCGATGACGAGCAGCCGGGAGGTGAACTCGGACGGCAGCTTGACGGCGATCATGCCGTAATTCTCCACCACCCGGTGCTTGGAGAAGGCGTATCCGCGCCGCCGGACGCGGGCGAGCTGAGCCAGGAGCTCGGCGATGTCCACCTTGTCCTGCGGCGCGCCGGCATAGGCGTTCATACGATGGACGAGGCGGCGCACGTCGTGGTCCGGGAGCGCCGAGAGCAGCGCATGTCCAACGCCGGAGGTCGTGATCGGCCGCTTCATGCCGGTCTGGATGTGGTGGGCCACCGCCTGTGGCTGCTTGAGCACATGGACATACTGGGCGAAATCGCCGTTCCGCGCGCCGATGAGGACGAGCTGGCCGGTGCGGCTCTGGATCGCCCGCACCATCCGCAGGAGCGCGCCGTCCTCGAACAGCGGGGGGCAGATCCAGCTTCCGAGCAGGGAGACACGATCGGTGGGCATGTAGGTGCGCGCCCGTGCGTCATATTGCAGATAACCCATGGTCACCATGCTGCGCAGCAGGGCCGCCGTGCTGGACTGGGGATAGCCGAGCGCATCGGACACAGTCACCACGTTCGCCGGCCGCCGCACCTCGTCGAAGAACTCGAGGATTTCCAGGGTCCGGACGGCTGATTTCACCACATGTGTCTGATCTCCGCCGGTCGCGGATATCGGAACGAGCATCACAACCCTCCCTTGAAACCGCAGCTTGCCGCCGCTCTTATGAACGTCGTTTATATACGTGAATGCCGCCGCCAGGGGCTGTCAAGTTGCGGCCTGCCGGGGACGGCGTCCCGTGGAAGGCAATTGCGCATGGTTGTGTGTTTTGCTCTTCCGCGAGGTCCGCGCCTTGACGCGCGTGCTCTGTGATTATTTTGGGAGGCGATTCACCGAGCAAATCAGGGGAATCGGGTGAACGCCTTTAAGCGGCGATGAGGCTGATCAGGAACTCGTCGTCCCAGGCGGCGACCTTGCGTCTGAGGCGGATGGAGTCCTTGGACCTGGCACGTCGGATGAGGTTGAGGGCCATGTGTTTGAGGGTGGTGAAGTTGGCGGGGGCGTGGTCGGTGCGCAGGCGGCATTCGTCGTCGCGGAAGACCATGTCTAGGACCCAGTGGAGGCTGTTCTCGACGGCCCAGTGATCGCGGACGAAGGTGCCGATGTGGACGGCCATGAGGGTCAGCGAGGTGATATAGAAGCGGCTTTCGCGCTCGATCTTGTCGCCGGTCTCGCGGGTGCTCTCGACGATGACGAGGCTCGCCAGGCCGGGCCATTGGTGACGCTCTTGCAGCCAGCCGATGTCGTGAATGACGGTGACGGCGCGGGTCTCGATGCGGCCGTGGTCGCCGTCGATGCTCTCGTGCCGGCTGATGGCGGCGTCCTTGAAGTCATTGGCTTTCTGCTCGTTGGCGAACAGCTCGACATCCTGGCGCAGCGAGCCTTGATTGCCCTTCAGGGCGAGGATGTAGTCGGCCTTCTTGTCCAGGATTTTCTGGGCGATGGCGCGCTGGCAGCCCATGGCGTCGAGGGTCACGACGGCGCCTTCGATGGCCAGCATGTCCAGCAGCTTGGGGATGGCGACGATCTCGTTGGCCTTGTCGGACACCCTGACCTGACCCAGCACCAGGCGCTGGCGGGCGGCGAAGGCCGAGACCATGTGGATGGCCTCCTTGGCGTCCTTCGAGCGGCGAGAGGTCTTGCCGTCGATCGCCACCACACCCACGGGAACCCCGATCATGGCCGCCACCCAGGCCACGAAGCAGCGCTGGACCGCCTCGGCGTCGAGGGTGGCGAGGATGTCGCCCAGGTGGTCATGGGCTGGCGTGCCCGCGGCGAACGGCCGGAAGCGGCGCAAAAGATCGAGCTTCTTCTCACCAAAGCGGGCGATGTCGGTGATGGTCTCTGCCCCGGCCAGCACCGCCAGCAGACACAGGAGCAGCACCTCGGCAAGCGGATACATCACCTTACCAGGCTGGCGCGGATCCGGCAGACCCTCGAAATAGCTCAAAAATACAACCGTCTCGGCGACCGCCTCGTCGCCATCAGCCGCCAAATCCATCGAACCTGTCCTCTAGCGAATCAGAGGACCTCGACAGATTCAGCACTTCACCCGCATGTCACGCCCTTCTTCACCCGATTGCCCTGGGACATCACGCAAGCGAGCTTGGCAGTTGATTTGACATGGATTTTAATGCGGAGCGCAGGGGCTCTTGAAGCGACATCTTCCAAAAACCAGTCCCTCGCTTCGAGGCGGCAATCGGATGCGAGCGTTTCATGGCCCGCTCCCTCGCGCATCGGCGCATATGAATTTTGTCGGGCCCGCTCCCATCGCGTCAGCCTGCCACGAAACCAGTTGACGGCGCGACATGAAGGGGGCGTCGGATCGTCGGCGGCAGGGACCACGCCTCGGCATTTGAGCCCGCCCGCCGGCACCATTTGACGACCGCTGCCGCGGTCAGCCTTGGCGCCGTTGCCGGAGGCCACGGCGGAAGGCTTTCCCCGCCCGGATGCCTGCCTTTCAGGGCCGGCGCATGACCTTGACAGAGAATTCCCGCTCCACGGAGAAGCTACCGTCCGCGGCCGCGCGCTCACGGTAGGCGTCTTCGGTGGCTTGCCGCATCTGGGGGGTGATCGGCTGGACGAGGGTCGGCAGCGTCATCATGCGCCGCTCGAAACTCGCGAAATCCGGGAAGGCGATCGGCGAGAGGAAGATGAAATCCTCCATCACGCGCAAGGCGCCCACCCGCCGCAGCGCATCCTGCGCGGCGGCGCGCACCTGCGCCTCATCGTGAAAATTGCGCATGATCTCGTCGAACGGGCCACGGGCCACAGGCTCGGACACGTAGAGCGCACCGCCGGGTCGTAGCACGCGCGCCACTTCGGCAAGGGCTTCATCCATGTGATCCACCGGCACGTGATGCAGGGATTTCAGCATCAGCACGCCGTCGCAGCTGGCATCCGCCAGATCGAGGGCTTCGGCCCGCCCGGCGCGAAAAGCGACGCCCGCCACCGGTGCGGCCTGAACGGGCACGGCCGCCTCGATGTCCAGCCCCAGGGCCGAGGCCGCTCCGCCTTCCGTCACGAGGCGCCGCGTCATGTCCCCGCTGCCGCAGCCGAGATCGAGGAGATGGCCTCCCTGAACGGGCACGTGGCGCTTGATCAGCTCCAGCTCGTCCGTGATGCGCTCGGGATGGGTCATCTTGTTGTTTTCTCCCACACTTTTTTGGCCCGTCAGAACGCCTGGGCGAGCAGGCGGCGCGCCCGTTCCACCACTGGCCGGTCGATGAGCTGGCCGTTCAGCCGCACCGCGCCGTTGCCGGCGCTGTCGGCGGCAGCGACGATGGCGGAAGCCTTGGCGAGCTGGGCCGCATCGGGCGCGAAGCCCCGGTGCACCGCCGCCACCTGCTTGGGATGGATGCAGAGCTTGCCGGCGAAGCCGAGCCCGCGGGCGGCCCGCACGTCGGCCAAAAGGCGCTCCTCGTCGTCCAGGGCGACGGTGACGCCGTCCACCGGGGGCGCGATACTCGCCGCGGCGGAGGCGATCACAAGGCAGGAGCGGGCATAGAGAAGGCTGATGATATCATCCTCGATGCCGGTGTCCAACTGGAAATCCACCGAGCCGAACGCCAGCTGGCGCACGCCCTTCACCGCCGCCAGCGCGCGCGCCTCGCACAGGCCCACGGCGCTCTCGATGAGCGGGACGATGGGCAGCCCCTGGGGCAGCCGGGCGGCGAAGGCGGCCAGGGCCGCCGCGTCCTCCGCCTTGGGCAGCATGACGTGGGTGACCCCGGGGGTGGCGAGGAGTGCCACATCCTCCTCGTGCCAATGGGTGCCGATGCCGTTTATCCGGACCGCGGCGCGGCCGCCGGCCGCCAGCCAATCGCGGATGGCCGAGCGGGCACGCCCCTTGGCGTCCGGCAGCACGGCGTCCTCGAGATCGAGCACCGGCACGTCGGCACCGGCCGCCACGGCCTTGTCGAACCGCTCCGGCCGGTCGCCGGGCACGAAGAGATAAGTGCGATGGGTCAATGTCCTGCCTCCGCGGAGTGGTTCCGACGGTTCAGATGGGCTGCGGGCGCCGGCTGGGGCCGGACCGCGTCAGGATGAGGAAGAGGCCCACCAGCACCATGACGCTGCCGATGGCGAGATAGGCCACGGAGAAGCTGTCCGTGCGCGCCACCACCTGCGCGAAGGCCGGCGGACCGACCACCACGCCCGCATAGGTGATGAAGAGGCTCGCACCCGACACGGTCGCCGCCTGCCCGGCGGGGGCGAGATTGGCCACCTCCGCAAGGAAGACGCCGTTCCAGCCGATGGCGCTCGCGCCGAAGATGGCAGCGAGGAGCATGAAGGCGGCGACAGGCCAGGTGGTGCCGGCGGCGGCGAAGGTCATGCCCGCCGCCCCCATGGCAAGGCCCAGAAGGCCCAGAAGCCGGCGGGGCGGGATAAAGCGGTCGGAGAGCCAGCCCCAGCCGATGCGCCCCGCCACGCCCGCCACCTGCGCCACCGCGAGGATGGTTCCCGCCAGCGCGAGCCCCATGCCCTGGGCGGTGGTGAGGTAGATCACCAGGAAGGTGGTGAGACAGAGCTGCATGGCACCGAAGAAGAAGGAGCACACGCCCATGTCGCGGATGGCCGGCGTGGTCAGCACCAACTGGAGCGCGCGCAGCGGCGCCTTGGCGGAGATGGCCCGGGCGGGATCGCGGTCATCGTCCAGCCGCGCGCGGATGCTCTGGGTGACGATTGTCGCCACCACGCACAGGCCGGCCACCACCAGCGCCGCCATCTGCCAGCCCAGGCCGCCGATGAGCGGCGGCAGGAAGAGGCCGGCCAGCATGCCGCCCAGGGGCACACCCGTCTGCTTCAGGGAGAAGGTGAGCCCCATGCGGTGGCGCGGTGTGGTGCGCACCAGGATGTGCGAACTCGCCGGCGTCACTGGCCCGTAGCCAAGGCCGATCAGCACGGCCGCGAGGAGGATCATGGCGGGCGTACCCGTGGCCGCCGCAGAGAGCCCGAGGGCGCAGAGCAGGAGCGAGACCTGGCTCATGCGAATGGCGCCCCACCGGCGCACCATATCGCCCGAAACGAGGCTCGACAGGCTCGCAGTGGCGTAGGCGATCCCCACGAAGAGGCCCACCATCTCGGCCGCCAGCCCCGTGGTCCGCGCCGCTGCCGGCGCCATGACCGGCGCGGCAAGGGAGGCCAGGGACACCAGCGCCTGGATGGTGATGGTCACGGCGAGCGGAAACAGCGCCCCGCCACCCGGCGGGGTTACCCCTTGCGCCCTCATGCGCCGCGTCCCGGGGCCTGGTCGCTCTCGAGGCGCAGCGTCATGGAATGGCTGAAGCGGTCGCCCGGATGAAGGTTCACCGCGACCTCCATGATGTTGCCTGCCGCATTGAGATACTTGCGGATCACCCTGAGGCCCGCCGTTCCCGGCTCCACGCCCAGCACCCTGGCACTCTCCTCGTCGATGGCCACGGCGCTGATCTGCTGGCGCACCTCGGTGACCACCACCCCATAGCGCTGCTCGATCATGGCATAGAGCGGCAGGTCCGGCGCATTGACGCCCTTCAACACGTCGCGATAGGGCCACATGATGAAGACCTCGGAGAGCGCGATAGGCTGGTCTTCTCCGGCGACGCGGCGTTCACCCGCAACCTTGAGCCAGGCTTGGCCCGGCTGACACTCCAGAAGCTCCGCCAGATCCTCGTCGGCGATGACCTCGATCTGCTGCGCGACCACCAGCTTCACGTCGCGCACATACTGGAACAGGTCGCCCGATCCCGTGCTCGAATGCACATAGCGCGAGGCGCTCTTCATGGCGCGCACGCGCGTGCCCACCCCCGGCTGCCGCGTCACCAGCCCGAGATCCGCCAGGCGCCGGATCGCTTCGCGGACGGTATGGCGGCTGACGCCGAATTGCGCGCACAGCTCGTGTTCCGTCGGCAGAAGCGAGCCGACCGCATAGCGGCCGGAAGTGATGTCGTCGATCAGCGTCTGGGCGAGGGCATGGTAGCGGGGCTGCCCTGCGCCGAGGGGCTGGGGAGAGGACTGGGTCATGAGGCGTCGCCATACACCGGTTGTCTGGGCCGCGCCTTCGCTGTGTCGAGCGGCCCGAGGATTTCCTCGTTGTGCGCGCCGAGCCTGGGCGCCGGCCGCAGCGGCAGGTCCTCGCCGGGGCAGCGCACCGGGCAGGCGAGCGTCTTGATGGTGCCGCGCGCGGGGTGAGGCACGTCCGCGATCAGGCCCTGCTCCTGCACATAATCGCTATCCATCGCCTGCGCCACGTCATAGACGGGGGCCGCAGGCACCTTTCCGGCAAACAGCGCGATCCATTCGGCGGTGGTGCGGGTGGAAAGGGCGGCATCGAGGTCGGCGGTGAGCGCATCCCGGTTGGCAAGGCGCGCCTTGAAGCTGGAATAGCGCGGGTCGCTCGCCCATTCCGGGCGCTCGATGAGCCGCACCAGGATCGGCCAGAACTTCTCCTTGTTGCACATGATGAAGAGCCAGCCGTCCTTCGTCCTGTACATCTGGCTGGGCGTCAGTGAGGGGTGGGCGCCGCGCGGCAGGCGGCCGGTCTTCACCCCCTCGTTCAAGTACCAGGTGCCGAGATAGTTCACATTGTGGATCGCCACGTCGAACAGCGAGGTATCGATGTCGCGCCCCTTGCCGGTGGCACGGGCCGAAACCAGGGCCGCAAGCAGCGCCATGGCGGCGGTGGTGCCCGTCATCATGTCGATGATGGAAACGCCGAAGCGCGCGGGCGGCCCGTCCGGCTCTCCGGTGAGGGAGCAATAGCCGGCTTCGGCCTGCATCAGGTAGTCATAGCCCGGCCACGCCTTGCGCGAGCCCTCCCGGCCATAGGCCGAGAGGTGGCAGCACACGATGGCCGGATTGACGGAGGAGAGGGCGTCATAGGTGACGCCCAGTTTCTCCGGCAGGTCGCCGCGCAGGTTGTCGAACACCGCATCCGCCGTGGCCACCAGCGCCTTGAACATCTCCTGGCCCTCGGGGCTCTTCAGGTCCAGGGTGACGCTCTTCTTGTTGCGATTGAACGACTGGAAGAAGTGGCTGTCCCCCGGCTCGAAGAAATAGGGGCCCACCATGCGGCCCACGTCGCCGCCCTCCAGCGGGTTCTCGATCTTGATGACCTCGGCCCCCAGATCCGCCAGGTGCTGGGTGCCGAAGGGGCCAGCGCCATACTGCTCGACCGCGACGATGCGGACGCCCTCGAGTGGTAGGCTCATGCCGGGTTCCTTTCCACCAGCTGGCGGGCGATGATGATGCGCTGCATCTCGTTGGTGCCCTCCCCGATGGTCAGGAGGGGCGCATCGCGATAGAGCCGCTCCACATTGTACTCCTTGGAATAGCCGTAGCCGCCGTGGATGCGCAGGGCGTCGGTGGCGTTGGTGAGCGCCGCCTCGGTGGCGAAGTATTTCGCCATGCCGGCCTCCATGTCGCAACGCTCGCCGCGGTCGAAGGCCCGCGCCGCCTGCTCCACAAGGAGGCGGGCCGCCTCCACCCGCGTGCCCATCTCCCCCAGCATGAGCTGGATGGCCTGGTGCTCGCAGATGGGCTTGCCGAAGGTCTTGCGCACCTGGGCGTATTTCAGGGACTCCTCCAGGGCCGCGCGGGCCACGCCCACGCCGCGGGCCGCCACGTTGATGCGGCCGAGCTCCAGGCCGGAGAGAACCTGCTTGAGGCCGAAGCCCTCCTTGCCACCCACCAGCCGGTCCACCGGCACGCGGTAGTCCGTGAACAGCAATTCGCAGGTGTCGATGCCGCGATAGCCGAGCTTCTCCAGCTTGCGCACCACCTCGAAGCCCGGCCCCTTCTCGGCGATGAGAAGGCTCATGCCGGTGTGCCGCGGCTGGGCGGTGGGATCGGTCTTCACAAGGAGCGCGAGGCAGTTGCCGTACATGGAATTGGTGATCCATGTCTTGGCGCCGTTGACCACGTATTCGTCGCCCTCACGCCGCGCCACCGTGCGGATGGACTGGAGGTCCGTGCCCGCATCCGGCTCGGTGAGACCGATGCCGCCGCGCAGTTCGCCGGTGGCGAAGCGCGGCAGGAACTCGGCCTTCTGGGCCTGGGTGCCGGCCCGCTGCACGGCGGAGGCCATGATAAGATGCGAGTTGATGATGCCGGACAGCGACATCCAGGTGCGCGACATGCGCTCGATGATCTTCGCATAGGTGGAGGTGGGCAGGCCGAGGCCGCCATATTCCTCGCCGATGATGCAGCCAAAGAGGCCCATCTCCTTCATCTTCTCGACGATCTCGGCGGGATAGACGTCGTCATGGTCGAAATGGCGCACGTGGGGCGCCACCTCGGTCTCCAGGAACCGGTCCAGCATGTCGAGCATGAGGTCCTCCTGCTCGACCATTTCCTTCTCGTTCAACATCGCAGCCATCCTCACGCGCGGCCCGCCAGGAGCCGCGACAGCTCCCGCGCCGAAATCCCCTCGTCCAGGCCGAGCACGGCCTGCTTGATCCGCTCCACATGGGCGGAGGCGAGCGCCATGGAGGCGTTCTCCTCGAACTTCGCGATGATGTCGGCGGAGGTAAGCGGGCGGTCGGAGGCGCCGCGGTTCATGTGCTCGCGGTGGCGCACCTCGCGCCCGTCCGCCAGCGTCACGATGACCTCGCCGGAATAGTATTTGGGGAAGGCGGAGTTGGGGTCGGGCTCGTAATCCACCTTGTGGGCCACCGCGAGGGTGGTGGCGTCGTTGAGCGCATCCTGCTCCAGCTCGGCGAGGCCGAAGCGGCCATGCACCAGGCCCGAGGCCACGGCGAAGGGGATGGAGAACTGCGCGTCGTAGCTGTTCTGCGGCTTCTTCTTGTGGTGGACCGGCTCGCAGACGGTCTTCACCACCTCGGCCGGCACCAAAGCGCGGACGTGGGCGATCTGCTCGGGCCGGATGGCGTGGGCCGCGCGCAGGGCCATGGCGGCATCGGCGCAGGCATGGGTGAAGTGGCAGGCGGGAAGCGGCTTCACCGCCACCTTCTCCACCTCCCACACCTCCTCCAGGCCCTCCGTGGCAAGGGCAAGGTTGGCGGGATCGAAATAGGTGCCGAGATGGCTCGGAAAGAGGCCGAACCGCCCCTCATACACCGCCTTCGGGCCCAGGAAGCCGTTGCGCGCCAGCGCCGCCGCGGTGATGCCCGCGACACCCGCCCAGCCCGGATGCATCCTCTTGGTCCAGGCGCCGTCCTGCAGGAATTCAAGGCTGCCCGAGGCCATGGAGAGCACGATGCCCTGCGCATGAGCCAATTGCTTGGCGGTCATGCCCCTGAGCTTGCCGGCCACCAACGTGCAGCCGAAGGCGCCGACGAGGCCGGTGGGGTGGAAGCCCACCTGGTGGAAGCCGCCCTTGGCCACCGCGCCGAGGCGGGTCGCTACTTCCATGCCTGCCACATAGGCGGTCAGGAGATCGGTGCCGGAGGCGCCCACCTCCGCCGCCATGCCGAGGGCGGTGGGAAAGCAACTCGCCGTGGCATGGATGACGCCCGCCGTGTGGGTGTCGTCATAGTCGAGGCCGTGGACGAGGAAGCCGTTCATCATCACCGCGTCGCGCAGCGGCAGGCGGGCGGCAGGATAGCCGATCACATCGCCATCGCCGGCGCCGAACTCGCGCAAGGCGGCAAGGGTGCGGTGGGAGAAGTCATACTGGGTGGAGGCGAGCGCAATGCCCACCGCATCGAGGATGAGGTGACGCGCCCGCGCGCGCACCGCGGCGGGAATGGCTGCGCCGTCCAGCGTTTCCGTGAAGTCGGCGAGGCGCTGGCCGATGAGCTCGGCGGTGCCGATGCGGATATGTTCGTTCAAGGTCTGATCCTCCCTATTTGACCAGCGCCAGCGAGATCGCCGGGACATAGGTGATGAGCGCGAGCGCGGTCAGCCGGATGGCGAAAAAGGGCATGACGCCGCGGGCCACCTCGTGCACCGGCAGGCGGGCAATGCCGCTCATAACGAAGAGATTGAGGCCGATGGGCGGGGTCAGCGTGGCGATCTCCACATTGGCCACCATGATGACCGCGAAGTGGATGGGATCGATGCCGAGCGCCACGGCGGCGGGGAACAGCAGCGGCGCCGTCAGCACGATGAGCGCGATGCCGTCGAGGAACATGCCCAGGAAGAGAAGGAGCAGGTTCACCACCAAGAGAAAGGTGTAGTGGTTCATCTCCGCCGCGTGCAGCGCGCTGACCAGCGCTGCCGAAACGCCGATGCGGGCCATGACGAAGCCCACGAGGCTGCCGCCCATCACCACCGCGAAGATCATGGTGGTCTGCAGGATGGAATCCCGCGCCGTCTGCCACATGGCGCCGAGCGTCACCGTGCGATAGACGATGAGGCACAGCAGGGCGGCATAGCCGGCGGCGAAGGCGGAGACCTCCGTCGGCGTCAGGAAGCCGGAATAGATGCTGCCGATCACCAGCACCGGCATCAGCAACGCGGGAACCGCCATGGGCAGCCGGCTGGCGAAGCCCCTGAAGTCCGGCCGGTCGATCTTGTGGCCGTAATTGTTGCGGCGGGCCATGATGGCGACGCCCACCATCAGGAGGATGGCTTCCATGATGCCCGGCAGGATGCCGGCCATGAACAGCTTGTCCACCGGAAGCCCGACGATGGCGCCGATGAGGATGAAGCCCAGCGACGGCGGGATCATGAGACCCAGCGTGCCGCCCACCGCCACCAGGGCGGCTGCGAAGCGCGCGGGATAGTCCTCGCGCTTGAGGCCGTCGACGGTGGCGCTGCCGATGGCCGCCGCCGAGCCCACCGAGGAGCCCGACACCGCGGCGAAGAAGACGGAGGTGATGAGCACCGTCTGGGCGAGGCCGCCGCGCACCGCGCGGACGATGGAGCCGACGAGCTCGATCATCAGCTCGGCGATGCGCCCGCGCATCATGAGGTTGCCGGCGAGCACGAACATGGGGATCGCCATGAGGGAATAGGAATTGACCGACTTGAACGCGGTCTGGGCGATCACTGTTATGGGTACGCCGCCGAACAGCACCAGCAAGGTGGCCGCCACCAGGCCGAGGGCCACCGCCACGTGGCAGCCGATGGCGAGGAAGACGAGGACGGCAGGAAGGGCGAGGGCGGCGTTCATGCCTTCTCTCCGGTCTCGCTGAGGCCGGATTCCGGCAGGGGGAGGAACGGGTCTTTCCCCTTCCAGGCCCGCACCAGGCCGCCGGCATAATAGATGGCGAGCAGCACCGCGCCGATGGGCATCGCCAGGAACAGCGCCCACATGGGCAGATCGAGGGTCGATTCCGTCATCATGCCCATGGTGTAGTAGCGCTCCACCTGAGGCACGGACGCGAACAGCATGATGAGGGAGAAGACGAGCCCCGCGAGGCTCGCCAGCATGTTGCAGACCCACTGGCCCCACGGCGGCAGGGCGGCCACCAGCATTTCCGTGCGGATGTGCATGCCGTTGCGGCCGGTGGCGCCGATGGCGAGGAAGAACGCCCAGATCATGAGGTAGCGCACGCTTTCCTCAGCCCAGAAATAGCTGTGGCCGAGAAAGCCGCGGCTGAAGGCCTCGGTCAGCATGATCCCGGTGGCCGCCACCGCCAGCAGGGTGGCGACCGACAGCAGCAGGCCGCACTCGAAGCGCCCCCAGAGGGAGCCGCGCCGTCCGGCCTTGGCCGCAGCCGGCGCGCGGGCCGAAGGGCGCTGAGCGCCCGCGGTTTCAGCCGCCAACGCCACAGCTGGCCTCCAGCTTCTTGATCTTGGCGACGAGGTCGGGATGGGCCTTGTCGAAGGGCTCCACCGCCCGCTTGGCGAGATCGCGCCAGCGAGCGAGCTCGGCCTCGTCGGCCACGTGGAACTGCGCCCCCTGGGCCTTCATCTTCTCGATGAGCTTGTCGTCGGCGGCCTTGGCCTCGACCCACTCACGCTGGGCGATCTCATGGATGGAGGAGGACACCGCTTCCCGCAGGTCCGGCGCGAGCTTGTCATACCAGGCACCGTCCACCACCACCGCATAGGTGGCCAGCTGGAAGCCGGGCACGTACCAGGCATACTTGCCGCTGATCCCGATCATCTCCGCCCAGCCCGCCGGGGACGTGAACACGCCGTCGATGGCGCCCTGCGACAAGGCCGAGCTCATCTCGGAAGCGGCCATGGAGACCGGGCTGACGCCAAGCCGCCGCATGGTGTCGAGGAAGATGCGACCGCCGGTGACGCGCACCTTCGTACCCTTCAGGTCCTCCATCTTCTTCACGTCCTTGCCGGAGAAGATGAAGAAGAGATCGGCCGTGCGCAGCAGGGCCAGCACCTTGAGGCCGCGCGGCTCCACATAGGAGGAGATGATCTCCGTCAGCCCGCTGGAGAAGCAGGCATTGGTCATCATCTTGTCGCTGACCGCGAAGGGCAGGTTCAGGACGCCCGTCTGCGGCGCGATGGATTCGATGCGCACAGAGACGGGCCAGACCATCTGCACGGACCCGGTGCCGAGTGCGGCGAGCGCATCCTGCTCGTTATAGAGCTGGCCGGCGGGGAAGACCTGCACATCGATCTTGCCGCCGGTCTTCTGCTTCACCAGATCGCCGAACTGCTTCTGATAGTCGGTCTTCCAGTGGGTCGCGGCCACCTCGTTCGGCAGCACGAGCGTCTCCGCCGCAGCCGCCGGGCCGGCCAGCGCGGCCAGCGTCAATCCGGCAACCAGAAAGGATTTCGGGCTGAGCATCTTCATCTTGGCGAATCTCCCTCTTACATCTCCAGGAAAAGCCTCTCCATGATGGAGGTTTTTTCCCATTTCTTGCTTTGGATTGCCTTGACGCCGGCGCGTCAGTAGCCGGCCTCGGTATCGATGTTGCCCTCACGCTTCTGGATGAGGGCCGATCGATCGAACGTCATGAAGACGGTACCGTCCGCCTTCACGCCCTTGGTGCGCACCTTCACGATGCCGGCGCCGGGGCGGGACTTGGACTCGCGCTTATCCAGCACTTCGGATTCCGCGTAGATGGTGTCGCCGGGGAAGACGGGGGCGGTGAGCGTGATGGATTCCCATCCCAGATTGGCGATGGCCTTGCCGCTCACGTCCGGTACGGTCATGCCCAGCACGATGGCGACCGTGAGCCCGCTATTGACCAGGGGCTTTCCGAATTCCGACTTGGCGGCATAAGCCGCATCGCAGTGCATGGGATGCTGATTCATGGTCATCAGCGAGAAATTGATGTTGTCGGATTCGGTGATCGTGCGGCCTGGCCGATGCTCATAGACATCACCGATCTCGAAATCTTCGTAATAGCGGCCTATCTCGCCACGATAACGCTTTTCACCGATCTTTTTCACGGATGACCCTCCCGCGCCAGGAAGTTGAGCTTTTTTCTTTTTTGTCCGGTTGTCCAGACAAAGTTGGCAGACGAAAGGAGGCCTGTCAACGGCGCTGTTTGGCGCTTCGGAGCGGCTATGGCAGGGAGATGGTTCGAGATCGGGGCGGCTTGGGTGCCGGTCGCTGGACTGGCAGGCGACCGCATTCGAGATGCGTACGCTGGCGCGGCACGACAGACTTCAGGAGCGGACCGCGCCCGCTAAATTCGATGTCGGGCATCTGGCCGAGTCCGGCTTCATCGCCCCGAAAGTGGCATACCCATGTGCAGCAGCTGATTGACCTCCTGGATGAGGGCCATGCTGATCTGTCGGACCTGGCCCGGCAGATCCTCGCGCTCATCGTCCGGCTGATCGCATCGAGCCGCTAAACGAACAGATCCGCCAGATCGAGATTCGCCTGCCGGCCTGGCGCCGGGGAATGCTGCCAGCCGGCGCCTCGAGACCAGCCCCGGCATCGGCTTCATCACGGCCACGGCGCTGGTGGCGAGCGAGCCGCCACCATGGCGACGCTGATCCAGACAGCAAAGCTCAACGATGTCGATCCGCAGGCCTGGCTCGCCGACGTGCTGGCTCGCGCAGCCGGGCATCCGGTCCATCGGCTCGCCGTGTGAAGCGGCTCCTGTCGAGCGAGCACTTCAGCGTCGACGGCACGCTGATCCAGGCGTGGGCTTCGATGAAGAGCTTCAGACCGGTCGAAGAGCCAGGAAGAGGCTCCGGCCCGAACGAGCCGCCGCCAGCGTCGGGCGGGCGCAACGCCGAGGCCGACTTCCGCGGCGAGAAGCGTTCGAACGCCAGCCACGCCTCGACCACCGACCCGGACGCAAAGCTCTATCGCAAGGGGCCCGGCATGGAGGCGCGGCTCGCCTTCCTCGGCCATACCCTGATGGAGAACCGCTCCGGCCTCATCGTCGATGCCTGCCTGACGAAGGTGTGTGGCCATGCCGAGCGAGTGGCGGCACTGGCGATGATCGAACCGCATGCCGACCGGCCGCGGTCCATCACGCTCGGGCCGACCCGCGGCTATGACGCGGCCGACTTCGTGAACGAGCTGCGTTCGATGAACGTGCGCCCGCATGTGGCGCAGAACCTGACCCGTTGCCGCGGCCGCTCAGCCATCGACGGCCGCACCACCCGCCATCCCGGCTATGCAGCCAGCCAGCGGGTCCGCAAGCGCATCGAGGAGGGCTTCGGCTGGATGAAGGCGGTGGCCGGGCTCGACAGGCCGAAGCTGCGCGGCGTCGACCGGGTCGGATGGACCTTCCACCTTCGCGGCCGCCGCCTACAACCTCGTGCGACTGCCCAAGCTCATCGCGGGAGCATCCTGATGGCCGCCCACGACTGCGCCCTGATCGGCCGCTGGCGTATCGTCCAATCCGATCTGTGGGGGGCGGACGATCTCGACCTCCTCGGTCCTGCGACGATCGCCTTCGACGACCGCGGACACGGCGAGATCACAGTCGGGGCACTCACCGCGTCGCTCCGGCTCGAATATGCTCGGAGCACCGTCTTCTTCCGCTGGCACGGCTCCGACGACATGACCGAGGTCACGGGAGAGGGCTCCGCCGAGCTCCAGGATGACGGCACCATCGAGATCGAGTTCACCTACCACGACGGCGATGACGTGATCCTCAAAGCCATCCGCAAACCCACTTCTTCAACAGCCTGCTAAATGTGGTGCCCGGCACCGGCGCTTTTATGAGGACCAGACTGCGCGGATATCCATCTTGGCCAGGGCATCAGCCTTGAGACCGAATACGTTGATGCAGACCATCGTGCCGTCTTTTGACAAACCTCTTGCGGACGGGGCGGGCCATACGTTTATACCGATCTGGACCGGACCTTCATCGATGTGCGCGAGATCGAGAAGATGGGCCGCAAGGCGGTCGACTCGAACGAACTGTTCATCGATGGGCTGCCGATCCCGGCGGAGGACCTGATCGGCGAGGAAGGACGGGGTTTCAGGCAGATCCTGCACGGGCTCAATCCCGAGCGCATCCTCGTGGCCGGGGAATGCGTGGGCATTGCCCGGATCGCTCTAAAACGCGCCGCCGCCTATGCCAAGGAGCGGCAGGTTTTCGGACGCCCGATCGGACAGAACCAGGGGGTGCAGCACCCACTCGCCAAGGCCTGGGCGAAGGTCGAGGCTGCGAACCTGATGGTAATGCATGCGGCGGCGCTCTACGACGCGGGCGAGCCGTGCGGGGTCGAGGCCAATGCCGCCAAGTTGCTGGCGGCCGAAGCTGCGGTCGAGGCGACGCAAACGGCGCAGATGACATTTGGCGGCTTCGGCTACGCCAAGGAATATCACGTCGAGAGGCTGGTGCGCGAAGCGCTTCTCTTTCACATCGCGCCGGTCACGCCGCAGATGCTGATGTCCTTCATCGCCGAGAAGGCGCTGGGTTTGCCCAAATCGTACTGAATCCGAAGGAAGCGGAGCCGTTCCAGAGTTGGGGGTTGCCTACTTTTCGAACGTGCGTTAGGTTTTCGCCAGATCAAGGACAACAGTCCGATCCGCTTTGGGAGGAACGTCAATGCCGGAAGCCGGTTACGGGTTTTCCCGTGAACGACTGCGCGATCATCCAACGGTCTATGCAAACGGCTTGTTTTCCGGAAAAACCGTTGTCGTGACCGGCGCGGGTGGCGGGCTGGGGCTGGCGATCGCCACCCTGTTCGCACGTCTCGGGGCCGATCTGGCCATCAACGGGCGGAACGAGGAAAAGCTCGAAGAAGCCGCGAAGTTTCTGCGTGGCTTTGGCGGACAGGTGCTGGCTCGTCCCATGACGATCCGGGATCCCGCACAGGTGCAGAATTTCGTCGATGGCGTGGGCGATCATTTCGGCGGGTTCGACATTCTGGTGAACAATGCGGGCGGACAGTTTCCGCAGCCCGCCCTTGAATATACGCCGAAGGGCTGGAACGCCGTTATCGATACCAACCTCAATGGCACCTGGTGGATGATGCAGGCCGCGGCCCGGAACTGGGTCAAGTCCGCGCGTCCCGGCGCCATCGTGAGCATTGTCGCGGATATCTGGCGCGGGCTGCCTGGTATCGCACATAGCTGCGCCGCGCGCGCCGGGGTCATCTACCTGTCCAAATCGGTGGCTGTCGAATGGGCGCCGCACGATATCCGCGTCAACTGCGTGGCGCCGGGATGCTGCGAAAGCACCGGGTTCGCGCGATATCCCGAGGAGGGGGCGGCGACGTTTGAGGAGTCGAACCCGATGCGCCACGCCGGCGACGAATGGGACGTCGCCGAGGCGGTGGTCTATTTGGCCGCGCCCTCCGGCAAGTTCATTACCGGCGAAGTGTTGACCGTGGACGGCGGGCAGCAGCTGTGGGGCGATCCCTGGCCGACGGGCCGGCCCGACTATTTCCGTATCGCGTGAGACCAGAACAAGAGCTTCGACAGCGATATGCATGAAATGACAAACAATTACACCCTAGAGCAACAACATTCCAAGGCTCCTCCCGTGTTGGAGTGCCGCGGGATCGAACGTCGATTCGGCGGTATTGTTGCCGTTACCGGCGTGGACTTCGGTATTCATAAGGGCGAGATATTTGGGCTCGTCGGACCGAATGGGAGCGGAAAGACGACGGTGACAAATGCGATCACCGGCTTTTATCCGCCGAACAAAGGCTTGATATGTCTCGATGGCAAGGACATCACGGGCGCCGCGCCTCACAAGGTGGCCAAGCTCGGCGTCGCCCGGACCTTTCAGAACCTCGCGCTCTTCAACGGCATGAGCGTGCTCGAGAACATTCTTTTGGGGCGCCACATCCACATGAAGCCCGGAGTCCTTCCCACTGCGTTGTACTGGTGGGTGGCGCGACCGGAAGAGATCAAGAATCGAGAAATCGTCGAGGAAGTGATCGAGTTCCTCCAACTCGAGAGCATCCGCAACGAACTCGTGGACGGCATTCCGATCGGCCTCAAGAAACGGGTCGAACTGGCGCGGGCGCTGGTCGCCGAGCCTCATCTTCTCATTCTCGACGAGCCCATGGCCGGCATGAACCAGGAGGAGAAGGGGTACATGGCCCGTTTCATTCTCGATGCGAGAGCCGAACGGGGCATTAGCGTCCTGCTGATCGAGCACCACATGGACGTCATTACCGGTATCTGCGACCGGATGCTGGCGCTCAATTATGGCGAGATGATCGCCAGCGGGATTCCGAAGGAGGTCGTCAAGGATCCGCGCGTCGTTGAGGCGTATATCGGGGGCGCGCATGGCTGAGAGCAGCAGACAAATCCTGACGATCGCGGGTGAAACCATTGCCTCGGTTCTGATGCAGAACGCGTCCAAACACGGCAGCGACATCGCATTGCGTGAAAAAGAGCGCGGGATCTGGAAGGCAACTACGTGGGCTCAATATGCGGAAGAAGTGCTGGCCTGCGCGGCCGGCCTTGACGGGCTCGGCCTAAAGCCGGGAGACGCGGTGCTCATTCTCGGCGACAATCGAGTACGCCTCTATTGCGGAATGCTGGCGCTGGCCACACTCGGGGTCTACGCCATGCCGGCCTATCCGGGCACCACACTCGAAGAGCTCCAGCATTTCGTGGACGAGGCGAACATCGTGGCAGCCCTGGCCGAGGACCAGGAGCAGGTGGACAAGATATTGGAACTGCGTGACGCCGGGGCCGCGCAGCTGAAGTACATCGTTTATGACGACGACCGGGGCCTCGGCTTCTACGAGGCGCCCGGGCTGATGTCATGGGAGCATCTCGTCGAGATCGGCAGCCACCGTCTCAACGGCGAGCCGGCGCTGCGCGAGAATCTGCTCGGCCGGGCCAAGCCCGACGATCCGGCGGTTTTCCTGCATTCGTCGGGCACGACGGGCAAGCCCAAGGGCCTTGTGCTGAGCCAGAAGAACGTGTTGGCGGCGGCGCGGAACGGCCATGCCGCCGGGGCCTTCGATTTCGGAGAGGAGGTGCTGGCCTATCTGCCGATGGCCTGGGTGGGCGATTATACGATCACGGTAGCCGCCGCGCTTCTGCTGCGCTTCATTGTCAACGTGCCGGAACGACAGGAAACCGTGCTGCGTGATATGCGAGAAATCGCGCCGACATTCTATCTGGCGGCTCCACGCAGCTGGGACAACATTCTGACCACCATTCAGGTAGGCATCGAAAATTCGACGCCGCTGAAGAAGCGGCTCTATCACGTGTTCATCGAACGGGCCATGGCAGCCGAGCGTCGCAAGCTCAACGGCATGAGCGCTGGCGCGCTGGAGCCCCTCGGCCGTTTCATTGGTGAGATGCTGATCTTCGGCCCGATCAAGGACCAGTTCGGCATGCACCGTCTGAAGAACGCCTTCACTGGCGGTGAGGCGATCGGAGAGGACACATTCGTATTCTACCGAGCGCTCGGGATCAAACTGCGCCAGCTGTACGGTCAGACGGAAACCAGTGCCATCACCGCGATCCAGGCGCCTGATGAGGTGCGCCTCCACACCGTGGGCAAGGCTGCCCCGGGGGTCGAGGTGAAGATCGCCGACAATGGCGAAATCCTCCTGAAGTCGGACAGCGTTTTCGCAGGATACTACAACAAGCCCGAAGCCTCGGCCGAGACGCTTTCCGCTGGCTGGTTGCGTTCAGGCGATGCTGGCTACCTCGAAGACGATGGCCATCTCGTGGTGCTTGGCCGCGTTTCAGAAGTGATGCACACAAAAGCCGGTGAACGCTATGTACCCAATTATATAGAGAACCGCCTGAAGTTCAGCCCATACATAAGGGACGCGGCTGTGATCGGCGCCGGCCGCGACGAATTGGCGGCAATGGTGTGCATCGATCTCGATGCCGTGGGACATTGGGCCGAGGTGAATGGCATACCCTATGTGTCCTATGCCGATCTGTCTCAGCGCGAGGAGGTGGCTACGCTGCTGCACGAGGCATTTCGGCGCGTTAACACAGTCCTCCCCGAGCCTCTGCGGATCAAAAGGTTCGTCAGCCTGCACAAGGAATTCGATCCCGACGACGGAGAGGTCACGCGCACCCGCAAGCTGCGACGAAACGTGGTCGAAGACCGCTATCAGAACGTGATCGCGGCTCTTTATGACGGATCAAAGCACGTTCATGTCAGCGCCGTCGTGACTTACGAGACGGGTGAGACGGGAAGGGTCGACCGTACCCTCCCAATAAGGGAGGTTTAGATGGAACTGAGTTTCCTTGCCGAACTCGCGGTAAACGGAGCTCTCACCGGGCTGCTTTACTCACTGTTCGCAATCGGCCTGGTACTGATCTACAAGGCCTCTTCCGTGCCGAACCTCGCGCAGGGCGGGCTCACCATGGTGGGAGCCTATGTCGTGCTGGCGCTGGCCCGCGATGCGGGCCTTCCGCTCTGGGCGGCCATCCCCCTGGCTGCCGCCGCCATGTTCGGTCTCGGTATGGGGATCGAGCGGGTTGCGCTGCGCCGGCTCGCAGGCCGACCGATCGTGATGCTCCTCATGATGACGCTCGGGATCGACATCTTTCTGCGCGGCACGACGCTTGCTATCTGGGGCGGTACGTCGCGATCGGTCGAACTAGGCGTCGGCTATGACCCGCTTTTTATCGGCGACGTTCTGATCAGCCGCATCCATTTGGTTGGCGCTGCTGTGGCCCTCTCGTTGTTTGTGGTCTTCGTCCTGTTTTTCCGCAGCCGCCTGGGTATCCGCCTGCGCGCAATAGCCGACGATTACATGGCCTCATGGTCTGTCGGCATTTCGGTCGAGCGCGGGGTCGGTCTGTCCTGGGGATTGGCTTCAATCGTCGCGGTGGCCGCAGGCATCGTATGGGGAGAGATTCAGGGCGTCGACCAGTCGCTGTCGCTCTTGCTGCTCAAGGGATTGACGGTAGCCGTTCTAGGCGGGCTGGACAGCATATTTGGCGCGGTGCTCGCCGGACTAATTCTAGGCATGGTCGAGAATGTGGGGTCCACTTATCTGGATCCGTTTGTGGGCGGTGGCAGCCGCGACCTGATTGTAGCCGCGGTGCTCATCCTCACTGTCATGCTTCGGCCGCACGGCCTGTTTGGCCGTCAAGACATCGAAAGGGTCTGATGTAATGTTTTACCGGCTCTCTGGTATTCATCATGCCAACTACGTATCCGACAGTCGGCTCTACAGGGTACCGGCCGACAGGAATCTCGCAGTGCTCTTCCTGGTGCTCGGCTTGGCGGCACCGTTCCTTGTTGGGTCGCTGTACCTCAACAGCTATATGTTGCCTTGGCTCCTTTGGACGGCAGCGGCGCTCGGGCTCAACCTAGTGACGGGTTGGGCCGGCCAACTGCACCTCGGCTATGCGGCGGTGATGGCCGTGGGCGCGTATTCGGCTGTTCACGCGGCCAAGTACGGGTTGCCGTGGGAATTCGCGCTCCTGATCGGTGGGATCTCCGCTTCGGTTATCGGCAGCCTGTTCGCCTTCGCGGCCCTGCGGGTGAAGGGCCTCTATCTGGCTTTGACCACGCTGGCGATGCAGTTCGCGATGGACTGGGTGTTGACCCACTCGCCGGCAATCTCGGGTGGTTCACATGCATCGCTGCAGGCCCCCACATTTGCTCTTCTGGGCCAGCCGATCAGCTCGGACACGGGCCTCTACTACGTCGCCTTCGGCTGGTGTCTCCTGGTCACCATTTTTATGCTGAATCTGCGCCGTACCGGTCTGGGCCGCGCGCTGGTGGCCGTCCGCGAGAAGGACTATGCGGCGGCCATTCTCGGAGTGAACAGCTTCTACTACAAGTTCGTAGCCTTCGCGACCTCCTCCTTCATTGGCGGAGTCAGCGGAGCGATCCTTGTCGTTACGTTCCTTTTTCTCGTCGCGCCCGAGCAGTTCTCGGTCGCCGTATCGATCCAGGTTCTGGCCATGGTGATCGTTGGCGGCCTCGGCAGTATCATCGGCACCTATTTTGGCGTCGCGCTGATCTTGCTGGTGCCCGGCGTCGTCAATGGGATCGTAGCAGAAGGCGCGGGAACTCTCGGGCTTCAACTGAATGTCGAAGCCTTGGCCCACATCCCGAACGCGGTTTACGGAGCACTCATCATCATCATCTTAATCATAGAGCCGCTGGGATTGGGCAAGCTCTATGGCAACATCCGGGACTACCTGATGGTGTGGCCCTTTGATCAACTCAAGAAATAGGCCGCAGATGACCCGCGCTCCCGATAAAGAAGCAGCCAACATCCTGTCGATGAACAGTATAGAAGTCCTCTATGACAACGTCGTGTTGGCGATCAAAGGGGTCTCCATCAAGGTTCCACAAGGAGGAATGGTAGCACTTCTCGGGTCCAATGGGGCCGGAAAGAGCACGACGTTGAAGGCGATCAGCGGCCTTCTCAAGGCCGAGCGCGGCCGCGTCAGTCGGGGCGAGATCAGCTTCGACGGCACGGCAATCACCGGTTTGCCCGCGCAGCGGCGTGTGGAGATGGGGATTTGCCATGTGATCGAAGGCCGTCGTGTTTTCGAACACCTGACGCCCGATGAAAACCTCGAAGCGGCTGCGCCGATGTCGATGAACCGGGCCACGCTGAAAACGGAAAAGCAGAGGATCTACGAGTATTTCCCGCGCCTCGCTGAACGGAAGAACTCCCAGGCGGGATATCTTTCAGGCGGCGAGCAGCAGATGCTGGCGATCGGTCGCGCGTTGATGACCCAGCCCCGTCTCCTGATGCTCGACGAACCGAGTCTAGGCTTGGCGCCTTTCCTGGTGGCTGAGATTTTCAGCATCATCGAGAAGATCAACAAGGAAGTGAGGTTGTCTGTTTTGCTGGTCGAGCAGAATGCACTCGCAGCGTTGGAGATCGTGTCGGACGGTTATCTGATCGAGAATGGCCGCGTTGTCATGCACGACACAGCGCAGGCATTGAAAGCGAATTCAGACATTCAGGAGTTCTATCTGGGGGGAGGGTCGGGCACGAATTTCCACGACATCAAACATTACAGCCGGCGCAAGCGCTGGCTGAGCTGACTCGATCGTTCCAAGCGAGAGCGGGAGGAGAAAATGCAGTCCATTGGAAAGACACTGGCTTTGGCCTTGCTAGCCGCAGGCCTCCTGTCGGCTTCCGCCAAGGCGGCGGATCCCGGACTGTTCAGGATCGGCGTTTGCTACGATTTGAGCAAGGCCTACACCTTCGCTACGCCACAGGTCTCGCAGGCGGCGCTCGATCTTGCCGGTCTCGTCAACATAAAGGGTGGGATCGAGGGGGCGCAGGTGGAAGTGATCGTGCGCGACCATGGCAATGAGCCGCAGCGCGTCATCGAATGCTACCGCAGGCTCAGCCGCGAGGGCGTGTTCGTTTTCGACACGCTTTCCACGCCCGCTTCGCTCGCGATCCTGCCGCGCGCCATGAAGGACCGGCGCATTCTGATGCAATCGCTTGTCGGGCGAGCCGACGCGGCCGACGGGGCGGTGTTCAGCTGGGTCTATCCGGTCGGACCGACCTATTGGGGCCAGGCCGCCAACGACATCGTCTGTATCAAGCAGCTGCATGGCGGAAATCTCTCGGATGTGAAGGTGGGCTTCGTCTACTTCGACTATCCCTTCGGGCAGGAGCCGATCGAGATCCTCAAGACGCTGTCGGCGAAGGAAGGATTCGAGCTGATCCTCTATCCGGTTCCGCTGCCCGGCAGCGACCAGGCGGGGGTCTGGTCCAAAGTGCGCCGGGACAAGCCCGACCACATCATCAGCTGGATGCTTGCCGGTGCGCACCGGGTCGCGTCAAAGGAAATGAAACGCAGCGGCATTCCAATGGAGAAGTGCATCTCGGTCAAGTGGCTCAACGAGGTGGATATCTCCAATATCGGCGCGGAGGCGGCGAGGGGGCTCAAGCGCGGCACGAATGTCGCGGGCGGTCAGGACATCCCGCTCTACAAGGAAATCATGACCGAGCTTTACGACAAGGGCAAAGGCAATGGCCCGGTCGAAAAGACGCGGGACGTTCTATACAATACCGACCTTGCGATGTATTCGATCGTGTTTGAAGCGGCCCGTCAGGCGGTTGCGTTGCATGGCCATCCGATCACCGCCGAAACCTACAAGGCCGGGCTGGAGGCGATCAAGAATTTCGACGCAAACGGTCTCATGGCGCCGATCACGTGACGGCGGAGGATCACGGCGGCGGCGGCCGCGCACGCGCATTGAAATGTGGGATGGGGCCACATGGGTGCCGCAGACCGACTGGATCGCCGCCTATCAGGATGTCGTCTGGAAGGTTGTGAAGGAGAGCTCGTCGAAGTTCGACGGCAAGTGATGCGAGGAGGTGGAGGCCGCGCCGTGCGGCCTGTGAAGCCGGCCCGGCGGAGTGGGCCGACATTGAGGAAGCGATGTCCAACAGGGAGGTTCGAGATGACGATCTTCAACAGAGTGGCTGCCGCTGTACTGGCAGCGGCGCTGGGGCTGGCAATCCAGGCAGCCGCGGCACAAGACAAGAAGCCGATCCGCTTCGGCCTTTGCTTCGATCTGAGCAAATCTTACACCTTCGTCTCGCCGCAGGTCGCCCAGGCTGCGCAGGATTTGGCCAAATACACAAACGACAATGGCGGGATAGCAGGCCATCCAGTCGAAATAATGGTGCGCGACACCGGCAACGAACCCCAGCGCGGTGTCGAATGCTATGAACAGCTAAGGCGCGAGGGCGTGTTTCTGTTCTACTTCCTTTCGACGCCGGTGACGAATGCCCTTCTTCCACGCGCCATGAAAGATGGCAACATCGTGCTGCAGTCCTTCGTCGGAAGAGGCGACGCAGCCGATGGGAAGGTATTCGATTGGATCTTCCCGGTCGGTCCAACCTACTGGCAGCAGGCAGCCAACGACGTCGCCTTCATCAAGAAGCAGATGGGCGGCGATCTGAGGAAAGCCAAAATTGGCTTCATCTATCTTGATTACCCTTTCGGTCAGGAGCCGATCGAGATCCTCAAGACGCTGTCGGCAAAGGAAGGCTTTGAGCTCAAGCTCTATCCAGTGCCGCTGCCCGGGAGCGACCAGGCGAGCGTTTGGACACAAGTTCGTCGCGACAAGCCCGATTACATGATCAGCTGGATTCTTGCCGGCGGTCACGTCGTGGCCTCGAAGGAGATGAAGCGCAATGGCTTTCCGATCGATCGCTACCTGTCGGTCAACTGGCTGAACGAGGTTGATATCAAGAATATCGGGGCCGAAGGGGCCAAGGGAATCCTGCGTGGCACCAACGTGGCCGGCGGCCAAGAGGTGCCCCTCGTCAAGACCATGCTTGGGACCTTCTACGCGAAGGGCAAAGGCAGCGGCCCGGAATCGCTTGTCCACGACGTCTATTACAATTTGGGGTTGGCGGTCTTTTCAGTGGGTTTTGAGGCCGCCCGGCTGGCTATCGAGAAGAACGGCTCGCCGCTGACCCCCGAAAGCATGAAGGTTGGTTTAGAATCGATTAAGGATTTCGACGCCAACGGGCTCATGGCTCCGGTGACCGTGACACCTGAGGACCATGGAGGAGGCGGCAAGACCCGTGTCGAGCGGTGGGACGGCTCGACTTGGGTGCCGCTCACGGATTGGAGCGCGGACTATACCGACGTGGTGTGGAAAGTGATCAAGGAAAGCTCGTCCAAATTCACTGTCAAGTGACTTGACGGCGCGCCTGCGGGTCAAGTTGACCCGCAGGCACAAGCCGGTTCACCAGTCATGCAAGGTCAATCTGCGAGGGATCGAGCGATGGAAGACAGCCCGATCGAGGTGTCCGTCGAAGGTGGCGTGGCCACTGTCCTTATCAACCGGCCCGAGCGCAAGAACGCGCTCTCGGTCGCCGCCGCGAACGGATTGGCCGATGCATGGGAGCGGATCGAGGCCGACGCCACGGTTAGCGTTGCGATCCTGACCTCGGCGGATTGCGGTGTCTTTAGCGCCGGGCTAGACCTCAAAGAGGCGGCGGAGATCGCGCGAAACGAGGGCGTCGACATCCTTAGCAAGATGCGCGACCCCTTTCACGACACGATGCGCGCCTGTCGCAAACCGATCATTGCCGCGATGACCGGTTCTCTGATGGCTGGCGGCATGATGCTGGCGCTGAACTGCGATTTGCGGGTCGGTCTCAAAGGAACCAAGATCGGGATCACCGAAGTCAAGATCGGACGCGGCTCGCCCTGGGCCGCGTCGGCGCTGTGGATGCTGCCGCAGCCGATCCTGATGGAGATCGTGCTGACCGGCGATCTCATGCCGATCGAGCGGCTGCACGACTACGGTTTCACCAATTACCTCGAAGACACGCCTGATCTAATTCGCGAACGGGCCCGCGACCTCGCACGTCGGATCGCCAGTGCCGCACCGCTTTCGGTAGTCGCGGCGAAGGCCAGCGTGCGCGCGACCATGGATCTGGGCTGTGCCGGCGGGCTGGAAGAGGGCAAGCGCCTGCACGAGGTGGTCTATGCCAGCCAGGATGCCATCGAGGGCCCGCGGGCCTTTGCCGAAAAACGTGCGCCCGTCTGGCAAGGCCGGTAAGGGAGACGAGAGGCATGGGCGACCTGATGCGGCTTGATCGGGATGGGCCTGTGGGCGTTCTGCGCTTTCTCCGTCCCGAACGGCGCAACCCGTACAGCATTGCGTTCGTCGAGGCGCTCATCGCCAATCTGCGGCAGGCCGAGAAGGACGGCGCGATTCGCGCCGTGGTGATGACCGGCGGCGAGCATTTCTCAAGTGGCGGCGATCTTATCGGCTTCCGCGCCGAGATCGCCAAGGGCGCCCGCGCGACCTCGGAGATGGTCGACATGGTCCACGCCGGCGGTCGCGCCGCCTATCAGTTCAAAAAACCACTGATCGCCGCGGTGAATGGAATTGCCTATGGCGCGGGGCTGAGCCTGGCGCTGTCGGCCGATATTGTCGTGGCTGCCGAAGATGCGCGCCTCTGCGAGGTCTTTGCCAAGGTCGGCGGCTGCCCCGACACCGGGTCGAGCTGGCTTCTTCAGCAGCGCGCCGGCGCTGGGGTGGCCCGGATGCTGGTGTTCACCGGCCGCGAGATCGGTGGACGCACGGCCCGCGAGCTGCGTGTTGTGGAGGAATGCGTGCCGGCCGGCGAGGCCGAGACCCGGGCCATCGAGATCGCGCGAGAGATCGCCGCCCACCCCGCCTTCGGCATGCAGACAGCCAAGCGTGTCATGCGGGCTGCTGCCGAATGCTCCTACCTCGAGGCGCTGGAGATCGAGCGCGATGCGCAAAGTGTGCTCCTTTGCGCCCATGATTTTCCCGAGGCCATGAAGGCCTTCCAAGAAAAGCGACCGCCGCAGTTCAAGGACTGCTGACTGCGGCAAAGCGGTCCAAACAGTAATGGGAGAAACGCCGATGAAGGTGCTCGTGCCCGTCAAACGCGTGATCGACTACAACGTGAAGGTTCGCGTGACCGGACTTGACGTGCGCTTTTCCGCCCCGGTCCATCCGGGCGAGACGGTGCGGTTCCATATCTGGCGGGAAGGCGGCGAAGCCCGGTTCAGCGCCTCGATCCCCGAGCGTCAGGTCGTTGTGCTGAACAACGGCGCGGCCGGCTTTGCTTGAGGTCAGCGATCATGGCTCAGCCGCTCAGCGATATTCTCGTGCTCGATTTAAGCACGCTTCTGCCTGGCCCCCTGGCGACCCTGATTTTGGCCGAGGCCGGGGCGGAAGTCGTCAAGCTGGAGCGCCCCGGCACGGGCGAGGACGCGCGCCATACGGCGCCGAAAATCGACGGCGTCAGCATCGGTTACGCGATCTTGAATCGCGGCAAGAAATCGATTGCGCTGGATTTGAAGGTTGAAGGTGCGGTGGAGAGCCTCCGTCCGCTGATCGAGAAGGCCGACGTCCTGGTCGAGCAGTTCCGCCCCGGCGTGACGGACCGGCTGGGCCTGGGATATGAGGCGGTGCGTGCCATCAATCCGGGCATCGTCTATTGCTCGATCACCGGCTACGGACAGACCGGGCCGAAACGGGACTTTGCCGGCCACGACCTGAACTATGTCGGCGAGGCCGGAATCTTGCCGCTCAGCCGCGGTCCAAACGAGCAGCCGACAATGCCGTTCGCGCTGGTGGCCGACGTTGGGGGCGGCAGCTACCCGGCGGTGCTCAATATCCTGCTCGCCTTGCGCGAGCGCGACCGTACGGGGCAGGGCATCCATCTCGATATCGCCATGACCGAAGGTGCCTTCGCTTTCGCCTATTGGGCTCATGCCAAGGGCGTTCTCGCCGGAGAGCCGATTGGCAACAGCGCCGACCGGTTGACGGGCGGACTGGCGCGTTACCGGCTCTATTCCGCAGCCGACGGGCGTCAGATCGCCGTGGCGGCACTGGAAGAGAAGTTCTGGCAGGCCTTCTGCGATGTGATCGGACTGAGGGCGGAGCTGCGCGACGACCTCGCCGATCCGGAAGCAAGCACTGCCGAAGTTGCCCGCCTGCTAGCGGCGCATCCGGCCTTGCATTGGGCCCCGCTTCTGGCCGAGGCCGATTGCTGCTGCACGGTGGTCAAGACCCCGGCCGAGGCGGCATCCGACGACCATTTTGCCAAGCGGGGCGTCTACGGCCGGCAGGTGCGAATCGGGGAACGGCGCGTGCCCGCCCTGCCGCTGCCGATCGCGCCGGCTTTTCGCGCGCCGCCCTCCCGCGACGAGGCCGCGCCCGATCTCGGCCGTGACAACAGGTATTTCGGGCTGCCCGACCCATGAGATACCGCCAAGAACGCCGAAGATTGACGGTGCCAGTGCGGCCCGCTAATCTAACAGGTGTTAGAATTGCTCCTTCCAGAAGGTGAATATGATGACGATCTCCCAAGAAGCGCTTCCGGAAGAGGCCACAAGATACGTCGTGCCCACGTATTTCGTGAACAGCGACAGCCCCGAGGTCCAGCAGTTAGTCGCCCGGGCTCTGCGCGATCTACGCGACGATGCATCGCAAACCGACAAGGCCATCCGCCTGTTCGAGGCGGTGCGGGACGGCATCCGCTATGATCCCTACACCTTCGCCTTGACGGCCGATGCTTATCGCGCGAGCGCCATCGCCGGAGCGGAGGCCGCCTTCTGTGTGCCCAAGGCGATCCTCTTGGCGGCCTGCCTGCGCGCGGCCGGCATTCCCGCAGCGCTGGGATTCGCCGATGTGCGCAACCATCTGAACACGCCCAAGCTGCAGGAGCTGATGGGCACCGACCTGTTCGTCTATCACGGCTACGTGCAGCTCTGGCTCGACGGCAATACCTATAAGATCACGCCTGCGTTCAACATGGAGCTGTGCGAGCGGTTCGGGGTCAGGCCGCTTGTCTTCGACGGCAAGAGCGACGCGCTGTTTCATGAGTTCGACGTCAAAGACCAGCGGCACATGGAATATGTGAACGATCGGGGGCTCTACGTTGACGCACCGATGGAGGAATTCCTGCGCGTTTTCAAAAAGACCTATCCCCGGCTCGAGCAGTTCAATCGCGAGCGCATCTCGCGCAGCGCCGAAGGGGTGGATGCCGGGTTTGCTGCAGCGGGCAAGGCCTCATGAAATATCTGGAAGATTTCCAGCCGGCTCAGATCTACAGGTTCCGCGCAGAGCCGCTGAGCAAGGAGGAGATCATTGCGTTCGCGCAGGAATGGGATCCGCAGCGGCTGCATACTGACGAGGCCTATGCCACCGGCATCCACGGCAGCCTGATCGCCTCGGGCTTTCAGACGATGCTGCAGGTGTTCAAGCCAGTCATGCACGGAATGATGCCGGAGATCGCCAATATCGGCGGGCTGGGTTTCGATTCGCTGAGATGGCCTCGGCCAATTCGGCCCGGCGAGGCGCTGGACATCGAACTGGAAGTCTCTTCGGTCACACCTTCGAAGACCAAACCGGACAGGGGCGTGCTGGCCTATACGCTCAGAGCCATGAATCCCGCAGGACAGGTCGTGTTCACTGCCGATACTCCCGTGATGATCAAGCGCCGGCCCCCGGAGGAAAAATGATCAACGCTGCACATCACGACCACGACGATCTCCGCCTATTGCGCGAAAGCGTCCGCACGCTGTTGGAGCGCGCGGGCGGCGTGGCGCGGGCGCGTAAGATCAGGGACGAAGACGGCGGCTGGGATGCGCCCGTAATGACGGAACTGGCCAAGGCCGGCGTGTTCGGCGCCGCGGTGCCGGAAGAGGCGGGCGGCCTCGGCATGGGGCTGGCCGCCGCCGGCATCATCGCCGAAGAAGTAGGCCGGGTGATCGCGCCCGAGCCTGTCGTCGCCTCGGTCGGGCTTGCAATTGGCCTTTTGCGCCGGCTCTGCCCCGAGCATGCGCTTCTGACCGAGGCGCTGGCCGGCACGACGGTCCTGGCAACAGCATGGCAGGAGCGTGACGCCAAAGGTTTCTCCGACACCCTGTCATCTCGGTTCGAGAACGGAGCTCTGACCGGGACGAAATCCTGGGTCGCGGGGGTGGCTGCTGCAAGTGGCATCCTCGTGGTGGCGGAGGCGGGCGGCGGACCGGCTCTCGCTTTGGTTGAACCCGGCGGCAAGGGCGTTTCCATCGACAAACGGCGTCAGTCCGATGGCAGTATACTGGCCGAACTACACCTGTCGGGCGCGCCAACCGAATTGCTCGCCGAAGGTCCGGTCGTCGCAAAGGCTCTGGAAGCTGCCGTCAGCGACACGACGGTGCTGACGGCGGCCGAGCTTGTCGGGGTCAGCGCCAAGGCGCTGGAGATCACGCTCGACTACATCAAGACGCGCGAGCAGTTCGACAAGCCGATCGGTTCGTTCCAGGTCATTCAGCATCGCGCGGTGGACATGCATGTCATGCAGGAAGTGGCCGAAGCGAGTGTGCGTGACGCGCTAGGCCTGATGGACGCCACAGAAGCCCCGCGCCTGCGTGCACGCCAGGCCAGCCGGGCCAAGGCCCGGGCTTGCACCACGGCCAGGAAGATCACGCGCGAGGCGATCCAGCTGCATGGCGCGGTCGGCTACACCGACGAGTTCGACATCGGGCTTTACCTGAACAGGGCGCTGGTGCTCTCGGCCTGGCTGGGCGACGACGTCTATCATCGTCGGCTCTGGCTGAACGCCCGCAACGCAGAGGAGGCCGCTGAGTGATCGACTACAACGCCATGAGCGACGCCGACTTCCGCAGGCAGGTCCGGCAGTTCTTCGAAACCGAGTACCCCGAAGAGCTGCGCAATCTTTCGCATCGCCCTAAGTTCGCCGAGATCGAGCACTGGCACCGCAAGCTCCATGCCAAGGGTTGGGTCGCACCGGCTTGGCCTGCGGAGTTCGGCGGCATGGGGCTGAACGCGGCCAAGCTTCTCTTTTTCTACGAGGAACAGCAGCGTTGGGGGGTCGTGCGTGGCCGAGACATGGGCGTGCAGATGGTCGGCCCGCTCATCATCAAGTTCGGCACCGATGCTCAGAAGGCATACTGGCTGCCCCGCATCCTAAGCTGCGAGGACATCTGGTGCCAGGGCTATTCCGAGCCGGGCGCAGGGTCCGATCTGGCGAACCTGCGCACGAACGCCGTCATCGAGGGGAACGAGTTCGTGATCAACGGACAGAAGATCTGGACGACGATGGCGCATGACTCGACGCACATTTTCATGCTGGTGCGCACCGATCCGAAAGCCCCAAAGAAACAGCAAGGGATCAGCTTCATTCTCGTCCCGATGGATCAGCCGGGGGTCGAGGTCCGAACGATCACCACGCTGGCAGGCGAAACCGAGTTCTGCGAGGTCTTCTTCGACGATGCCCGCACCCCGTGCGAAAACCTGGTGGGCGAACTGAACAAGGGCTGGACCATGGCCAAGTCCCTGCTCAGCTTCGAGCGGGTGTTTATCGGCGCACCGAATCTGGCCCAGAACGCGCTTGGTCAGCTTGAAACCTACGCTCGCGGTGCCGGCCGCTTCGACGACCCGGTCTTTTGCGACCGCTTCGCCGAGGTCGCGCTCGATGTCGAGGATCACGCGGCGCTTTACGCGCGCTTCGCCGATCAGCTCAAGCGGAGCGAACCGCTGGGCGCGGATGTCTCGATGCTCAAGATCTGGGTGACCGAGACATTTCAGAAGATCACCGAACTCATGATCGAGGCGGCAGGACCCGATGGCGGCACGCTGGGGCCGCTACAGGTCGGCAATGTTGGTCTCGATGTTCTGGCGGTCTTCTACAAGGCCCGGCCGACCACGATCTACGGCGGGTCGAACGAGATCCAACGCAACATTCTATCGAAAGCTGTCCTAGGCCTGCCGGGCTGACCATGAGGGAGGATTTACGATGTCCGATCGTTACGCAAAATACGACAAGCTGAAATTCGATTACCCGGCCGAGCGCGTGCTGCGCATCACCTTCGACCGGCCTGACACCTTCAACTCGGTCGATGCCGAGACCCACACGCAGATGACCGATATATGGATCGATATCGACCGTGATCCCGACATCAATGCGGTGATCGTCACCGGTGCAGGCAAGGCGTTTTCGGCGGGCGGCGATTTCGGCCTGATCGAGAGCATGATCGGCAATTCGCATGAGATCATGAAGACGTGGAAAGAGGCCAAGAACCTCGTCTACAACATCATCAACTGCAACAAGCCGATCATCTCGGCGATCAACGGTCCCGCGGCGGGTGCCGGCTTGGTCGTCGGCATCCTGGCCGACGTGTCGATCGCCGGCAAGAAGGCCAAGATCGTTGACGGCCATCCGCGTCTCGGCGTCGCCGCCGGTGACGTGGCCGCGATCATCTGGCCGCTGCTTTGCGGAATGGCCAAGGCGAAATACTACCTGATGACCTGCAAGCCGGTCTCGGGTGAGGAGGCTGACCGGATCGGACTGGTGTCGATGTGCGTCGAGGATGACGTTCTGCAGCAGACCGCGCTCGACATTGCAACCGAACTTGCGAATGGCTCGCAGAGCGCGATCCGCTGGACCAAATACGCGCTCAACAACTGGCTGCGTCAAGCCGGACCGATCTTCGACGCCTCCACCGCCCTCGAGATGCTGGGTTTCATGGGCGAAGACGTGAAAGAGGGCGTACTGTCGCACCGCGAGAAGCGCGCGCCGAACTTCCGCAAGGATTGTCCGATCTGAGCCAAGCTTGTGGATCAATCGAAACGGGTGGGATCCGTCCGTTTCGGAAAGTAGATCCACTCGATCAAAGAATTGTGGCTCGACCTGCTGGCGACAGATGGGTTCCATCTGTCGCGGTCGAACCACTTGGCAAAGGTGATCAGAAGCAATGCCCAGTGACATCTATCAGGACATCGCGACCGCCTACAGCGCGGCTGCAACGAAGGCACCGGGACTGAAGGCACGGTTCGCTGCGGCCGGGTTCGACCCGGCCAAGATTTCGTCGCTGGCCGATCTCTCCCGTCTGCCGGTGATGAAGAAAGAGGAGTTGCTGAAGCTCCAAAGAGAGACCCCGCCTTTCGGAGGGTTCCTCGCCGCCGATCTGAAGGAAATAGCGCGCATCTATGTCTCGCCCGGCCCGATCTTTGAACCGGCGCTGCCCGGCGGCGGCGGCCATGGGTTGGACCTGCTGTTCAAGACGGCAGGAGTCGGCAAGGGGGATGTGATCCTGAACACCTGGATGTATCATCTCGTGCCGGCTGGTCTTCTTTTTGACGAGGCCGCGCAGGCTGCGGGCGCCACCGTCATTCCCGGCGGCGTCGGCAACACTGATTTGCAAGCCCAGATCATCGTCGAGACCGGCGTCACTTCCATCTGCGCGTCGACAGCATTCTTCCTGACCCTGGCCGACAGGGTGATCGAGACATATGGCCGCGGCGCCTGGAATGTACGGACGGCTTTCCTGGGCGGCGAAATGGGCGACTGGATGGCCAAGCGCCGCAGAATCGAGGCTGACTACGGCGTTTCCACCTGGGCGGCCTACGCCACAGCCGATCTCGGTGTCGTCGCGTATGAGGACGGGGGCAACGGCTATGGGGTGCATCCGGACCGCGTGGTGCAGATCTGCGATCCAGTCAGCGGCGACCAACTCCCCCACGGCGAGACGGGCGAGGTCGTCGTGACCTCACGCCATGCCGAATGGCCGATGATCCGCTTCGGTACTGGTGACAGCGCCTTTGCACTAGAGAGTAACCAGGACGGCAGTGTGCGCCGGCTTTCAGCGCTGCAGGGCCGAGTAGGGGCGGCGGTGAAGGTGCGCGAGATCTTCGTCTATCCGCGCGCGATCGAGGAGGTGGTGATTGCCACACCCGGCGCAATAGCGGCTCAGGCCGTGGCGACGCGCAAAAACAACCGCGACCTTATCCGCATCTCGATTGTGCTCCAGGACAACGCGGACCGTGCCACCGCTGAACCCGCCGCCAAGAATGCGTTTGAGCTCCATGCCCGCCTGCGCGCGGACGAGATCATCTTTGTCGATGTGCTCCCTGCAGATGCACCACTGCTTGTCAACGACAAGGACAGCTGAAACGAAACGGCCCTGCGGTGAACCGACCACGTCACTCTTCGGCGAGCGCCAACAGAACCCAACCATGGATGAGCGTCACCTTTTGTGTGTTTCGGCATGGAAGATTGGGTCTGATACCAAAGCTCGCGGGTCGTGACTCTTGAGGGCTTGCCAGTGGCATCGGGCGCTGATTCAAGATGGCAAACGGATTGGAGTTTGCCATGCCCATCGCGCTTCGCACCGACTTCGACGCCATCGCGGTAAGGGCCGCCGCCAGACGGTCGAAGGATGGTGCGCAAGCCCGGCGCTTGCTCGCGCTGGCCGCGATCTATGAGGGGGCGAGCCGGACGGAGGCAGCGCGGATCGGCGGGGTCACGTTGCAGATCGTGCGGGACTGGGTGATGAAGTTCAACGCGGCGGGTCCTGACGGGCTGATCGACCGAAAGGCGCCAGGGCCGCAGTCGCTGTTGAAAGCTGCTCATCGCGCGGCGCTGGTCGAGGCGATCGAGCGAGGCCCCATACCCGCCGTTCACGGGGTCGTGCGTTGGCGGATCAGCACCCGCGCCACCCGCCGGCCCGAGACGGAGGTGTCTGGGATCGCCGCCAGGCATTCGCGGGTGACGTCGTCCACGACATTGAGGATCCGGAACCGACGGCCACAGGCGAGTTGGTCGTGCACGAAGTCCAAGGACCAGCGGGCATTGGCCTTGGCCTCCACCAGGATCGGCGCCCGCGCCCCCACGGCTCGGCGTCGCCCCCGGCGCTTGCGCACGCTCAGGCCCTCCTCGCGATAGAGCCTGTAGATGCGGTTCTTGCCCGAAGGCTCGCCTGCCTGGCGCAGCAGCACGAACAGCCGTCGGTAGCCGAACCGCCGGCGCTCGGCCGCCAGCGCATGAGCGATGCGCACCGCCCAGGCCTTCATCGGTGACCAGCGTGTGCTCGGTCGCAGGATGACGTTGGCGGCCTCGAACAGCACAGTTCGCGTCTCCCCGTCGCCCACTTTGGTGATCCGTCCGGTCCGATCGATCTCGCCCGATTGATACCGCCGAGGTGTGAGCCCGAGATAAGCCCCGACGGACCGGGAGCGGGCAAAACGCTCGGGCGCATCGATCGTTGCTCTGAACGTCAGAGCGGAAACCGGCCCGATCCCGGGCATGGTCGTCAACAGGCGGCAGACCGGATCATTCCGGACAGCCTGGACGACCAGGCGGTGAAGGCGCTGGTACTCCTGCATCAGTGCGTCCCGGGCTGCCAATAGGGGAGCCATCACCTCAGCCAGGATGGCGTTGTTTCCAACCAGATCTCGGACACGGGAGGCAAATCCGGCCCGCGACACGATGCCAACCTTCAAGCCGAAGGGACGGAGCAATCCGCGAAGTGTCTGCTCTGACGCGGTGATGGAGCGGATCAGGTGCTTGCGCGCCGCCACCAACGTTCGCGCATGCTGGCTGCCGATGCTCTTCACGTGCACGATCTTGTACCAGCCAGCCCTGACCACCTGGGCAATACCGCGCGCGTCGTTCCGATCGGTCTTGACGGGCATTGCCGACAACGCCGCTTTCACCTGCCGCGCCTCCAGACTGATGGCGGGAAAACCAAGCTCCGCCAGACCCGCAGTCAGCCATTCCGACATCGGCCCAGCCTCAAGCCCAATCTTCGCAATCCGATCCCGCCAGGGCTGGAGACACTGCGAGATGGCGGACGCCTCCGACGCCACGCTCGCCTCCTTCAGGATTTGACCTTCCCGGTCGATGACACAGACGGCTACGGAGTTCAAAGAGACATCAAGGCCGACGTACACCATGGGGACCTCCCGGCGCTGGGTTCAGGCCCCGATCGTCCTCTTCGCAGCGGAACGCTGCAAACGGCTCAAGAGATCAGGACCGAATACCCCATCTCTTCCGTGAACCGTGATCGCTTCATCCGTCCGTCCCCTCGTCGGGCCGGACTCTAGCTTCGCTTGGAGGAAAAAATCAGGGGCAGGTCAGCTGCTCTGTTCCAACGACACATCGATCCCGACATAGTGGTCCATGGCTGTCCCTCGATGTTGCATGGGGCCGATCACCTCGGACCCCGTCTTCACACCATCACTCTGAGGGACAGCCGCCCCGCCAGGCTACACCCCGGCGGTAGGCCCATTACGGCATCTAGGGGCGATGGAGGGCTTCCCGAGATCGGCGCCGCGTCTGCGGCTCATGTCAGGCGACCGGCTGGTGTGCGAACTCAGCCCGGATGGCCGCGCTGTTCTGGCCCAGCGCTGGCACATGATGACCCGTGCGGCGCATCCCATCCATCACTGGAGCGGGAGCCGGGATGGCCTGAAGACCAGCTTCGGTCTGCACCAATGCGGTATTGAGGTGCGGATGATGAATCAGATCGGTGATAGAGTTGACGTCGGCAAAGGCCGTGTCCGCTTCCAGCAGCAGCGCCACCGCCTGGGCGTGGTCCAGCGCGGCGAAGCGGGCACTCAGGATTTCGTCCACGTCAGCCCGGTTCATCACCCGCTGATTGTTAGTGGCAAAGCGCGGGTCTGAGATCATGTCCGGCCGCTCGAGCAGGTTACGGGCGAAACTGCCCCATTCCCGGTCGTTCTGGATGGAGATCAGCAGCTCCCGGCCGTCGCGCGTGGAAAAAACGCCGTAAGGCGAAATGGACGGATGGGCGAGGCCGACCCGCGCCGGCGGATTGCCCGCCTTGGCATGCAGGAAGGGCACCGCCAACCAATCGGCGATCACATCGAACATGGAGATGCGGATGTCCAGCCCGCGCCCCGTCGCCTCGCGCGCGATAAGCGCCTCGAGGATGGCCGCATAGGCAGTGGCGCCGGTCGCGATATCCACCAGGGAGATGCCGACGCGCGCCGCCGCTTCCGGCCCGCCCGTGATGCTGCACAGGCCGCTATCGGCCTGGATGAGGAGGTCATAGGCCTTGCGCCGCGCATAGGGACCGACCTCGCCATAGCCGCTGATGGAGCAGCACACAAGCTCCGGCCGCCGCTTCAGCATCGCCTGCGGGCCAAGCCCCAAGCGGTCGAGCGCGCCTGGTTTGAGGTTTTGAACCAGCACGTCGGCGCGGTCGATCATGGCAAGCAGAAAAACCCGATCCTCCTCTGCCTTGAGGTCGAGCACCAGCGATTCCTTGCCCCGGTTGAGCCAGATGAAATAGCTAGAAAGCCCCTGCGCCGCGCGATCATAGCCGCGGGCAAAGTCCCCTTCCGGCCGCTCCACCTTGATGACCCGTGCCCCGGCGTCGGCCAGTCGGGAGGTGCAGAACGGGGCGGCAACGGCCTGTTCGATCGCGATTACGAGTTTGCCTTCTAGAGCGCTCATAAAGTCACCTGTCGAAACGAGCACGGCGCAAACTGGAAGATTCGCCGCCGGGACGGCATGAGGGAAGGCGTGGCACACAAAGGCCCATATCCGGACGGGCCGCCCGTGCGCGCACAGTCGAAAAGCTGAAGCCCTCCTGGCAATTGATGCTCTGAATACTTTTCACCCCTGCTTCTACCCAAGCTACGGCTCCCTCAGAGCGCCGACAAAAGCCGTTTCTGAATTTCAGCGATAACAATCCAGTATGTATCACCCTGGTAGGATTCCAACATCAAAGCTTGGTGCCCGGCCATTCACCGGCGGCGACGAGCCGGCACACTGTGTCGCCGAGCATCGTCGTGAAGGGACCAGTTAGGCGGCTGCCCGGCCGGTTGAGAGGCGTCCACAGGACCAGCGTGCGGTCGAGCACCGGGGATTCGATGGGACGGGCGACGAGGCGGCCCTCATTGACCCGCTGGAAGACGCTGACGAGCGGCAGGATCGTGCTGCCCGTGCCACGCTCGACGAAGGCGAGGAGGGTGGGTAGGATGTCGATATCGAGGATCACCTTAGGCGCGATGAGCGCCTGGCGAGCGGCATCATCGACCAGCTTGCGCAGCCCGTGGCTGGGACTGGGCAGAATGAGCCTGCGTGAAAGTGCTTCCGGCAGCGTGATGGGCTTCGCAGGCGCGCCCGGCGGCTCGACTAGGAACAGCCGCTCGAGCAGAAGCGGATGGGTGCGCACCAGCGGCACCTTCGCGCCCTGATAGGTCACACCGATGTCGATGGTGCCGCTCAGTAGCCAGTCCTGCACATGGCCGGAAAAGCCCGCGACGACCCTCAGCTTCACATCCGGATAGACGCGCAGGCTCTCGGTCACCAGCGGTGTCGCCAGAACCTCCGCCACCGTCGGCGGCAGGCCGAGGGTCACAGTGCCGCGGAGGCGATGATCTCGTGCCATCACGTCATGCACCATGGCGTCGACATCACTGAGAATCGGCCGGGCACGGTCGGCCAGCATCCGCCCCGCCTCGGTCGGAATGACGCCCCGCCCGTGCCGGCACAGCAGAGGCACGCCGAGCTCTTCCTCTAGCAACTGAACCTGCCGGCTGAGTGCCGGCTGGGCCACTCCCAAGCGCTCGGCGGCGGCGGTGATGCTTTCCAGTTCCGCTATCTGCACGAAGCTGCGCAACTGTCGCAGGTCCATGATGCCGTTTCCTTATGACTGATATGCTAAAAATACGCTTGAAACATACCTTAGAGCAAACCAGCATGAAAAAGCTCTATCAAGAAGGCGCAGTGCTCCAGCTAAAATTGAGGGGCACGAAGCGCCGCCAGCGACTCCAGTCGCTTTCAGGGGAGGCGATGATGAGGTGTTTCAAGGGGGGAGACCCGTTCGCGTGGCTGCTCTCTCAGGGGTGACACTTCTTGCGACGGGCGTTTCGCCAACTGCCAAAGATCATGGTCCGGTCGAGTTCTGGCGTCGACTCGCCTGGCTCTGCCAAGGCAGCGCTTTTGCCAATGTTGCGGCAGAATTTTGGCACCAGATTGCGTTCGGCCCTCCGACAGCGCCATCGGACGCCTCAGCCGCTTTCCCGAAGAACCGCGCCAACAACAGTTTCCTGGCATGCATCAGCAAGATCATTCTGAGATTCGCGAGGGAATTGCGAAGCAGTGCGCCGGCTTTCCCGGTGAATACTGGCGCAAGCTCGACCGCGAGATGGCCTATCCGACCGAATTCGTGACGGCGCTGACCGAGAGCGGCTTCCTCTCGGCGCTGATCCCCGAGGAATATGGCGGCGCCGGGCTGCCGCTGTCGGCGGCCGCGGTCATCATGGAGGAGATCCAGCGGCAGGGCTGCAACGGCGCGGCCTGCCATGCCCAGATGTATGTGATGGGCACGGTGCTGCGGCACGGCTCGCCGGAGCAGAAGGCGCGCTACCTGCCCAAGGTGGCCTCGGGCGAGTTGCGCCTGCAGGCGTTCGGCGTCACCGAGCCTACCAGCGGCACCGACACCACGGCGCTGCGCACCACCGCCCGCCGCGAGGGCGACCATTATGTGGTCAACGGCCAGAAGATCTGGACCAGCCGGGCGGCGCAATCCGACCTGATGCTGCTGCTCGCCCGCACGACGCCGCGCGACCAGGTGGCGAAGCGCACCGAGGGGCTGTCCGTGTTCATCCTCGACATGCGCGAGGCGCTGGAGGCCGGGCTCACCATCCGCCCCATCCGCACCATGATGAACCACGCCACCACCGAGGTCTTCTTCGACAACGTGCGGGTGCCGGCGGAGAACCTCGTGGGCGAGGAGGGCAAGGGCTTCCGCTACATCCTCTCCGGCATGAATGCCGAGCGCATCCTCATCGCCTCCGAATGCGTCGGCGATGCCAAATGGTTCATCGACAAGGCTTCGGCCTATGCGAAGGAACGGCACGTCTTCGGTCGCCCCATCGGCCAGAACCAGGGCATCCAGTTCCCCATCGCCAAAGCCTACGCCAACATGCGCGCCGCGGAGCTGATGGTGCGCGAGGCGATCCGGCTCTATGAGGCCGGGGAGAATCCCGGCGCCGAGGCCAACATGGCCAAGATGCTGGCCGCCGACGCCTCCTTCGAGGCGGCCAACGCCTGCATCCAGACCCATGGCGGGTTCGGCTTTGCGGAGGAGTACGACGTGGAGCGCAAGTTCCGCGAGACGCGGCTTTACCAGGTGGCGCCGATCTCCACCAACCTCATCCTGTCCTACCTGGCCGAGCATGTGCTCGGCATGCCGAGGTCCTATTGATGGCCCCGTCCGATCAGCCGGTGATCGACATGGATCACCTCAGATCCTGGATCGGCCGCGAGGACATCGGCGCCGAAGTCCTCAGCGAGGATCTCGCGCGCAAATACCACGCCATGTTCGACATGCCGGGCGCACCGCCGACCCATGGCGCGGCGGTGCCGCAGCTCATCCACTTCTGTCTCGCGCAGCCCGCGGTCCCCACCTCGGGGCTCGGCGCGGACGGCCATCCCGCCCGCGGCGGCTTCCTGCCGCCGGTGCCGTTGCCCCGGCGCATGTGGGCGGGCGGGGCGCTGACATTTCACGGCGACCTGAAGGTCGGCGATGCGGTGCGGCGGGTGTCCCGCATCGCCGACGTGGCGCTGAAGGAGGGACGCACCGGCCCGCTGTGCTTCGTCACCGTCGAGCATCGCGTGGCGGCGAACGGCACGCTCGCCATCGAGGAGCGGCAGGACATCGTCTATCGCCGTGCCGATGCCGGAGCGGCGGGAAAGGTGCCACCGGCGGCCGAGAGGGGCGCATTCGTCAAGCCCATGACGGCCGGCACGCCGCTGCTCTTCCGCTACTCGGCGCTGACATTCAACGCGCATCGCATTCACTACGACCGGCCCTACGCGACCGAGGTGGAGGGCTATCCGGCCCTCGTCGTGCAGGGACCGATGCAGGCGGCACTTCTGTGCACCTATGCCGCCGAGATCCGGGGCGCGCCACCCCGGCGCTTCGCCTTCCGTGGTCTCTCCCCGCTGTTCGACACCGACGCCTTCGCCCTGCATGCGACGGCGGATGGGGAGGGGCTGAAGCTGTGGACGGCGCGCGAGGGCGGCCCCGTATGCATGGCTGCGGAGGCTTCCTGGTGATGGGCGCGCCGCTCGATTTCACCGTCCCCCTGTTCGTTCCGGCCGATCGCCCGGACAGGTTCGCAAAGGCGGCGGACGCCGGGGCCGACGCCGTGATCCTCGACCTGGAAGACGCGGTGGCGACGGACGCCAAGGACGCGGCGCGCGCGGCCCTGCGCTCGGACTTCGCGTCGGTGCCGCTGCTTGTGCGCGTCAACGGCCTCGGAACGCCGTGGCACGCCGCCGACATGGCCGCCCTCGCCGGGCGCGCGTTCGCCGCCGTCATGGTGCCCAAGGCCGAGGCCGGGGAGGCCTTCGCGGCCTTGTGCGCGGCCTCGCCCGTCCCGGTGATCGCTTTGGTCGAGACGGCGCGCGGGCTCGCCGGTGCCCGCCTGATCGCGCAGACGGCGCATGTCGCGCGTCTCGCCTTCGGCAGCATCGATTTCTGCGCCGACCTCGGGTGCGCCCATGTGCGCGAAGCCCTGCTGGCGGCGCGCAGCGAACTCGTTCTCGCCTCGCGCCTCGCCGGCCTCCCGCCACCCATCGACGGCGTGACCACGGCCATCGACAATGCGGAGGCGGTAGCGGGCGACGCGCGACATGCGCGCGACCTCGGCTTCGGCGGCAAGCTCGCCATCCATCCCCGCCAGATCGCGGCGATCCGCGCCGGCTTCGCCCCGGACGAGGCCGAGATCGCCTGGGCGCGCAAGGTGCTCGCCAGCGGGGATGGTGCGGCAGCCGTCGATGGCACCATGGTGGATGAACCCGTGCGCATCCGGGCGCGGGCCATCCTCGGCCGGACGGCCGAGCCTCTGGCTGGCGTTGCCCCACCTGCATCCCACGAGAGGCGACAGCCATGAAGATCCTGGTGCCCGTTAAGCGGGTGGTGGATTACAACGTAAAGGTCCGGGTGAAGTCGGACGGGTCGGGCGTCGAATTGGCGAACGTCAAGATGTCCATGAACCCGTTCGACGAGATCGCGGTGGAAGAGGCGCTGCGCCTCAAGGAAGCCGGCAAGGCGACCGAGGTGGTGGCGGTTTCCATCGGACCGGCCCAGGCTTCCGAGACCCTGCGCACGGCGCTGGCCATGGGCGCTGACCGCGGCATCCTGGTGAAGACCGCCGCCACCGTCGAGCCGCTCGCGGTGGCTAAGATCCTCAAGGGCGTGGTGGGCGAGGAAGCCCCCGGCCTCGTGATCCTCGGCAAGCAGGCCATCGACGACGACTGCAACCAGACCGGCCAGATGCTGGCGGCGCTGCTGGGCTGGCCTCAGGCCACCTTCGCGTCCAAGGTCGTGGTGGAGGACGGCGGCGTGGTCGTCACCCGCGAGATCGACGGCGGCCTGCAGACCATCAAGCTCAACGGCCCGGCCATCGTCACGACGGACCTGCGCCTCAACGAGCCGCGCTACGCCTCGCTGCCCAACATCATGAAGGCGAAGAAGAAGCCCATCGCCGAGAAGACGCCGGCCGATTACGGCGTCGACGTCGCCCCGCGGCTCGAGGTGCTGAAGACCCAGGAGCCAGCCGGCCGCAAGGCGGGCGTGAAGGTGGGCTCGGTGGCCGAGCTGGTGGCGAAGCTCAAGGACGAGGCGGGGGTGATCTGATGGCCGTTCTGCTCATTGCCGAACACGACAATTCGGCCCTCAACGGCGTCACCGCCAAGGCGCTGACCGCTGCCGCCGCGATCGGTTCTCCCGTGCATGTGCTGGTCGCCGGCCAGAACGCCAGGGGCGTGGCCGAAGCCGCAGCGAAGCTCTCTGGCGTCGAGAAGGTGCTCCTCGCGGACGACGCGCTCTATGCACACCGCCTCGCCGAGCCGCTGGCGGCGCTGATCGTTTCCCTCGCCGGCTCCTACGACGCCATCGTCGGCCCCTCCACGGCGTGCGCCAAGAACGTGCTGCCGCGCGTGGCGGCACTGCTCGACGTGATGCAGGTGTCCGACATCATCAAGGTGGTCTCGCCCGACACGTTCGAGCGGCCCATCTATGCCGGCAACGCCATCCAGACGGCGAAATCCAACGACGCCAAGAAGGTGGTGACGGTGCGCACCGCCTCCTTCGCGGCGACCGGCGAGGGCGGCTCCGCCGCCATCGAGGCGGTGGGCGCGGCGGCCGACCCGGCGCTCTCCACCTTCGCGGAGGAGAGCATCGCCGCGTCCGACCGTCCCGAGCTGACCGCGGCGAAGATCATCGTGTCGGGCGGCCGCGCGGTGGGCTCGCGGGAGAAGTTCGCCGAGCTCATCGAGCCCCTGGCCGACGCGCTGGGCGCGGCGGTGGGCGCCTCGCGTGCCGCGGTGGATGCGGGCTATGCGCCGAACGACTGGCAGGTGGGGCAGACCGGCAAGGTGGTCGCCCCCGAGCTCTATGTCGCCCTCGGCATCTCCGGCGCCATCCAGCATCTCGCCGGCATGAAGGACTCCAAGGTCATCGTCGCCGTCAACAAGGACGAGGAGGCCCCCATCTTCCAGGTGGCCGACTACGGCCTCGTCGGCGACATCAATACCGTCATCCCCGAGCTTATGACGGAAATCGCCAAGGTGAAGGGCTGACGATTCCTTCCTCGGCCGATCGCTTGGACGGGCAATCTGGCCGGAGGTGTTACTTCCTCAAACGGACATTGCCTCATCCCCGCTTCGCCCGGAGATATATAGAGACGAGGAAGGGAGCGGAGCGATGACGATCGTGGTGTTGGGAATCGATCTCGGCAAGAACGTCTGCAGTCTGGCGGGGCTTGACGAGACGGGAGCCGTAGTCCTGCGCCGTTGGATGAAGCGTGATGGAGTGATAGACTTCATCGTCAAGATGCCGGCGCCAATCGTGGCGATGGAATCCTGCTGCGGGGCTCATCTCATCATCTTAGCCGGGTTCTTGCCGGCAATGGAGATGTGGTTCTTGTAGCCGAACACCGGGATGGCGATCTCGACCTTCGCCTTGGTGCCATCGTCCTTGGCCTTGCGGGCCTTTACCCGCTTCAGCGTCCAGCGGGCGTCCCGATCCTTCTGGGCAAGGTTGGCCGGGTTGGCGGCCCAGTCTTCGGGAATCCGCCCCTCCTTCAGCCCGCCTTCTCGGCGTCGGTGTTCCTCTGGCGCGGCGATGATCGAGGCGTCGACTATCTGGCCGGACATCGCAAGATAGCCGCGCCCCTTCAGCCAAGCGTCGAAGTCGGCGAACAGTTCGGTGATCGCACCGGCGCGGGTCAGCTGCTCGCGAAAGAGCCAGATCGTCCTGGCGTCCCGCACTGGATCTTCCAGACCCAGCCGGAGGAAGCGCATGTTCTTGTGCGCCCGCGTCGACAAGCTGTGCGCCCATCGACCCAGTGGTGTGTCCTGGGCAAGCACACGCGGCAGTACCGCTCTGGCCCCGTGGATCAGGTTCGCCCGCAGCTGTCGGTTGCCGCGCTTGGATCTGCCGAGCAGTTTCGGTCGGCCACCCATCGTCGCCTGCCGTGGGACGCGTCCCAGCCATGCGGCAAGGTCTCGGCCTCGCCCGAAGCTCTGCGCAACCCCGACCGCCGCCACAAGAGCCGTGGCGTTGATGGGCCCAATCCCTGGGATCGTCGAAAGACGACGGGCGAGCGCATCCTCGCGTGCCATCGCCATAAACTCCGCATCGAAGGCCGCGATCCTATCGTCGAGGCCGCGCCATTCCGCCCTCAAGTCCTCTACCAGCTGGCGCATGCGCGGGGACAGCCTGCCGTCCTCCTCATCGGCGAAAACGCTCAGAGCCTTATCCGAAATTAAGTTGAGCGGTGTCAGCGGGTTAGCTTGACGCCCGCCATGATCGTTGGTTCAGCGGTTTGGCAACGAACCAGAGGAAATCAACGATGTGGACCGACGCCGCTCGGGCGCAGTATGCCCGTGCGGACCTTGCTTTGCCAAGCGATTTGACCGATGCCAAGTGGGCGCTGCTGGAGCCGTTCTTTCCGCCTCCCTCGCATGTGGGGCAACCGCGCAAGCGGCCACTGAGGCGGATTGTCGAGGCGATCTTGTATCTGCTGCGGGGGGCCCGCCATGACGGATGCTGCCGCCATGTTTTCCACCGGTCTCGACAGTACGACGCTGGTTTTACCTGTGGTGGGACAACAGGCTGTGGTTGTCATTGAACCACGCGCTGCTGTTGATTGGGCGCGAAGCGGTTGGTCGCGAGGCCTCGCCCAGCGCCGGGGTGATCGACAGCCAGAGCGTGAAAACCACGGAAAGCGGCGGACCTCGGGGCTATGACGCGGGCAAGAGTGCGCCTCGAAGGCGCGTATCACCAGTGGAGGAAGGTCCCACCCAGAGAGTTGTCGATTGATCTGGAAGCTGACGAGCGGTTCGGCTGGGTAACTGGTCGGATCGAAGCCTCGTGACAAAGGCCGCCTTGGGTGGCGGAGCGATCCAGCGGGCCGTAACGCGAGTGAAGCCTGAGCAGGCCTCGAAAGAGTCAATGCAGACGCCGACCCGCCTCTTGCTCGGGGAAGGCCGTGCGGACAGGGAAGCAATCGACACACGCACCTGTCCGGTCTGCCGGGGTATTGGGCACGGCACGTTGGAAGGGTGATGCGGGTAATCGGGGGAGGCCCGTCCGGTCGGAGGTCGCGGCTTCGACATCGCGGTTGGCGATGGACCGGGCGGGAGTCGGACAGGGTCATACGACCGTTGAGGCCGGGCAACGCCGGCGGAGGAAAGGACCCCGACTTCTGGTGTGCTTTCGAAGTTGGTGAGGAAGGGGTGATTGGCGATGAACCTCGAAACACCCGAAAAGATCAGGAACCTGCAGAGGAAGCTCTATTGTAAGGCGAAGGTGGAGCCCGCCTTCCGCTTCTATGTGCTGTACGACAAGATCTGTCGCGAGGACATGCTGCGCCATGCCTATGCGCTGGCCCGCGCCAATGCGGGTGCGCCGGGCGTGGACGGCGTGACCTTCGCACAGATCGAGGCGGAAGGCGTGGAGAGGTGGCTGGCGGGCCTGCGCGAGGAACTCGTCACGAAGACGTACCGGCCACAGCCGGTGCGGCGGGTGATGATCCCGAAGCCGGGGGCGGCGAACGCCCGCTCGGCATCCCGACCATTCAGGATCGGGTAGTCCAGACCGCCGCCAAACTGGTGCTGGAACCGATCTTCGAGGCGGACTTTGAGGACAGCGCCTACGGCTATCGACCGCGTCTGCCGCGCACGCGACGCGGTCAAGGAAACGCACCGGCTGATCTGCCGGGGCTATACCGACGTGGTAGACGCCGATTTGTCGAAATATTTCGACACGATCCCGCATTCGGACCTCCTCAAATCGGTGGCCCGACGCATTGTCGACCGGCACGTGCTGCGGCTGATCAAGGTGTGGCTGAAGGCGCCGATCGAAGAGCGGGACGGTGATGGGAAACGGCACATGAGCGGGGCAGGCGAGCCAAACGCGGCACGCCGCAAGGCGGGGTCGCAAGCCCGCTGCTCTCGGTCATCTATATGAACCGCTTCCTGAAACATTGGCACCGCACCGGACGCGGCGAGGCGTTCCGTGCACACGTCATCTCCTATGCCGACGACTTCGTCATCCTGAGCCGCGGACACGCGGATGAGGCGCTGTGGACGAAGGCTGTGATGACGAAACTCGGGCTGACACTCAACGAGGCCAAGACCTCGGTGAAGGATGCCCGACACGAGCGCTTCGACTTCCTTGGCTATTCGTTGGGACCACACTACTTCCCGACGGCGGCCGGTGGTATCTGGGCGCAAGCCCGTCCAAGAAGAGCGTGCAACGGGTCAAGACGAAAGTCAGCGAACTCCTGACGCCAGGCAACAAAGGTGCGTGGCCGGAGGTGCGGGCTCGACTAATACCAAGATCCACTGATCAGAACCTGCGGGTCCAATCGCGGAGGCCGAGCGACATGATCCGCCAGGGTTGCTCGACGAGCTTGTTCCAGGCGTCGGAGCAATGGTCGACGATCTCGTCGTAGGAGCCGAACACGCGGTTCGACAGCCAGTTGTCGCGCATGAACTGCCACACGTTCTCCTGCGGGTTGAGCTCCGGGCTTTTCGATGGGATCGCGACGATCGAGATGTTGGTAGGCAGCTCGAGCTTCGGCGTCAGGTGCCAGCCAGCCTGGTCCATGAGCAGCACGGCGTGAGCGCCGGGGGCGATATGCAGGGCGATCTCCGCCAGGTGCAGGTTCATGGCGTCGGTGTTGCAGAACGGCAGAACGAGGCCGGCGGCCTTTCCCTCCTGCGGGCATATCGCGCCGAAGATGTATGCGGATCTGGTGCGCTGGTCGTGCGGTGCGCAGGGCCGCGTTCCTCGCTTCGCCCATCGCCTCGTGATCTTGTTCTTCTGCCCGATCCGGGCCTCGTCCTGGTATCTCTATGGGAGTGCCTCGCGGGAGAGACGCCCTGACCTTGTCCAGCTCGGCGGCAAAGCCCCCTTTTTGAAGGCTTCGATCGCGTCCGGATCCTGGGCATGGGGCCGGGGCCGGGCCGAAAGTTTGCGGTAGCCGAGCGCGCGTAGCTCGCGGCTCAGCGTCGGCCGCGATACCGATAGCGAGAAGTCGTCCCAGAGCATCTGTGCCAGATCGATGATCCGCCAACGCACGACCCCGTGAACGGCGGGTATGGGGCCTCGCTCGATCGCCTCGACCAGCGCCGCGCGATGAGCAGCTTTCAACAGCGACTGCGGCCCTGGCGCCTTTCGGTCGATCAGCCCGTCAGGACCCGCCGCGTTGAACTTCATCACCCAGTCCCGCACGATCTGCAACGTGACCCCGCCGATCCGCGCTGCCTCCGTCCGGCTCGCCCCCTCATAGATCGCGGCCAGCGCGAGCAAGCGCCGGGCTTGCGCACCATCCTTCGACCGTCTGGCGGCGGCCCTTACCGCGATGGCGTCGAAGTCGGTGCGAAGCGCGATGGGCATGGCAAACTCCAATCCGTTTGCCATCTTGAATCAGCGCCCGATGCCACTGGCAAGCCCTCAAGAGTCACGACCCGCGAGCTTTGGTATTAGCAGGGCGATGAAAAAGGCCCTTCCCAGGGGGAGCTTGGCGTGATTCCGTCGTGTTGAGGGATGACGGAGTGGTTCGATGCGCGGTTCGACCGAGAAGTCGGGGACGCTGTTCAGTTATGTGGATCTGGAGAGCCGGATCCCGGAGAAGCATCCGCTGCGAACGATCCGGACGATCGTGAACGAGGCCCTGACGGCGCTCGACGGCGACTTCGGTGAGCTTTACTCCGAGATCGGTCGCCCTTCGATCCCGCCCGAGCATCTCCTGCGGGCGATGCTGCTGCAGATCTTCTACGCGCTGCGCTCCGAGCGGCTCCTGGTGGAGCGGTTGGATTTCGACCTGTCGTTCCGCTGGTTCGTCGGCCTGGGCATCGACGATCGGGTCTGGGACGCCTCGACGTTCTCGAAGAACCGCGACCGCCTGCTCGATGGAGACATCGCGATGCGCTTCCTTGCCGCCATCCTCGACCGGCCGAAGGTGAAGCGCCTGGTCTCCACCGAGCACTTCTCCGTCGACGGCACGCTGATCGAGGCCTGGGCTTCGATGAAGAGCTTCCGCCGCCGCAGCGGCGACAGCTCGGGCGGACCTCCCGCCGACGACGGTTCCTCCGGTAAGCAGCCCGACGGCCGCAATGGCGAGGTCGATTTTCACGGTGAGAAGCGCTCGAACGCGACGCACGCCTCGACCACCGATCCCGACGCCATGCTCTATCGCAAGAGCCCCGGCGCCAGCGCGATGCTCTGCTACATGGGTCACGTCCTGATGGAGAACCGCAACGGCCTCGTCGTCGATGTCGAAGCCACCCGGGTCTCCGGCCATGCCGAGCGGATGGCGGCGGTCGAGATGGTCAAGGGCATCTCCTCGGCGTCAGGCACGCGGCGCGTGACGGTCGGGGCCGATCGTGGCTTCGACGCCCGCGACTTCGTCGAGGACATGCGCGAACTCGGCGCCACGCCGCACGTCGCGCAGAACACGTCGGGGCGCCGATCGGCGATCGATGGGCGCACGACACGCCATCCCGGCTACGCGCTCAGCATCAGGGTTCGAAAACGCATCGAGGAGGTGTTCGGCTGGGTCAAGGCGGCGGCCGGGCAGAGAAAGACCAAATTCCGAGGGCTTCCGAAGGTGCGTTTCGCCTTCACCTTCGCCGTGGCCGCCTACAATCTCGTCCGATTGCCCAAGCTGCTCACCGAATAAACGAGGAAAGGGGCAGAAGGCCACGGCTTGGACGGCAAAGCCGGCCAGATACCCGGCCGAGCCTCCAGCCAAAACCGACGATCACGAAAAACAACGCCGGCACACAGGGGCTATTTCATCACCCTGCTAAGTGGACCAGAATCAGCTCAGCCATCTCTTGCGCCGCTTGTAGGTCTTCACATTGCGGAAGTTACGGCTCTCGGCGCCGGCGGTGCCGAGATAGAACTCCTTCACGTCCTCGTTCTCGCGCATGTCCGCGGCCGGTCCGTCCATGACGATGCGGCCGGTTTCCAGGATATAGCCGTAGGTCGCGTATTTCAGCGCCATGTTGGTGTTCTGCTCGGCCAGCAGGAAGGAGACGCCGCGCCGGTTGAGGGCACGGACGATCTCGAAGATCTCCTCCACCACCTGCGGGGCGAGGCCCATGGAGGGCTCGTCCAGGAGGATCATGCGCGGCTTCGACATCAGCGCGCGGCCGATGGCGCACATCTGCTGCTCGCCGCCGGAGAGATAACCGGCCTGCGCCTTCCTGCGCTCGCGCAGGCCGGGGAAGGTCTCGTAGATTTCTTCCAGGTCCCGCCGGACGGCGCCTGCGCCATCGGCGCGGGTATAGGCGCCGGTCAGCAAATTCTCTTCCACCGACAAGTGGCCGAAGCAGCGCCGCCCTTCCAGCACCTGGATGCAGCCGCGGCGCACGAGGTCGTTGGCGGTGAGGCGGTCCACCCGCTCGCGAGCGAACATGACGGAGCCCTTGGTGACGTCGCCCCGCTCGGACTTGAGTAGGTTGGAGACGGCGCGCAGCGTCGTGGTCTTGCCGGCGCCGTTGGCGCCGAGGAGGGCGACGATGCCGCCCTCCGGCACGGTGAGGGAGACGCCCTTCAGCACCAGTGCGACATGGTCGTAGATCACCTCGATGTTGTTGACCGAGAGGATGGGCGGCGCGGCATGGCCGGCCGGGGCTTCGGGCGTCATCGCATGGCTCTCCAGGAACGGGCGGCGTTCAGGATTCCTTGCCGCAGTCGCGGGGCGTGATGCCCTTCTCCTTGGCGTAGCGGCCGGCCGCGTCCTTCAGCATGGGCTTGAGCAGGGTCTCGTCGGCCGTGTACCAGTCGGAGATCACCTTCCACTGCTTGCCGTCCCATTGCTGGACGCGGGAGGTGTGGGTGCCCTCGTGGTCGGAGCAGGTGATCTTGATGGGGCTGATCATGCCGTCGAAGCCCAGCTCCTTCAGGCGCTCCTCGTCCAGAGTCAGGTGCTCGATGCCCCACCGCACCTCCTCGCCGGTGAGCGGCTTGTTGCCAAACTTGGCCATGGCGGTGCGGATGCCCTCCACCCCCAGCATGGCGCCCACCATGCCGCGGTTGAACAGGACGCCGCTGGAATCGGTGGGGTTCGATTTGCCAAGGCCCCGGCCATAGACGTACTTGTCGAGGTCGTCATGGACCCGGGCCCGGCCCGCCCCGTGCTGCAGCATGAGCGCCTTGTAGCCGATCGCCTGGGTGCCCGCCGGGATCACGTCCGGCTCGGCGCCGGCGAACCAGAAGCCGATCATCTTCTCGCGCGGGAAGTTGACGTTGGCGGCTTCCTGGATGGCGGTCGGGTTCATTACCCCCCAACCCCACATGACCACATAATCGGGACGTAATTGGCGGATCTGGAGCCATTGCGACTTCTGTTCCACGCCCGGATTGGCTACTGGGATGAGGGTGAGCTGGAAGCCGTATTTCTTGGCGAGCGCCTCCAGCACCAGGATCGGCTCCTTGCCGAACGGGGAATCGTGATAGAGTAATATAATTTTGCGGCCCTTCAGCTTGTCGGGCCCGCCCAGTTCCTTGGCGATGTGCTGGACGGCGACGTCGGCGGCCGTCCAGTAGGTGCCGATGAGCGGGAAGTTCCAAGTGAAGACGCTGCCGTCCTTGGATTCCGAGCGACCGAAGCCGGCGGTGATGAGCGGGATCTTGTCCACCGGCGCCTTCTCAGTGAGGGCGAAGGTGATGCCGGTCGACAGCGGGTTGACGAAGGCGGCTCCGGTCGGCCCCTTGTTCTTGAGGCGCTCGTAGCATTCCACGCCCCGGTCGGTGGCGTAGCCGGTCTCACACTCCTCGTAGATGATCTTCACCCCGTTAATGCCGCCGTCCCGCTGGTTGATCAGCTCGAAGTAGTCGACGATGCCGTTGGCCCAGGGGATGCCGTTCGGCGCGAACGGCCCGGTCCGGTAGGACAGGACGGGGATGAACTGTCCGTTCTCCTCGCTGTGCGCCACCGCCGGCAGGGCCAATGCGACTGCCGCCAGAAGCGCGCCCAGCTTCACCATGTGTGTCTTCATCGGCGTTTCCTCCCAGGGAGTTTGGCCGGCTTTGGCCGGCTCTGGTGCTCCGCTTGCCGGCCCTCAGTAGGGGAACGGCCAGCGTCGGAGTTTGTGCTTGGCGACGGCCCAGATGCGGGCGAGGCCATGGGGCTCGAAGATCAGCGTCAGAAGGATGAGGGCGCCGAACACGCCGAGCGTCAGGTTGGACGCCGCATCCGCCGAGATGGGGATCGAGAGCCAGCGCGGGACGCCTTCCACGGCGAGCGGCAGCAGCCAGATGAAGGCCGCGCCCAGGAAGCAGCCGATGATCGACCCGAGCCCGCCGATGATGACCAGGAACAGCAGCTGGAACGAGCGGTCGATGGAAAAGGCGTAGGGCTCCCACGAGCGCAGGTTGACGAAGGCCCACAGCGCCCCGGCCAGCCCCAGGATGAAGGAGGAGACGGCGAACGCGGTCAGCTTCGCCTGAACGGGCCGGATGCCGATGATCTCGGCGGCGATGTCCATGTCGCGGATCGCCATCCATTGCCGGCCGAGATTGCCGCGCACGAGATTGGACGCGCCCAGCGCCACGAGCGCGGCGATGGCGAGCACCAGCAGATAGCGCTCCACCGGCGTGTCCACTTGCCAGCCGGCGACGGCGAGGGCCGGGGCGGTGACCGAGCCGGAGGGGGAATAGTTGGTGATCCAGCCGACCCGCAGGAACGCCCAGTCCAGGAAGAACTGCGCCGCGAGCGTCGCCACCGCCAGATAAAGACCCTTGATGCGCAGCGAGGGCATGCCGAAGACGAGCCCGATCACCGCGCTGGCGGCGCCCGCCAGCAGGAAGGTCGCGATGAGCGGCATGCCGGGCAGGTGCACGCTCACGTCGTAGGCGGCATAGGCCCCCACCCCCATGAAGGCGCCGGCCCCCAGCGAGATCTGCCCGCAATAACCAACCAGCAGGTTGAGGCCGATGCCGGCGACGGAGAGGATCAGGAGGGGGACCAGCACCGCACTGAACAGATAGTCGCCGGCGAAGGGCGGCACGCCTGCCACGTGGAGCAGCGGCACCGCGACGAAGGCGATGGCCAGGAGCACGCGGATGCCGATGCGGTCCTCCCGGATGGGGAAGATCGCCATGTCCTCCCGGTAGCGATCGTGGAAATGACCGGCCTCGCGATAGAACATGATCAGATCCGCTCGATGATGCGGTCCCCGAACAGCCCCTGCGGGCGCACCAGGAGGACCAGGAGGGCGACGACATAGGCGAACCATTGCTCGATCCCGCCGCCGATGGCGGTGCCAAGATAGACCTCGGCCAGCTTCTCGCCCGCGCCGATGAGGAGGCCGCCAACGATGGCGCCGGGGATGGAGGTGAGCCCGCCGACGATGATCACCGGCAGCGCCTTCAGAGCGACATAGACGAGGGAGAACTGCACCCCCACCTTCGAGCCCCACGCCGCCGCGGCGGCGATGGCCACGAAGCCCGCCACCATCCACACGATGAACCAGACGCGCGTGAGGGGAATGCCCACCGACTGTGCGGCGGCGTGATCGTCGGCCACCGCCCGCAGGGCGCGGCCCACCTGCGTCCGTTGGAAGAAGACGGCCAGCGCCACCACCAGCAGCGCCGCCAGCACCGCCGACCATAGGTCGAGCTGGTTCAGCAGGATGCCGCCGTCGAACACGCTCTCCAGCACGAACAGGCTTTCGCGCGGCAGGCCGATGTCGAGCTTGTAGACCTGGGCGCCGAAGATCTGCTGGCCGAGGCCCTCCAGCACGAAGGTGATGCCGATGGTGGCCATGAACAGGGTGAGGGCGGTCTGGTTGACGAGCTTGCGCAGGGCGAACCGCTCCACTCCCCAGGCGATGCCGGTCATCAGCGCGCCGGAGAAGGCGATAGCGAGCATCAGCGCCGGCCAGAAGGGTGCCCGGGGCTCCAGCCAGCCGAGGGCGCGCACCAAAGCGAGCCCCGCCACCAGTACCATGGCGCCCTGGGCGAAGTTGAACACGCCGGAGGCCTTGAAGATGAGCACGAAGCCCAGCGCCACCATGGCATAGAGGACCCCCGACAGGAGCCCGGAGACGAGCACCTCCACGAAGAAGGCGATCTTGGCCGGATCGAGCCCGAGCATCACGCACCTCCCTTTCCCAGATAGGCGTCGATGACGCGCGGGTCGCTCTTGACCTCCGCGGGGGTGCCGTCGGCGATCTTGCAGCCGTGGTCGAGCACCACGATGCGGTCGGAGAGGTTCATCACCACGCTGATGTCGTGCTCGATGAGGGTGATGGTGGTGCCATAGGCCTGGTTCGCCTCGATGATGAAGCGGCTCATGTCCTCCTTCTCCTCGAGATTCATGCCCGCCATGGGCTCGTCGAGCAGGAGGAGGCGCGGCTCCATGGCGAGGGCGCGCCCCAACTCCACCCGCTTCTGAAGGCCGTAGGGCAGCTTGCCCACCGGCACCTTGCGGATGGCCTGGATCTCCAGGAAATCGATGATCTCCTCCACCTTGCGGCGGTGCTCGATCTCCTCCCGCATGGCCGGCCCCACGCGCACCAACTGGCTCAGGATGCCGCGTTTCATCTTCAGGGCGCGGCCGGTCATGATGTTGTCGAGGGTGGTCATGCCCCTGAAGAGCGCTACGTTCTGGAAGGTGCGGGCGACCCCGCGCCTGGCTGCGGACCAGGGCCGGGGCTGGGCGCGGAGCTCGCCGTCGAGCACGATGCGGCCGGCGGTGGGGCGGTAGAAGCCATTGATGCAATTGAGCATCGAGGTCTTTCCGGCACCGTTGGGACCGATGATGGCGCGGATCTCGCCGGCGCGGACGTCGAAGGAGACATCGTTCAGGGCTCTCACTCCGCCGAAGCTGAGACTGACATGGTCGATCTCCAGCAGCGGGGCTGGCCCGGCCGCGCTGCGTGCCAGCGGGGCAGCGGTGGCGGATGCCATCCCCGTCAATGGTCGGGCGGCGGCGGTCGGGGAAGGAAGCGCGCTCATGCTGCCAGCGTCTCGGCTTTTCGGTGGTGTGCGCGGCCCGTTTCGTCCACCTCGGCAAGGGCGAGGGTCGCCTCGATGCGGCCCTTGCGGCCGTCCTCGAAGGTGACCTCAGTGCTCACGAAGCATTCGCGCGCGTCCCCATAGAGGGCGGCGATGAGGCCGGCGTATTTTTCCTGGACGAAGGCGCGGCGCACCTTGCGGGTCCGCGTCAACTCGCCGTCGTCGGCATCGAGCTCCTTGTGGAGGATGACGAAGCGAGAGATGGCCGCGCCAGCCATGGCAGGCTCGGCGGCAAGATCCCGGTTCACCTGGCGAATATGGCTACGGACGATGTCATAGACTTGCGGCAGCGCCGCAAGCTCCTGGTAGGAGCCGTAGGTCACGCCGTTGCGCTCGGCCCAGTTGCCCACCGCGGTCAGGTCGATGTTGATGAAGGCGGCGACATAGTCGCGCCCATCGCCGAAGGCCACCGCCTCCTTGATGTTGGGAAAGAACTTCAGCTTGTTCTCGATGTATTTGGGGGCGAATAGGGTGCCGTCGGTGAGGCGCCCCACGTCCTTGGCGCGGTCGATGACGCGCAGGTGCCCGTCTTGGCCGATGAAGCCGGCATCGCCGGTGCGCACGAAGCCGTCGGGGGTCAGCGTCTCCGCGGTGCGGTCCGGATCCGCGAGATATTCCACGAACTGGCCGGGCGAGCGGAACTGCACCTCGCCATTCTCCATGATGCGGATCTCCACCCCCGGCGCGGCCGGGCCCACCGTGTCGGAGCGGATCTGCCCGTCCGGCTGTGCGGAGATGTAGAGGAAGGCTTCGGTCTGGCCGTAGAACTGCTTCAGGTTGACGCCGATGGAGCGGTAGAAGGCAAACAGGTCCGGCCCGATGGCCTCGCCAGCCGTGTAGGCGACCTTGATGCGCGAGAAGCCGAGCACGTTCTTGACCGGTCCGTAGATCAGGGCCTCTCCTAGGGCGTAGAGCAGGCGGCCGTGGAGCGGCACGCGCCGTCCGTTGAGGATCGGCTCGCCCCAGCGCCGCGCCACGCCCATGAAGCGGGCGAACAGCCAGCGCTTGGCGCAGCCCGCATCCTCCATGGAGATCAGGATCCGAGTGAGCAGGTCCTCCAGCACCCGCGGCGGCGCGAAATAGAAGGTGGGGCCGATCTCGAAGATGTCGATGGCCACGGTTTCCGGCTCTTCCGGGCAGGACATGCAGAAGCCGGCCACAAAGGCCTGGGCGTAGTTGAGATAGTGGTCGCCGGCCCAGGCGATGGGCAGATAGGCGAGCACCTCCTCGGTCTCGTCGAGGCAGTCCGCCGCCACCGTCTGACGGGCGGCGCTGAGGGCCCGCTCGGAGGAGATGACAGTCCCCTTCGGCCGACCGGTGGTGCCGGACGTATAGAGGATGATCGAGGTGTCGCCGCCCCCGGTGCGGGCGACTAAGTCGGTGAAGGCGCGGCTGAGGCGTGCACCGGCAGTTTCCTGGCGGCCGGAGGCCATGATCGCGTCGAGGCTGGTGAGCGCGCAGGCCTCGCAGACATAATCGCGCATGCCGCGGGGCTCGTCATAGGCGATGAGCCGGAGCGCCGGCAGCTCGGGGAGCATGGACAGGAGCTTGTCCACCTGCTCCTGGTCCTCAACGATGGCGGCGGTCGCTTCCGCGTGGGCGAGCAGATAGGCCATCTCTTCGGCCACAGCGTCCGGATAGAGCGGAACCGGCACGGCGCCGGCGCACTGGGCGGCGAGGATGCTCCAGTAAAGGCGGGAGCGGTTGACGCCGATGACCGCCACGCGCGCGCCGGGTGTGATGCCCGCCGCCTTCAGGCCGAGTGCCAGCGCCTCGATCTCACGGGCGAGATCGGCCCAGGTCCAGGTCTTCCAGATGCCGTACCGCTTCTCCCGCATGGCGGGGCGGGCCGGGCGGCGGGCTGCATTGTCGAGCAGCAGCTTGGGAAAGGTGTCTGCGGCGTAGGTGTCGGCCACCTTGCATCCTCCCTCGACCTTCCTTGGATTTTGGATGGTCTTTCAACCATCGGAGGGGAGCCTAGCAGCGGCCGTCGAACTAAACAAGTGTTCAATCAGCTTGTCGGCATGAACGCTGTTGGCTGCCCCATTTGCTCCAGCTTGGCCGTTCTCCCGGCGGGCTCTGGCGACCGTATGGGGGAGCCGGGAGGCGTCGCCGGGCCGGTAGGTCCGGCGGAGGTCAAGAAGGAACGCCGGTTACCTGTCGGCCGGCATGCGGCCCTTCAGGGCCGGGTCGCAGGCATGCGCCTTTTCAAAGGGCGATTGCCCGTTGCGTGTTCGAGTGCAGGCGTCCGCCGGGCGCTGGCGCGCTGGCGCGTTGGCGGGGTGACCGGGGCGCCTTCGCGATCGCCGGACGCCGGTGCTCAGCGCATGTCGACGATGGCGCGGCCGTCCGGGGCCAGGGTGCCCGGGGGCACGAGCAGGACCTCGCCGCCGAGCTTGGTGATGTCCCTCAGCGCCTGCGCGATGGCCTGATCCAGGCCCGCGCCGGCGCTCGCGCATTCCGCCTCGAGCCGCAGGGCGTCCTGCTCCCGTGCGCGAAGGACCACGAGACGCACATTGGCGAGCTCGGGAAACCTCAATGCGAGCTCGGCCACCTGCGAGGGGTGGACGAACATTCCCTTCACCTTGGCGCTCTGGTCGGCGCGGCCCAGCCAGCCCGCGAGCCGCTGATTGGTCCTGCCGCACGGGGAAAGGCCGGGCTTGACGGCTGAGAGGTCTCCGGTGGACAGGCGGATCATCGGGTAGTCGGCGTCGAAGCGCGTGACCACCACCTCGCCCACCGCTCCCGGCTCCACGGACGTGCCGGTGGAGGGATCGACGATTTCGACGAGGCGCTCCTCGTTGAGGACCAAGCCGTCGTCCGGCACGCTCTCGTAGGCGATCAGCCCGACATCGGCGGAGGCGTATCCCTGAAGGACCGAAACGCCGCGGGCCGACAGCGATGCCCGCAGGGAGGAGGGAAGCGCCGCGCCGGAAACGAAGCCCTTCGTCAGCGTCGGCATGTCCCTGCCCAGGTCCGCCGCACGGTCGAGCAGCAGCTTCAGGAAGTCGGGCGTGCCGAGATAAGAGGTGGCGCCGTAGCGGCAGATGGCTTCCACCTGCTGGTCGGTGTTGCCGACGCCGCCCGCAATGACGGCAGCACCGATGGCGTGCATGCCGCTCTCGACGAAGCGGGCGCCCGGAGTGAAGTGGTGGGAAAAGCAGTTGATGGCGATGTCGCCCCGCCGCATGCCGGCGATGTCGCCCACCAGTCGGGACCATGGCCTTCCGGCTCTGCCACCGGTCCCGGGGACAGAAACAGGCGCCTGAAGGAGGAGACCGGCGCGCAAGCGAGCCCACCCAGCGGAGGGCATTCCGCCTGGAGCCGCATTAGGTCCGCCTTCCGCAGGATCGGCAGGCACGCGAGTGCCTGCCGATCCCTCACGCCGCCCGGATCGATGCCTGCGAGGTGGCGGCGCCAGCCGGGGGCCTGCATGGCGCGCGCGACTAGGCCGGGGAGCCGGCCGAGGAGGTTCCACTCCCGCGCTTCGGGATCCATGACCTCCCGGGCGCTGAAATAGATGTCGGAGATCACCGGCTGTTCCAGTGCCGTCATGCTGGTGTCACCCCGTCTCAGGTGGCCGGACCGAGGGCATATGGCCCGCGATGGTGCGGGAGTGGCCGCGGAACTCGGCGACCACCTTGCCGGTGGCGCCGTTGACTACGGCACAGTCATAGATTGCGGTCCGGGCGGTGCGGGCGCGCTCGCTGGCGCGAGCGATCAGCCGATCGCCGGCCTGCACGGGCCTCAGGAAGGCGATGCTGCAGGTCTGGGCGACCGATTGCTGGCCCCGGCTGTTGCAGGCGATGGAAAGAGCCGCGTCGGCCAGGGTGAACAGCACGCCGCCATGGCAAGTGCCGAAGGCGTTGAGCGCCACCGGGGGCACCGTCATCGCCAGCTCGGCCGCGCCCGGACCGGCGGCGACGAGCTCAAAGCCGAAGGCACCGGCCGGCCGGTCGCCCGACAGCATGAACCACGCCCAGCGCCACGCCTCGGCGGCCGGGTCCTCCGCGCGATCGGCGGGCGCGTTCATCGGGCCCTCCCATCGGCCTTCTGCGGAACCGCGACAGGAGGTGGAAGGCAACCGGGCTGCGCCGCCATGGCGGCGCGCGCGGCGGTGTCGATGTCGATCTCGCCCCGCTCCGTCCGCGCGAGCGTCTCGATGAAGGCAGCGTCATCCCAGGCGAGGATGCGGCGCCGCATCTCCCCTGCCGCGCCTTCGGCCACGAGGCGGCGAATGCGGGCGCGCCGCCGGGCCGCCGCATCTTCCGGCTGCCGGGTCGCGCAGGCGTCCACCGCGGCAAGCAGCTCCGCCACGCCGCGGCCCTCGCTAGCGGTGGTCTCCAGCACAGGGACGTCCGCCTCACCCTTCCGCCGCAGGCTCAGCATGGCCTTGAGCTGCCGGACCGTGCGGGGCGCGAGTGGCAGGTCGGCCTTGTTCACCACCAGGATGCTGGCGATCTCCAATATGCCGGCTTTGATGGCCTGCACGTCGTCACCGAGGCCGGGCGCGTTCACCACGACGCGCACGGCGGCCACGTCCGCGATCTCCACCTCGGACTGTCCCGCGCCCACGGTCTCGATCACGATGGCGTCGCGGCCGGCGGCGTCGAGCACGTCCACCACATGGTGGATGCTCCGCGAAAGCCCGCCCAGATGCCCGCGTGAGGCGATTGAGCGGATGAAGACGCCCGGGTCGTCCGTGTGGCGGCCCATGCGGATGCGATCGCCCAGCACCGCCCCGCCCGACAGGGGGCTCGACGGGTCCACCGCCACCACCCCCACGGTGCGGCCGCTCTTGCGCAGCTCGGCCACGAAGGCGTCCACCAGGGTTGACTTGCCGGCGCCGGGCGGCCCGGTGAAGCCGACGGTGAGCGCCCGGCCGGTCGCCGGCAGGATGGCGGCGTGGAGCGCGGCGGCGGCGCTGCCGCCGTCCTCCATGAGGCTGATGGCTCGCGCCACGGCACGGGGATCGCCGGCGCACAGCCATTGCGCCAGCGAGAACGGGGACGGGGCCATGACAGTCCCGTCAGGCGATGATCAAGGGATGGCCGAAGCCCAGCTCGCGGCGCAGGCAGCCCACCATCTCGCCATGGGTCACGCCGGCCTCGGCCGCCTCCACCACCTTCTCGAACACATTTTCCCGCTCGCTGCCCGCCGCGCGGGCCAGCGCGTCGAGGGCGCGCGCCACCGCCTCCTGGCTGCGCTCGCGCTTGAAGGCCTTAAAGCGAGCCACATGCTGCTCCATGGCCTCCGGGTCGGGGCGCTCGGCGGGCGGAATGGTGGTGTCCTCCTCCACCTGATAGCAGTTGACCCCGATGATCTTGCGCTCCCCTGTCTCCAGCTGCTCCTGGAAGGCGAAGGCCGAGTCGCCGATCATGGTCTGCACCAGCCCGGCCTCGGCGGCCTTGTACATGCCGCCCGCCGCGTCGATCCGCGCGATCACCGCGTTGATCTCCGCCTCCATCTGGTCGGTCAGCCGCTCCAGGTAATAGGAGCCGCCTAGGGGATCGATCACGGCGCAGAGCTGCGCCTCGTCGCGCAGGATGTTCTGGGTGGCGACCGCGATGCGCGCGGTCTCTTCGCTGGGGCAGGCGATGGCCTCGTCATAGGCGTCCGTATGCATGGATTGGAGCCCGCTGAGGATGCCCGCCATGGCCTGGACCGAGACGCGGGCGATGTTGTTCAAGGGTTGCTGCTGGGTCAGGTCGACGCCCGAGGTCTGGCCGTGGAACTTGAAGCGCCAGCAGGCGGGATCCTTTGCGCCGAGCCGCTCGCGGGCGATCCGCGCCCAGATGCGCCGCCCGGCGCGGAACTTGGCGATCTCCTCAAAGAAGGAGATGGAAATATCGAAGAAGAAGGTAAAGCGGCGCAGGACGTCGTCCACGTCCATGCCGCGCTCGATGCAGTCCTGCGCATACTGGATCGCCGAGGACAAGGTGAAGCCCATGGTCTCGGCGGGCGTCGCTCCGGCCTGCTGCATGTGCTGGCCGACTACCGACAGGGGATTCCAGTTCGGCACCGCACGCCGGCAGAATTCGATGTGGTCCAGCAGCACCCGCCGCGACCCCGGCAGGGACAGCCGGTAGAACTGGTGGTTGGCGATGAAATGGGAAATATAGTCGCTCTGGTTCGACGTGCCGGTGATGCTGCACCAGTCGATGCCGCGTCGGCGCGCCACCCCGAGCGTGAAGGCGAGAAGCGTGAACGGCGAGGGATCGTTCATGGCGGTGGAGATGGAGCCGAGGGGTACCCCGTCCAGTGCCTCCTCCATGTGGTCCGTGGTGTTCACCACCGTGCCGCAGGTGCCGAGCAGCACCGGATCCACCTCGTCGCAATCGATGCCGCGGAAGCCTGAGCAGCACGGCAGAAGGCTGATGGCGGTGGCGCCCGCATCGATGATGCGGCGCACGCGGACATTGTAGTCCTGCGGCGTGCCGAGGCCAATGAGCTGGCGCTGGGTCCAGGTGCGGCCGCGATGCATGGACGGGTAGATGCCGCGCGTGAAGGGGTATTGGCCGGGAAAACCGAGATCGTCCAGATAGCGCTCGCCCGTCCAATCGCGCGGCGTATAGAGCGGCTGGAGCTCCAAGCCGGAGCGGTTGCGGACCGGCTTCTCGCCGGCCATCTGGCGCGAATAATCGGAGCGCCACTGGGCGGAGGCATGCTCGAATCCCGGGAGTGGAAGCTGAACAGCAGCTTGGTTCATGGGTTTGCCTCCGAATAGTCATCGACACGCTCGGCGCGCGACTTCTGGCCGAGGGCCGTCACGCACTCCACGATCTCCTCGCGTGCAGCGCCTGGGCCGAACACTCTGTTGACCCCGGCGGCGGCGAGCGCCGGCTGTTCGGCCTCCGGCACGATGCCCCCCACCACGACACCCACATGATTGAGCCCTGCGGAGCGTAGCGCCTCCATCATTTTCGGGACGATCAGGTGGTCGGTGGCCAGCGAGCTGATGCCAATCACGTCTACGTCCTCTTCAATGGCAAGCTTCACGACACCCGGGATGGTCTGCCAGGGTGGCGTGTAGATCACTTCCATGCCAGCGTCGCGCAAATAGGCGGCGACGATCCGGCTGCCGCGATCATGGCCATCGAGGCCGATCTTGGTGACGAGGACACGGAGGGGGCGCATGCCGGCATCGATCATTTCTTGCTCGTCCTTCGTGTGGGCTGGATGCCGAACGAGGCGACCATCTCATTGACGACAGGGTCGAGGCCGCCGACAGATCCGCGATACCAGACCGGGGTCCAGTTCAGAGCGCCGATGAGCAGCAGCCGCATCAGCTTGGGATTGCGGCTCTGAGGAAGATGGAGGCCGTCGATCAGCGCGCGGAAGCGCTCCTCATAGCGCTCGCGCTGGCGCTTCAACTCTTCCGTTGCTTCCGGCACATCTTCGGGCAGCACACGGATGATGACGCGCGCATAGGCGCTCTCGTCGAGGATGGATTCAAGGTGGGCCCGGATGGCGCAGCGGAAGCGCTTCACCGGATCGTGCTCCTCCGCCATTGCCTCATCGAAGTTGCGGATGATGCGGTCCACGCCCTCCTGATAGACGGCCACGAGCAGCGCGTGCTTGGTCGCCACGTGGAAGTAGACCGCCCCCGGCGTGACGTTCACCACATGAGCGATGTCCCGCATGGTCGTGGCGTGGTAGCCGCGCTCGGCGAAGAAGACGGCGGCAGCGTCCAGCAAGGCAGGCCATCTGCTTGGTTGACGTTTCGAGGCTGTCGAGGTCAAGGTATCACCCATCTAACTAAACGATCATTTAGCATTCTCTGGATAGATTGGCAAGTCTTCCACGCCCTTGCCCTCCAGGCTCGGAGCATCGCCCCCTCAGCCTCGCCGGCGAAAGGTGCGGTCAGGACGCCGCTTACCGCTGAGTGACGCAAATCGTTGAGCATTGTGAGTATGGACAGCCATACTGACAGTGTCTTGAAGCGTCTCGGGGTCACGGGGAAGCTCTGGAGGGAGCGAGGCCATGACGCCGATTCAATCATATTCGTCAGATGCTTGCGAGCGCTTTCAGCTCGCCGCGACCGGTGCCGCCGTCCGCTGCGGTTCATGGACCCGGCGCCAGTCCAGCCCTTCGAACAGGGCCTGAAGCTGGGCTGCCGTCAGCCGCAGGGCCCCGTCCTCGATTTTGGGCCCGCGGAACTCGCCATTCTCCAGACGCTTCGAGACCAGCACCACGCCGGTGCCGTCCCAGAACACCAGCTTCACCCGGTCCGGGCGCTTGGCGCGGAACACGTAGATCGTGCCCGAGAACGGGTCGGCGCCAATCGTCTCGCGCACCAGCGCGGCCAGGCCCTCGGCGCCCTTGCGGAAGTCGACCGGCTTCGTCGCGACCATGACGCGGACAGCGCCGGTCGGGCCGATCACGACCCGGCCTTCAACGCGCCGAGCACTGCCGCTATGGTGGCCGGCGAGGCCCCGTTCTCGATCGTCACCTTCACGCCGGCGACGTCGATCTCTATGGCCGCCGCGCGGCGCTGCCGAGTGCGCCGCTTCGGGCGTGACGACTGCATCGTCCGCTCCGGTGCAACAGCAGGTTCCGGCACGACCACCGCCGGCACGAAGGCTGGCACCGCATCCGCGGCCTTGCGGAGCTCGCGACGCCAGGTGAACAACTGCTGTGGCGACAAGGCGTGACGGCGGGCGACGGCACTCACCCTCGCACCAGGCTCGAAGCTCTCCGACACGATCCGCGCCTTGTCCTCGGCTGACCAGTCCCGCCGGCGCCCCGCGCCCGTGAAGACCTCGAACCGCCGAACCGGCTCGTCGATCTCGGCGCTCGATTTAAGCGTAAGCTCTGAAATCGTCATATGTCCAAGCCCCTCTCGGCTCGGAACATCAACCTTCACGCCTCATCCCGAAAGGTGGGCTCGGGACGACGGCACACCTCTCGGTCTGACAGCGGTGAAGTTCTGGACATGAAAGAAATTCAAGGGAACGCTCGCGCTCAAGCGGCACATCAATCCCACGCGCGTGCCGATCGAGACGAAGGAGAGCTACCGCTGGCTTGAGAACCTGCGCCAGTCCATCGCGCTCGTTGGCGCGCCCGAGCGCTGCGTGCATGTAGGTGACCGGGAGAGCGACATCTACGAACTCTATTGCACCGCGCAGGGCCTTGGTACCAGCTTCCTCGTGCGGGTGCAGACGAACAGGTTGGCCGAGCGGCCTGCCGATGCCGCCCCGCACGATCCTGCTCATCGCGTCTTTGCCCAACTTGCGACGGCGCCTTGGGCAGGACGTCATCGCATTACCGTTGATCAGGACGAGACGACCTGGCTGCAGGTGAAGTTCGCCGCCATCAACACCTTGCCGCCCGTGGGCAAACAGAAGCGCTACAGTCCGCAGGTTCTGACTTACATCCACGCCCTCGAAGAGAATCCGCCGGCCGGTCGCGAGCCGATCGACTGGAAGCTAGTAACCAACCTGCCGGTCGACGATCTCTCTGCGGCGGTCGAGAAGCTCGGTTGGTACGCCCTGCGCTGGAAGGCGGAGGTGTTCCACAAGGTCATGAAGTCCGGCTGCCGTGCCGAGGAGGCGAGGCTCGAAACCGCAGAGAGGCTGGCGAAATTCCTCGCTCTCATCGCGGTGGTCAGCTGGCGAATATTCTTCGTCACTATGTCGGCGCGAGCCAAGCCAGACGCCGCGCCCGACAGTGTTCTCACCTTCGCCGAGATCACTGCGCTCGACCAGATCGACGCATCCCGAACGCGACCGCGCCTCCAACGGCCTACGCTCGCCGCCTACCTGCTGCAAATCGCAATGCTTGGCGGCTACCTCGCCCGCAAACATGATCCGCCTCCAGGCAACATGGTCGTCTGGCGCGGCATGACCCGCTTGCACGACATCGCCTTCGGCATCTCCATTGGATCAAGCCGACGATGTGGGGAATCGAAAGCTTCCTCGGATGCGTACAGCGCGCCACCGCCGACACCACAGCACCCGGTGCCAGCGTCTCCTCAAGGATAAGCACCCGGTCGTCGGCCGACCAGCGCCGACGGCCCATCGCACCGTTGGTGACCTCGAAGCGCCGGATCTCACTCTCCGGCTCAAGTCTATGGTCAAGTCCAGACACAAAACAATCCTCCATATCGGATCGTCAAGGTGCCCCGTCAGACCGCCGCAAAGTAGGTGGGGTCGGAGCCGCGCTCTTACGCTTGGCCGCAGAGTAGTTCGCCTGCGCAGAATTGCCGATCAGGCCCGAGGTCGAGGTCATATGCACCAGCGCGCCGCTTTGCTGCTCGCGGAAATAATCGGCGGTGGCGCGGCTGGTGTTGAAGGCGGCATAGAGATGTACCTTCACCACCGCGTCGAAATCGTCATATGTCATCTTGTGGAAGAAGCCGTCGCGCAGGATCCCGACATTGTTCACGACTGCGCCAATGCGGCCGAATCCTTCACGGCGGCCTCGACCATGGCTCGGGCAGCGTCCGGGTCGGTTACGCTGCCGCCATCAGCGATGGCATCGCCGCCGGTGGCCCTTTGATCTCGTCCACCACCGTTTGCGCAGCGGTGATAGCTTGCCCGATGCCCTTGAGCGTCGCGCCCAAATCGTTGACCACGACCGCCGCTCCCTCGGCTGCCGCCATTAGCGCGATCTCGTGGCCGATCCCGCCGCCCGCGCCGGTGACCAGCACCACCTTTCCATCCAGCGTCTTTCCCATATCAATCCTCCTCATTTCGCCTTGCGAAATCTGTCAAGTCCGCCGGAATGCATCACCCGGGCCATCAGAGGCGCGCCGATGATCTCTTCGGCCTTGACCGCGGCGGCGATCAGCTTGTCCAGGTCGATGCCCGTCTCGATGCCCAGCTCGTGGCACAGAAAAACCGCGTCCTCAGTGCAGACATTGCCCGCGGCGCGGGCGTTGCCGTGGCCGGCGAAGGGGCAGCCGCCAAGGCCGGCGACCGAGCTTTCGAACATGTCCACCCCCATTGACAACGCTGCATAGATGTTGGCGATGCCCAGCCCGCGCGTGTCGTGAAGATGCATTCCGATGCGCGCCCCGGGCGCAAGCTCGCGCAGGGCGCCGATCATGCGCTTGACCGCCTCGGGGTTGCCCCAGCCCATCGTGTCGGCGATCACGAGGATTGGTACGGGGATCTGCTCTTCCTTGCAAAGGCGCACGACAAAACGGAAATCATCCAGCACCCGCTCCTGCGGAATAGGTCCCTGCAGGTTGCAGCCGAACGCGGTCATCACATAGGCCGCATCCACGGTGTAGCCCGCTTCCTTGTAGAGCCGCACCCACTCGCGCTGCCGCTCGCGCATCTGCGCTGAGGAGCAGTTGTTGTTTGCCTGTGCGAAAGCTTCAGACGGATAGAACAAAAGACGCGGGTCGATATCGACCTCATGCGCGGTCAACGCCTTGCGGAACCCCTTCTCGTTGAGCCAAAGCGAGGTGTATTTCACACCCGGCTTGCGCTTGATGCGCTGGAACAGCTCGCCCGTGTCGGCCATTTGCGGCACGTATCTGGGGCTCACGAAGCTGCCCACCTGGATACGCTTCAGTCCCGTATCGCTGAGCATGTCGATCAGTTCGATCCGCTGTTCGATCGGGTAGATCTTGCTTTCGATCTGAAAGCCCTCGCGCGGGCCTTCTTCACGAAACTCTACGGACTTGGGAAAATCGCTCATGCCTCTTCCTTTTCAGGCGGTATAATCTCGGCGATCATCTGGCCGCGATCCACCATCATGCCTTTGGAGACCGCAATATTCGCGGCGATGCCGGAGGCAGGTGCCTTGATGGAGATCTCGAGCTTCATTGACTCCAGGACCGCTATGACATCGCCTTCCGCTATCGCGTCGCCCTCGGACGCTTTGACGTCGACGATCATTCCGGTCAGCGGCGAGGCAACGGTCCGTTCGGCAGCGGTGTCGCCGCCGGCCGCGGCCAAAGGTGGTGCCGGGCGGAAGACAAGCCGGCCCGGCTCGGCGTCGATCTCGATCACCCCGGCATGAAGGCGCGCGGTTGCCACGTCTACCGTCTCGCCCTGCGCCACGCGCCACCGGCCCGGCGCGATCTCACGGCAGGAGAAAGTGAGGGCGGCACCATCACTGCCGTAGACCGTGTAGGTGTCGCCGGAGCGGACCGGGCCGACGCAGAGCTCCTCGACGCTTCCCGCTGCGTCGGTCAGCATCACGCGCTGGCCCGCCTCCATCGCGTCGCCGCCAAGGCCGAGCCGCCAGTTGGTGAAGAGGTCGCGGTTCGACCACGGTTCGGCGGCACCGTCTGAGCGCCCGCGGGTGACGAAGAGCACCGCTGCCATGGCCTTCCAGAGCCGGGTGCCCGGCACTTTCGCCGCCGCAGTCAGATCGTCCAGCCGCTCGTCGATCCAGCGGGTGTGGACGTTCATTTTCTCGAAATCGGCGTTGCGGGCGAGCGCGGCGAGGAAGGCGCGGTTGGTCTCGACGCCTTCGACCGCGACATGATCCAGCGCCAGCGCGAGCCGCGCCAGCGCCGTCTCGCGGTCGGGCGCGTGGATGATCAGCTTGGCGATCATCGGATCGTAATAGGGGGTGACGGCATCGCCTGCCTCGACGCCGCTGTCGATGCGGAGACCATCGGGCAGGCTCAGCGTGGTCAGCGTGCCGGTGGAAGGAGCGAACTGCATCGCCGGGTCCTCGGCATAGAGCCGTGCCTCGATGGCGTGACCGTCAATCGTCAGATCGCCTTGCTTCAGGCCAAGGCCCGCACCCTCGGCAATACGCAGTTGCAGCGCCACGAGGTCGAGCCCGGTGATCGCCTCGGTCACGGGATGTTCCACCTGGATGCGCGGGTTCACCTCGAGGAAAAAGTATTCCTCGCCCGAGACCAGGAACTCCACCGTGCCCAGGCCGCGATAGTGCTGCGTCTCGCCCAGCCGCACGGCGTCGTGGGCGATCCGTTCGAGCAGGTCGCGGGGCAGGCCCCAGGCGGGGGCTTCCTCGATCACCTTCTGATGCCGGCGCTGCAGCGTGCAGTCGCGCTCGAAAAGATGCACGACGTGGCCCTTGCCATCGCCGGCGATCTGCACCTCCACATGGCGGGCCTCGGGCAGGAACCGTTCCAGCAGGAGACCTTCCGAGCCGAAGGTAGACTTCGCTTCGCGCAGCGCGCCCTCGATGTCGGCCATCAGGGTCTTTTCGTCTGCCACCAACCGCTGTCCACGTCCGCCGCCGCCGCCCACAGCCTTGAGCAGCACGGGCAGCCCCATCCGGCGCACTTCGGCGGCGATTTGATCGGGACCGAACAGGGCGCCCGCGGCGCCCGAGATCACCGGCACGCTGGCCGCGATGGCGGCATCCTTGGCGCTGGCCTTGTCGCCGAAGCGTTCCAGGGTTTCCGGCGTCGGCCCCATGAAGATCATGCCGGCGGCCTCGACCGCGCGGGCGAATTCGGAGTTCTCGGCGAGGAAGCCGTAGCCGGGATGGACGGCGTCGGCCCCGGCGGCCTTCGCCGCGGCCAGCGCGGCGTCGATGCGCAGATAGCTTTCCGAGGCCGGCCCGCCGCCGATGCAGATCGAGTGGCCGATCTCGCGCACGTGGAGCGCGTTAACGTCGGCTTCGGAATGTATGGCGACAGGCCGGACGCCCCGTGCCCGCGCCGTGCGGGCGATCCGGCAAGCGATCTCGCCACGGTTGGCGATGAGAAGCGTCTTGATCTTCACTATGGCCGCCTCACATCCTAAACACGCCGAAATGGGTTTCGACCTTTGGACGCCGTGAGGTGATGTCGAGCAGCAGCGCCATGATGTCGCGGGTCTCGCAGGGTTCGATCACGCTGTCGACCCAGAGGTTCGAGGCGAAGTTGTAGGCGCCCTGGAAGTCCTCGTATTCCTTGCGGATCGGTGCCTTGAAGGCCTCTTCCTCCTCCTTCGTCCATGTCTTGCCCTCGCGTTCGTTGATCTGAGCGCGCACCTGGGCCAGGACGCTCGCCGCCTGTTCCGGCCCCATGATCGCAGCGCGGCCGGTCGGCCAGGCGAACATCGCGTCGGGCTGGAAGGGGCGGCCCAGCATGGCCAGGTATCCTGCTCCGTACGAACCGCCGGTGATGATGGTGAACTTCGGTACCCGCGCCGAGGACATGGCGGTGATCATCTTGGCGCCCGCCTTGGCGATTCCCATCTGCTCGACCTCGCGGCCCACCATGAAGCCGTTGACATCGGCCAGGAACAGCAGCGGGATGTCGCGCTGCGCGCACAGATTGATGAAATGCGTGGCCTTCAGCGCCGCTTCGACGAACAGCACGCCGGTATTGGCGAGAATTCCCACCTCATGCCCGTGAATGCGGCCCCAGCCGGTCATCAAGGTGTCGCCGTAGAGCGGCTTGAACTCGTGAAACTCGCTGCCGTCGACCAGCCGCGCGACGATCTCGCGGTTCTCGGTGGGTACTTTGGGGTCACGGCTGACGATGCCGTAGATCTCTTCCACCGGGTAGGCCGGGGGGCGCGGCGGCGCCGGGGTCTTGCGCGGGGAGGGCTTCTCGCCCAGGTGCGTGACGATCTCTCGCGTGATGGCGAGCGCGTGGGCGTCGTCCTCTGCGAGATGGTCGGTCACGCCCGAGACCGAGCAGTGCATCTTGCCGCCGCCGAGGGTCTCGTTGTCGACCTTCTCCCCAGTGGCCGCGAAGGTGAGTTCCGGCCCGCCGAGATACATGAAGCCCTGGCCGCGCACGATGACCACCTCGTCGCAAAGCGCCGGGATATAGGCGCCGCCGGCGGTGCAGGGGCCCATGACCACGGCGATCTGCGGCACGCCGTCGCCCGACATCCCGACCTGGTTGTGAAATATCGAGCCGAACTGGCCTTCGTCGGGGAAGATGTTCTCCTGGTCAGGCAGAAACGCGCCGCCGGAATCGACCAGTGTGACGACCGGCAGGCGATTGGCCCAGGCGATCCGCTGGGCGCGCACGTGCTTACGGCAGGTCATGCCGAAATAGGTGCCTCCCTTCACGGTGGCGTCGTTGGCGATGATCATGCAGTGGCGGCCCTCGATCACGCCGATGCCGGTGATGATCCCCGCGCCGGGCGGCAGGCCGTCATACTTATCGAGGCCGGCGAGTTCGCCGAGTTCGAGGAACGGCATGCCCGGGTCGATCAGCCGCTCGACGCGCTCGCGCGGCAGGATCTTGCCCTTCTTCGCGTGGCGCGCCCGTGCGCTTTCCGGCCCGCCGACGCGCTGGCTGCGCCGCAGCGCGTGCAGCTCGGCCACCTTGGCGCGGTAATGCGCGGCGTTGGTCCGGAAGTCTTCCGACCCGGTGTCGAGCAGGGATTTCAGCTTTGTCATGGCAGGTCAGGGTACCTTTTCAACACGAAGGCCACCTTGGCCGCGCCCGGCCTTTCGAAGGTGCCGGCATCGACGATCCGGACATCGGCCCTGAACACCAAAGCGTCGCGCAGGCGCTGCTCGACCGTCTTCTTCAGCTCCGCGTCACCGTCTGGGTCCCGGTCGGGGCCGCGTTCGACTATGATCTTCAGTGCTTCCTGCGTGGTGTGGCCCTCGAAATCGGCCACCACACGCATCACGCCGTTCGTTTGCGGCACCATCTCGTTGATGATGCTGTTGATCGCCGAGGGAAACACGTTGGCCCCGCGCACGATCAGCATGTCGTCGGTGCGCCCTGTGCAGCGGATCTTGGGACCCGTCCGGCCGCAGGCGCAGGTCGTGCCCAGGACCTCGATGAAATCGCCCGAGCGGAAGCGCACCAGCGGGCTCGCCCGGCGTCCGAGGGCGGTGTAGATCAGCTCGCCCCTGGCGCCCTCCGCCCAAGGGATGATCTTGCCGGTCTCGGGGTCGAGCAGTTCGGTCAAAACATAGTCCATGTTGACCATGTGCATGCCCGACCGCTGGTCGCACTCGGCCCAGTAGGTCACGCCCAGGTCGGTGCCGCCCATCATCTCGGTGCACGTGGCGCCCCAGAGTTTTTCGATCTTCGCGCGGATCGCCGGAATGCCGCCGCCCGGCTCGCCTCCGACGACGACTCGTTCCACGCCCAGCCTGCCCGCTGGGGCGCACAGCACCTCTTCGGCCTTTTCGGCCAGGTGGATCACGAAATTCGGCGCCCCGACGACGCAGCGAGGGCGCGTGTCGGCGCAGGCGCGCAGGAGCCGGTCGACGCCGCCGTCGGCGCCCACCGGCACGTCGATGGCGCCCATATATTGCAGGCCCTGCATCACCGGGATGCCGCCCACGAAGCCCTTGGCGAGCGAGAAGGCGTGCAGCACCATGTCGCCGGGCCGCACGCCGTTGGCGAAGAAGCAGCGCGCCGTCATCTCGTGCCACATCTCGGCATCGGATTCTGTCAGCGCCACGTAGGAGGGGCTGCCGGTCGTCCCCGAGGACGCCTGCATCTGGATGATGTCTTCCATCGGCGCGGCGCGGTGGCGGCCGAAAGGCGGCTCGGCCGACAGGCTTTCGCGGATCTCGGCCTTGTAGGTGAAGGGCAGCCCCTGCAGATCCTCAATGGTGCGGATCTCATCGAAATCGACGCCGGCCGCAGCGAATTTGTCCTGGTAGAAAGGCGAGTTGGCCCTGAGATAGGCCATTTGCTTGACCAGCCGCTCTTCCTGGATGCGGCGCACCTCGTCGAGCGGCATGCCCTCGATCTCGTGCCAGAACCGGCCGTTGGCCTTCGCGCCGGCATCGGCCCGCCGGAAGCGCATTCCATGTTGCATTCTTTCCTCCCTGGGCTCTCGCGGTCAATACGAACGCGGCAGACCCATCACCTTCTCGCCAATAAAGCTGAGGCACAGTTCACGATTCACCGGCGCGGTGCGCAGCAGGCGGACCAACGGATAAAGCTCGTACAGCCCGGTATCTTCCGTGAAACCCGACCCGCCATGCGCCTGAAGGGCGGCGTCCACGGCTTCGATCCCGGCCTCGGCGGCGGCATATTTCGCCATGTTCGACGAGGCGCCGGCGGGAAGCTTGTTGTCGAATTCCCAAGCCGCGCGGCGGGTCATCAGGCTCGCCATCTCCACGGCCGTGTGGGCCTTGGCCATCGGATGCTGCACGCCCTGATGCGCGCCGATCGGCTGGTCGAAAACGTTGCGTTCGCAAGCATAGGCCACTGCCTTCCGTAAGGCGAACCGGCCAATACCGCAGCAAAGAGCCGCCAGGATGATACGTTCGGGATTGAGCGAATCGAACAGGATCGAAAATCCGTCGTCCACCTCGCCCACAACGTCCTCGGGGCCGAGATCCACCTCGTCGAAGAACAGCGTCCATTGTTCTTCCGGCAGTGGGATCGAGACCTTCACGCGCTGCATTTCTACGCCCTTCTTCTTCAGGTCCACGGCGAAAAGCGTGAAGCCGTCGGTCTTGCGGGAGACCTCGGTGTGAGCCTTGGTGCGCGCCACCACGAGGCAGTAGTCGGAGACGTCGGCGCCGGTGATGAAGGTCTTTTCCCCCGTTAGCCCAAAACGGTTGCCATTGCGCCTGGCGAGCGTTGTGGCCTTTATCGTATTCGAGCCCGCACCGGGTTCGGTAATCGCGAAGCAGAACTGGATCTCGCCTCGGCAGGCGGCCGGCAAGAGCTCTCTGCGGTGGAACTCGGTCCCGTGGCGGGCGATATGAGCCAGCGACATGGTGGGGCCGACCACCATCATCAGGAGCGGGATGCCGTGGTTCGCCGTGCCCTCCATGAAGAGCGCCATCTCGGTCATGCCGAGACCGGCGCCGCCATATTCCTCGGGCACCATGATGCCCAGGAAGCCGTCCTCGGCAATCTGCTGGAACATCTCTTTGGGAAAGGCATGCCGGCGGGCGTGATCCAGCCAGTAGGCATTGTCGAATTTCTGCGCGAGCAGGGCGCCGTATTCGTAGATCTGGCGCTGCTCATCATTTAGCGTGAAGTCCATCCCGCACCTCTTGTCAGGCTTTGAAGGCCGGCACGCGCCGGCTTTCGAACGCATCTAGCCCTTCGGCCACGTCCTCGCTTCGTAGCGCACGCACGGCAGCGTCGCGCTCCAGCCGCATCTGCTGGTCGAGGCCCATGTCGGCGCCTTCGCGTGCCAGGCGCTTCATCTCGGCAATGCCGGGGCGTGAGCGGGTGCCGATCGTCACGCAGTAGTCCAACGCCGCTTGGCGCAGCTCTTCATCCGGCACGACGTAGTTCACCAGTCGGGCCTCCTTCGCCTCGTCCGCCTTCAGCCAGCGGGCCGAGAACATCAGATCGAGCGCCCGGCGCAGGCCCATCAGCCGGGTCAGCCGCTGGCTACCGCCCCAGCCGGGGATCAGCCCGAACTGCGCGTGCTGGTCGCCGAACTGAGCGCTATCCGCAGCGAAACAGACATCGCAGGACAGCATCAGCTCAAGCCCGCCGGCCAAGCATAGGCCCTGCACCGCAACGACCACGGGGAGATGGCTCTGTTCCAGCCTACGAAGCCCTTCCATGCCAAAGGCGATGAAATGGTCCAGCGCCTGCGCGTCCTTAATCTTACTTTTCACCTCGGTCAGGTCGGCGCCGGTGCAGAAGTGCTTTCCCTGTGCGCAGATCAGGATCGAACGAATGTCGCGGTCCGCCTCAAATTTCTCGCGGGCCCTGGAGATGCACTCATGGACCTCCAGCGACAGGCAGTTGAACTTGTCCGGGCGGGCGAGCTCGATAATGCCGATGCTGCCCTCGACACGGACATTGACGGGAACGCTCACTTCGCGCCTCCCTTGGCCTTCTTGTCGTATTGCAACGCCATGCGGCCGACCTTCTCGCGCGCGATAACGAGCTTCTGGATTTGCGCGGTACCGTCGCCGATCTGCAGGCCCAGAACATCGTTGTAGCGCTGATGGTGAGGCAGGTCGACGGTATAGCCGTAATGGCCGTGCAGGATCAGGCACTGATGGATGATCTCGCACGCGGTTTTCGGCACGTACCACTTGCACATCGCCGCCTCCTTGGTATGCGGCAGGCCACGGTCGCGCAGATCGAGCGTGTAGTAGCAAAGCTGCCGCATCATGGTGAGCTGCGTTTCGGCCTCGGCCAGCGGGAAGCTGACCCCCTGATACTGCGCCAGCGGCGCGCCGAAGGCTTCGCGTTCCTGCACATAAGTCCAGGTTTCGTCCACCGAGGCCTGCGCTGCGCCTAGGCATTCCAGCCCGATCAGTGCTCGGGAATAGTCGAAGCCCGCCATGATCGTGCCGAAGGCACGGTCCTGCTCGGCCATCATGCATTCAGACGGCACAAAAACGTCATCAAAGAAGACCGAACCGCGCCCCACGGGCTTGGTGCCTATGTCGTCGAAATGCGTACGGCTAATGCCCTTTTCGTTCAGGCCCACAAAGAACGCGCTGACGCCCCGCGATCCGCCCTCGGGATCGCCGGTACGGGCAAAGACTACTGCCGCATCAGCCTGCGCGGCGAAGCTCATCGAGGTCTTCTCGCCGTTCAGTCGCCAGCCACTGCCGGATTTGACGGCCCTGAGTTGCAGATTCGCCGCGTCCGATCCGCCACGCGGCTCGGTCAATGCCAGCCCTATCACCGCCTCACCCGACGTGACACGGGCCACCCATTCCTTGGCGATTTCGGGGGACGCGTGTTTCGCGACCATGCCGCCCATCAGCGACCCCAGAAGCTGGATGTAGCTGACATTGAAATCGGCCCGAGCGATTTCCTCGACGATCAATCCCGCCGTGACCGAGCTTTCGCCCAGCCCGCCGAACTCCTCTGGCAGATCGGCGCCGATCAGTCCAAGCGCTCCCATCTCCTTGATGAGCCCACGATCCATCACGTGTTCGGTGGCCCGCTTCTGATAACTCTCGGCGAGTTTCTCACGCGCGAAACGCTGTGCCGTCTCTCGAAACGCCTGCTGGTCATCTGTCGGTTGAAACTGCACGTGCTGGCCCTCCCGCCTGTGAATCCCGCTTTTCAAAAAACCTAACAAACGTTAGAATGTCTGGCAAGATGCAATGGGAGGGAACGTGGATATGTCCGACAGGCGCGGAAGAACCTTCGAGAAATTGCTGTCCCCGATCCGGGCAGGCGTCCACGACCTGCGGAACCGGGTCCTTATGGGCTCGATGCACACGCGGCTTGAAACCGAATCCAACGGTATCGAAAGACAGGTCGCGTTCTATCGTGAACGCGCGCACGGCGAAGCGGCAGTCATCGTGACTGGCGGCTTTGCGCCCAACGCCGAAGGCATGTTCGATCCGGAAGGTCCGCGGCTCGACGATCCGCAGCAGGTGCTGAGCCTCAAGCCGATTTGCGATGCGGTCCATCAGGAAGGCAGCCTGATCTGCGCGCAGATCTGCCACGCGGGCGTTATGCCAAGTTCGAAGGTTGCGTGGCACCTTCGCCGATCCGGGCGCCGATAAACCGCTATTCCCCGCGCGAGATGACCGATGCGGACATCCGACGGACCATAGAAGATTTCGCGACCGCCGCGGCAAACGCGCAGGCCGCAGGGTTCGACGGGGTCGAGATCATGGGCTCCGAAGGCTATCTCATTAATGAATTCACCGTGACCCACACCAACAAGCGCGAGGACGAGTGGGGTGGCAGCGCCGACAACCGGCACCGCTTCCCGGTCGAAATCGTGCGCGCAGTGCGCGACCGCTGCGGACCGGATTTGCTGGTCATCTATCGGATCTCTGCGGCCGATCTTGTCGAGGGCGGCGCGCCCGCTGAAGAGATCGCCGCGCTCGCCCGCAAGATCGAGGCCGCCGGCGCCGACATTCTGAACACCGGAATCGGCTGGCACGAGGCGCGCGTGCCAACGATCGCGTATCCAGTGCCGCGTGGTGCCTGGCGGAAGGCGGCGGCCAACGTGAAGGCGGCGGTGTCGATCCCGGTCGTGGCCTCGAACCGAATCAACACCCCCGAGGTCGCCGAGGACATCCTGGCCTCGGGAGATGCCGACTTGGTCTCGATGGCGCGGCCCTTCCTCGCCGACCCTCATTTCGTGCGCAAAGTTCGCGAGGGTAGGGCCCATGAGATCAACACCTGCATCGCCTGCAATCAGGCATGTCTGGATTTCATCTTCTCGGACCGTCCGGTAAGCTGCCTTGTCAATCCGCGCGCCGGCCGCGAGACGGAATTCCGTGACACGCCGAGCGAGACCCCGAAGAAGGTGGCGATCGTCGGCGGCGGGGCGGCGGGTATGGCCACGGCGGCCGAGGCCGCGCGACTTGGCCACGCGGTCACACTTTTCGAGGCAGAGAACCGGCTGGGCGGGCAACTCAACCTGGCGCGTGCGGCCCCGGGCAAGCAAGAGTTCGACGAAACGCTGCGTTATTCCGCCGCTCAGATGGACAGGCACGGCGTCACCCTGCGGCTGGGCTGTCGCGCCACTGCCGACGATCTTGCCGGGTTTGACCATGTGGTGATCGCCACCGGCGTGACCCCTCGCATCCCTGACCTTCCGGGCATAGACCATGCCAAGGTCGCTACCTATGCCGAGATCCTCTCCGGCGCGCGCGAGGCTGGACAGACCGTGGCCATCATGGGCGCGGGCGGGATCGGCCATGACGTGGCCGAATTCCTTGTCACCCATCCGGCCGAGGCCAATGAGAACGAGGTCTTTTTCGAGACATGGGGCGTGGATGGACAGTTCAGGAATGTCGGCGCGCTGGCGGGCGATCCGCTGGCCGCGGTGCCTGCAAAGCGCAAAGTGGTGATGCTGCAGCGCAAGACGAGCAAGCTGGGACAGGGGCTTGGCATTTCGACGGGCTGGATCCTGCGCAACGCATTGCGTAAACATGGAGTCGAGACCTTCGCGGGTGTGATCTATCAGCGTATCGACGATGAGGGGCTCCACGTCATTTGGAACGGCGAGACAAAAGTTATCGCCGCCGACACGATCGTTCTCTGTACGGGACAGGAACCCGAGCGGACGCTGATCGAGGCGCTTGCGGTCCGTGGCATTTCCGCCACGATGATCGGCGGTGCGGCCGAGGCGGCTGAACTCGATGCGTTGCGTGCGATCGACGAAGGAGTCCGCCTCGCCCAGTCTTTGTGAACAGCCAGGATCGATTGTCGGGGAGGAACATCATGCTGCCCGAGGTGGCCCGCGCCGGGCAGGCGGATGTCTATTCGATGTTTCGCACGGGAGCGCGCGCAAAAACGGGTACTTGCGCTCGAGCCCCGAATGCCGAATGCTGATGAGCTGATGCGGTTTTGCCGCGAGCAAATGGCCGGCTATAAGCGGCCGCGCAAGATCCGCTTCATCGCTTCCGAAGACTTCTCCCGCTCGACCAGCGGCAAGATCCAGCGCCACGTCCTGGAAACCTGGATCGAGCGCGAGGCCAACTGAGGCCTGCCTCGACTGCGCCTATCCGCTGACGCCCGTCCGTCCGAACAGCGCCATCAACGTACCGGTCATCGTGGCGACCAGCTTCTCTGTCCCACCCTTCAGCGCATGGGCGCGCGCCTCGCAGATGGTGAGGGTGCGACCGGGCTTGACCACCTCGGCCTGGAAGCGGAAGCGCTCGCCCTCGGCTGGGTTGAGGAGGTTGATTTTGAACTCCACGGTCAGCACCGCCGCTTCGGCCGGCATCAGCGAGAAGGCGGCGTAGCCGCAAGCGCTGTCGAGCGCTGTCGAGACGATGCCGGCGTGAACGAAGCCGTGCTGCTGGGTCAGCGCTTCGTTGTGCGCCATCTCCAGAACGATGCGCCCGGGCGACAGGTCGGCAATGGTGATGCCCAGCGTGTGCATCACCTTTTGGCGTCCGAAACTGTCGCGCACGCGTGCGTCGAAATCGGGGGTCCTCGGCTCGAAACCGGGCATGGCCTGTCTGCTCCTCGTCAGGGATCAATAACCAATCTTAGGCGGGTTTCGAGTCCCTGATCTTGGAAGAAACGGCCAGAGGGCCGCGCACCGGCAAGGCGGCGGAGCACGCCCGGTGGGGCGCCGGCGAAGGCGCGGCAGGCAGCCGACATGTGCGACTGGTCGTAGTACCCTGCATCAAGCGCCAGTTCGCTTAACGCCTGATCGCGCGCCGCAAGCCCGTCCAGCAGGGTCCGGAAACGCCGGGTGGCGGTAAGCCGCCGTCGCGACATGCCGGCGGTCGCGCGGACGCAACGCCGTTCACTTCGCGCGCTGGCGGGGGCGGAGTGGCTACCGGAGAAGGTCAGGTCGCAGGCGAGCTGGTCGAGTGCCGCAACAAGCGGCGCCCAGGCCTCACCGTTCTCCGCCACTGCCAGAAGAGCAAGGGTCAGCGCGTCCAGATTACCTTCGGAGGGGAGAAGGTGGGGCGCGGCGTCGAGGCGCATTCCGGCGATCACGCCCTTGAAGGGCGCGTGGCGCGGGCTGAAGGCGGGGCGGGGCGGTTCGAGGTCGAGGCGCGGGCCGCGATCGGCTCCGCCGCGCAGCGTCAGGGAAAGCGTAAAGAGATCGGTGGCGAAGCGGCCGGTGCCGGGACCCGACAAGAGGCCGCAATCGCAGTAGACGAAGAAATGGTCGATCTGGGCGGGGGCCCCGGCCGGCGGCGCGAGCTCGAGATAAAGCGGCGCGGGCGCCGCCTTATCCGACGTAGGCATGCCTGTTCCCGGCCACAAAGTCGCGGAAGCGGCGCGCTGGGCGGCCGAGCACCTCGCTGACCGTGGTCTCAATGCCGGCGAGATAGCCCTTGGCTGCGAGCGAGGCCAACTCCACCATGGCGGCGGCGACGTCGGGGTGCATGCCGTTCGCAATCATGTGCGCCTTGGCCTGATTCGGCGGCAAGGAGGCGCATGTCACCGCGCGGCCTGTCGCCTCGCTGAGGAGAGAGGCGATCTCCTCGCCGGTCAACGCCTCCGCGCCCGTCAGGCCATAGGCCTTGCCAGCATGGCCCGCGCCAAGCAGCGCCTCGACCGCCACATCGGCGATGTCACGGGCGTCGACCCACGCCACCGGCCCACCCAGATCGTCATAATAGACGCCATCGGAGACGATATTTTCAGCCTGCCACAGAAGGTTTTGCATGAAATAGGTGGGCTGAACCAAGGTCCAGTCCATGCCGCTGTCCTTCAGCAGTTCCTGGCTTTCGGAATGCCACATCCCGAAGGTCAGCCGCGCCCTGGGCGAAGCACCGAGTCCGGTGGACATGACCACATGGCGCACGCCCGCCGCCTTGGCCGCGGCGATGGCATTGGCCTTCCAGCGGCGCATGTCCTGATGCGGCGGCGTCACGAGATAGGCCTTCTCCGCTCCTTGGCAGGCGCGTTCCAAAGCGTCGCGGTCGCCGAAATCCGCCACGGCGGCATCGCAACCCTTCGCCACCAGCGCCGCAGCCTTCGCAGGCTGGACGGTGACGGCACGCAGCCTCGCGCCCCTGGTGAGAAGCGCTTCCACCAGTGGGGCGCCGGTGGTGCCCGTGGCTCCGAAGACCGTGATCATGGCTTGTCCTTTCTCAGGGCCGCGATGGCCTCCATCGTTTCGGGATTGCTGATCGAGGAGAGGTCGCCCGGATCCTCGTCCAGGAAGGCGGCGCGCACGATCCGGCGCATCGTCTTCATGCTGCGGGTCTTGGGCAGCGCCTCGACGAAATGGATCTCGCTCGGGCGGAAGGGCCTCGAAACCACCTCGCCGACGCGGTCCTTGAGCTGCTCGACGAGCCTGTCATCGGGCGTCACACCGGGCGCCGTGACGCAGATGCAAATCACCATTGTACCCTTTATGGGGTCGGGGACGGGTATCGCCGCTGCATCCACAACTTTCCCCGTTTCGGTCAGCGCCGCCTCGATCTCCGGTGGCCCGATGCGCTTGCCGGCAATGTTCAGCGTGTCGTCGGAACGGCCGAGGATAAACCAGGTGCCGTCCGGATCGCGCCGCGCCCAGTCGCCATGGCGCCAGATGCCGGGAAACGTGGACCAGTAGGTGTCGAGATAGCGCTTTTTGTCGCCCCAGATCGTCGGCGTCAGCCCCATCGGCGGCTGGGTGACGACCAATTCCCCGACCTCGCCCGGCGCAGCCTCGCTGCCGTCCACGCGCAGCACCTTGGCGCCGACGCCCAGCGCCTGACCCGAAAAGCCGCCCGGCTTCACCTCGTGCAGCACGGTAGAGGTAAGGATTGCGCCAAAGAGCTCGGTTCCACCCGAAATGTTGAGCGGTACCGCGTGGTGCCGGCAGATATGCTCCAGGTGCCAAAGCCAGGCATCGTCGGTCCAGCGCTCGCCGGTCGAGGCGACGATACGCAATGCGGAAAGATCGTACCCCCGCAGCGGCGCGGGATCCTGCGTCAGGAATTGCCGCACCAGCGTTGGTGCAACGCCTATATGAGTAACTTTGTTCTCGGCGGCCAGCCGCAGTAGGCGGAAGGGATCGCCCGGCATCGAGGGCGCTCCTTCGGCGAGCACCAATGTGGCGCCCGCAAGCAGCACCGAAGTCAGCGTGAGGGGCCCCATCACCCAACCCATGTCCGTCATCCACAGGTGGCGGTCGTCGTGCTTCATGTCGAGACACAGCAGAAAATCGGCCGTGGCCTTGGCCTGTACGCCCAAATGCGTGTGAACCACTCCCTTGGGCTTGCCGGTCGTGCCCGAGGTGTAGGCGATGAGCAGCGGTGCATCGGTCTCCACCGGATGCGCCGGCCGCGTCGCGTCGGCTTTACCGATGGTTTCCTGCCAGTCGAGATCGCGGGCCGGATCCGCCACTGGGCCGCCGAAGCGCCGCAGGCTGAACACGGTATGCACCGAGGGCACCTCCGCCAGTGCCTCTGCCAGGGTGGCCTCCATCCAGACCGGCTTGCCCCGCCGGGGCGTCGCATCCGCAGTCAGCACGGCGACGGCACGGGCGTCGTTCAGGCGGGTGACGATGGCATGCGGCGCAAACCCGGAAAATAGCGGGACCGCCACGGCGCCCAGCCGCGCGATGCCCAGAAGCACGGCCTCGATCTCGGGGATCATCGGCATGTAGATGCCGACGCCCTGGCTGGGCTTCACCCCACGCGCCGAGAGGGCGGAGGCAACGCGCGCGGCTTCCTCGGCAAGCCGGGAATAGCTCCATTGCTGGCGGCTGCCGTCTTCGCCCACCCAGTCGATCGCTGTCTTATCGCCGAGCCCCTTCTCGATGTGCGCGTCGAGACAGGTTTCGGTGAGATTCAGTGCGCCGCCGATTCCCCAGCGGATGTTCTCCGGTCCGGCGCCGATTTCGCGCAGACGGTCGTACGGGCGGGCGAAACGAATGCGGGTGAGGTCGAGAATTTGCGTCCAGAACCAATCCGGGTCACTGCATGCGCGTTCGACCAATTCCTCGTAGTTCGCGACGTCACAACGGTTCATGAATGCCGCGAGCGCACTTGTTTCCTTGATGGTTTGGTCGGCCTCGAACATCACCGATCTTCTGACCTAATAAAAAGGGGCCGCACTGAAATGCGGCCAAGTGGGGAGGAAGCCTTGACATCGTTCGGAACCGGAAAGCACCGTGCGGCCTCTCAACCGTGCATTGACAGCCCGCCCGATACGGAAATGACTTGTCCGGTTATGAATCCGGCATCGTCCGAGGCGAGGAAGCACACAATCCCGGGATAGTCCGTCGGCTGGGCGAGACGTTTCATGGGGATCGCCCGTTTCAGGCCTTCCGCAATCTTTTCTCCGGCCTCGCCCTTGGCGACTTCTGCGAATAGCGGGGTGTCTGTCGGACCGGGCGCGACCGCGTTGAGTTGAATGCCCTTGCGGGCCAGTTCCCGCGCGACAGTCTTGGTAAAGGAAATGATGCCGCCTTTGCAGGCCGAATAGACCGCCTCGCCCGAAGAGCCGACGCGGCCCGCATCCGAACTGATGTTCACGACGCGGCCGGACCCATTCCTTACCATGCCCGGAAGAACAGCATGATGCATATGAAGGGGGCCGTAGAGGTTGATGTCTATGATCTTCCTCCACAGATCAACATCGGTCTCGAGGAACGGCTTGATCTCATCCCATCCGGCATTGTTAACCAAAACGTCGATCGGCCCACCGGCCTCAAACTCGGCCACTGCGGCGTCCACGGCCTTGCGGTCGGTGATGTCGACGGTGTATGCACGCGCCCTGCCGCCTGCATCTTCGATCGTTCCGACGGTTTGCCGGGCGCCGTCTTCATTGAGGTCGAAAACCGCAACCTCGGCTCCTTCCTCGGCGAAGCGGGCGCAGATCGCCCGCCCGATTCCGCTTCCGCCACCCGTTACGATCACCCTCTTGCCTCTCAGTCCGCGCATTCCCGTTTCTCCTTTTGCCGGCGTCGCAGGCACGGTGGAATGGTTGCGCATTCTAACGCTTGTTCGAATTACCTCAACTGATAAACTGACGTCCAGCGTCGAAAGACAGATCCATGGAAGAAAACCTCCCCCATAGCCCCGGCGACGAGCCGTATGGGAAATCGGTGCAGACGCGTCGCGCGATCCTCCTGGCGGCGGCGAAGCTGTTTAGCAAAGAGGGATACAACGCGACCACCATGCGGCGGATCGCCGAGGCGGCGAACCTGGAAGCCGGCAGCATCTATTACCATTTCAAGTCGAAGGATCAGATCCTGGACGAGGTCCTCGATATTGGGGTTAGACAACTCTACGAGCAGATTCGGAGGAATGTTGAACGGGCGCGGGCGGAAGATGACCCATTCCGGAAAACGTTCGCGCAGCTTGTCGATACTCACCTTTGTTTCCTTCTGAAGGAAAGTGATTTCACTTCGGCGAATATCAGGAACTTCCCTATATTGTCGGACAAGCGCCGCAGAGCGCATCGACCCTTGCGAGAGGCCTATGCGCAGCTCTGGCGATCATTTTTGCAGCACCATCAGGACGCCGGCAATCTGCGCGGTGACATCTCTGTCACCCTGGTCAGCCAGTTCATCCTCGGGGCCATGAACTGGACAGCGGAATGGTACGACAGCGAACGTTATCCGGTCAGTCTGCTGTCGGAACGCTTGTCGGAACTGCTGCTCGACGGCATGTGCACCAAACGTGGCGGGACGGTCCGAAAATCGGTCGAATTTATTGACCTAACGGATGGACTCGAACCAGCAGGGAAGGCCGAACGAACCCGCCATCAGATCCTTCGCGCGGCCGCGCGAGTCTTGCGAGAGAGCGGGTACAAGGCCGCAACAATGCGCCGAGTCGCATCGGAAGCGGGCCTTGAGGCAGGCAGCGTCTATTACCATTTCGGCTCGAAGGAGAAAATTCTCGACGAGGTGCTCGACCTGGGCCTGCGTGATCTCTTGAACGGCGTCAGTCATGCGACCGCCATATGGACGAACAAGGAGGATCATAGAAACCGCATCACGACCGCAATCGCGACACACATGGCATATTTGTTCCGTGCCAGCGAGTTTACCTCCGCCAACATCCGCATCTATGGGATGCTGCCGGAAGGAATCCGCTCGCGCCACCGGCCTGTTCGACACCAATACGCGGAGTTCTGGGATCGGCTGTTGCGCGAGGCGCAGACGACCGGAGCCTTGCGCTCCGACATAGAGGTGGTTCCGCTACGGCAGGCCATGCTGGGCGCGCTGAATTGGACGGTCGAATGGTTCGATCCCGGCAAGGGCGACCAACACGAATATTATACGCTTTCAGCTTTCACGGATCTGCTCATCAGAATGCTGTTGGACGGCATTTCCGCCAACGGCTCAGCCCCGAAGATCACATAGTCGGGGCGCGACGAGAGTACGCATCCGGCGTAGGCCGCAGTCAGGCAGCTACGGCTTGATCCTGATGGGGTGCCGCGGCCCAATTCCATGGCAGGAGTTCAGGCAGCCGGCTTTGGGGCATGTCGGCAATGCGGGCGAGGACGTCGGCGAGCCAGGCCTGCGGATCGACATCATTGAGCTTGGCGGTGGCGATCATCGTCAGCATGAAGGCACAGCGATCGGCGCCGCGCTTCGAACCGGCGAAGGTCCACGAGCGGCGGCCAAGGGCGATGCCGCGCAGGGCTCGCTCCGCAGCGTTGTTCGACAGGCAGATGCGCCCGTCGGTCGTGAAGCGGGCAAAGGCGTCCCACTTGGTCAGCATGTAGTCCATCGCCTTGGCGACGTCGGCGTGGCGCGACAGGCGCGCCCGTTCGGTGCGCATCCAGTTCTCGAAGTCGGCGAGGAGCGGCAGGGAGCGTTCGCGGCGGATCGCCAGACGCTCGGCGGCATGCAGACCGTTCGCCTCGCGCTCGATTGCGAACAGTGCATCGATGCGCTTGACCGCCTCCAGCGCCATCGGCGAGATCGACGCCGCGTTCTTTCCGCGCCGGGCATTCTTCGCGATGTCGGCGAGCTCGAAGAACTTCCGTTTGGCATGGCTCCAGCAAAGCGCCTGGATGAGCGGTCTGGGACTTCGATCCTCAGCATAGAGGCGACCATAGCCCGAGTAGGCATCGGCCTGGAGAATGCCAGTCCATCCCGCCAGATGCTCTTGGGGTTGCTCGGCCGTGCGGTCCGGGGAGGCATAGTATAGGGCCGCCGGCGGGCCCTGGCCGTCGAAGGGACGATCGTCGCGCACATAGGTCCAGATCCGGCCCGTCACGGTCTTCCCCTTGGCCAGGATCGGCACCGTCGTATCGTCGCCATGCAGGCGCTCGGCGGCGAGGACGTGGGCGGCAATGAGGTCGTGCAGCGGCTGAAGGACATGAGCGCAGGCGCCTACCTGGTCGGCCAGCGTCGACAGCGACAGCTCGATCCCCTCACGGGCATAGCGCTCCGACTGCCGGTTCAGCGGCTGGTGTTGTCCGAACTTGTCGAACAGGATCATCGCCAGGAGGTTGGGGCCGAGGAACCCTCGCGGGGTCGGGTGGAACGGTGCCGGCGCCTGGCTGATCCGTTCGCAGTCCCGGCAGGTGAACTTCTCGCGTACCGTCTGGATCACCTTCCACCGGCGGGGGATCGCCTCCAGCGTCTCAGTGACGTCCTCGCCAAGCTTGCGCAGGCGATCCGAGCCGCAGCAGGAGCATGCGGAGGGACCGGGTACCACGACGCGCTCGCGCGGCAGATGCTCGGGGAACGGCTTGCGGCCGCCGCGGCGACGGCGCTCGAAGGAGGCCACCGTCGTCGTCTTCACCGCGGCATGCTCTGCGGCGAGTTCGTCTTCGCTCAGAGCCGCCTCGGCGTCCTCAAGCTGCATCTCCAACTGATCGAGAAGTCGGGCCGTGCGCTCGGAGCGCGTGCCGTAGAGCTCGCGCTTCAGCTTCTCGATCCGCAGCGTCAGATGGGCGACGAGGGCTTCGATGCCGGAGGCCTTCGCCTTCGCATTGGCCGCATCCGCGAGAGCCTCGTCCCGCTCGATCTCGGCCAAGTCGGCACGCCGTTCCGATGCCGCCAGCGCGGCCTTCAGGGCGGTGATGTCTTCCGGCAGATCGGCCATGCACAGCGCTCGAAAGTTTCGTTCGCGACAGACAGATTCTGTCACGCAAGCCCTGCAATGCAAAGACTTTTGTGCGCTATCCCACCGCTTCCGGACGCCACGTCCTCTGCGGGTTCCTCCAGTCGATCCCGTCGAGCAGGCAGGCGAGATCCGTGTGGGTCAGAGCCACGACGCCGTCCTTGGCCGAGGGCCAGACGAAGCGTCCGCGCTCCAGCCTCTTGGCGTAAAGCGACAGCCCAACCCCGTCATGCCAGAGGATCTTCACCAGCGATCCGCTGCGGCCCCGAAAGACGAAGAGATCGCCACCGTTCGGATCGCGCTTCAACCCCTCCTGGACGAGGAGCGACAGACCCTGCATGCCCCGCCTCATGTCGGTGTGACCCATCGCGATCCAGACCCGCGCCCGCGACGGGATCATCGCAGCGCCCTCAGGACCGCAGCCGCCAGCGCCGGCGGCGTCGAGGCGGCAATCCGCAGCCGACTGCCACCCGGCAGGTCCACTACGATCGCCGTGTCATCGGCGGCCGCAAAGGGGTCGGACATAGCCCCAGGGGCCATCAGAACCGGAACGAAGGCCGGCTCCGGCTTTGTGGCAGGCTGCTCGGTGCGAAAGCTGCGCAGCCACGTCCCCAACTGGGAGCGCGAAATCCCGTGACGCCGCGCCGTCGCCGACACCAGACGCGGTGCCGACTGGCTCTCCATCACGATCCGGAGCTTCTCGTCTTCGCTCCAACGGCGACGACGACCCGTCTCCACGATCTCCAAACGCTCGAAGGCACTGTGCTTATGGACGTCCATACGCGCAGTCTCTTACCGCGCCGGTCAGTTCGAAAGGCGGTTTAGACCGTAGGCGTACCGACGAGAAGCAGGCTTCAGACCATCAGAAAATGATACAACCCTTCGGCCACCGGCCGGGGGTCGTCACCCTGCCAACAGACCGCCCGCACGCTTGCGATGCGCCTGCCCTTCCGCTTCACGGTGGCCTCGGTCATCAAGGACCCTTTGACCGCCGGGCGCAAGTAGTCAACCGTCAGATTGATCGGTTTGGATAGCTGCAGATCGGGACCATGGCTTACGCTGATCGCGGCGACCGCCTCCATGAAGCTCGCGATGATTCCGCCATGGTAGTATTCCATGATTGGATTTCCGATCAGTCGTTCGGCGAACGGCATTGTCGCGGTCGCGTGCGTTTCATCAAGCTCGGTGATCGTGAAGTCGAGAAACTGGAAGAACGGTACTTTCCTGAGCTGATGAGTTGCAAGATCCGGCGTCATTTGGAGGACCTGCTTTGCGTCATCGCATCGAAAATGCTGATCTCGCCCCGCGTGAGCGCAAAACTCGCGGCGCCACGGGCCACTTCGGCCTGATCCGGCTCATCGAACCAGATCCTGCCCGAATTGAATGCGATATGCCGGGTCTGCCGAATGCATTCTGCGCGCACCATGATGTCGGCCTGCGATCTGACCGGGCGCAGATAATCGACGCGAAGGTCGAGTGTCGCCATGCTGCTGATCCCGTCGATCGCCACGAAATTCGCTAGTCCGAACACGCTGTCGAGAAGGGCCGTCAATACCCCGCCGTGCAGCAGGGTCTTGTCCTCGTCGGCGCAGAAGGAGGGGTTGAACGGCATCCTGACCAGAACGCCATCGATCGTCACCTTTTCGATCTTCAGGTTCATCTCACTAATCAGACCACGTCCGCGATGGTTCCACATCCTGGCGATCTGATGAAGTTTCTTCTGGTCTGAGCGGGTCATCTGCAAGGCCGATCTGTCGGTCGCCAAAGAACGCCGGTTTTCGTTTCTCGAGGAACGCGGCAAGAGCTTCGTGGTGGTCCTTGGTCTGGTGCATCAGTGCCTGGTAGGCGGCGGCGGCGTTCAGGAAATCCGGCAGGTCCATGCGTTCGGCATTGCGCATCAGCCGCTTGGCGACGCGCACCGCGCGGGGCGGCTTGGCCGCAATCACCGCCGCGCGCTCCCGCGCCCGCGCCATGAGATCGCCATGAGGCACGACCTCAAGCACCATTCCAAGCTCCAGCGCCTCCTCGGCCCCGACCACCCGGCCGGTGAATGTCAGTTCGGCCGCTTTCTGGTGACCGAGCCGCCGCGTGAGGAACCAGCTACCTGCGTCGCCAGGAATGATCCCGAGGTTCAAAAACACCTCGCCGAATTTCGCCTTCTCCGACGCGATGCGCATGTCGCACATCATCGTCAGGTCGCAGCCCGCGCCCACGGCCGGGCCGTTGACAGCTGCGATCGTAGGTATGTCGAGATTGTAGAGCGCGAGCGGTATCCGCTGAATGCCGGTGATGTAGCTGTCCGCCGCGGCCAGCGGATCTTTGCGGAACACGCTTTCGGGGTCTGACATTTCCTTGATGTCGCCGCCGGCGCAGAAGGCCGGGTCGGCGCCGGTCAGGATCATGACGCTCACCTCAGGATCGCGCTGCGCCTGGTCGAACGCGTTGAGCAGCCCCGCGATCATCTCGTTGCCGGTGACGGGATTGCGCCTGTCGGGGTCGTTGAGCGTCACTGTCGCGATGCGATCGGCAATCTCGAGCAGGACGACGGATTCACTCATTCTTTCCGTCTCCCCGCTGACGCTCCTGGAACATGTCAGGATGGATCATGTCGCGGGCGTCGTGGCCCATGTGCAGCGTTTCTCCCCGTCCACATACACATCCTCGCCGGTAATGAAGGAACCGAGCTTGGAGGCAAGAAAAACGATTGTCCCTGCGACGTCTTCCGCCGCGCCCATGCGGTTAAGAACTGACCGGTTTAGCTCGTGCCACTTTTCCAGCGGTATCGGGTAGCGGCCGAGCGCCTCTGTCTTGATCGTACCGGGAGCGACGCAGTTCAGGCGGATGCCGTATTCACCCCATTCGGCGGCGAGCGTCTTCATCAAGCCTGTGACGCCTGCGCGCGCGGCAACGGTATGGGCGAAGCCCGTCAGTGCGGTGCGGGTCGAGATCGCAGTTACGAATACGATCGAGCCGCCGTTCTCGAACATGAAGTGGTCGGCGGCGGCGCGCGTCATCTGCCACGAGCCGATCAGATTGTTGCGGATAACCGCCTCGAACCCTTTGTTGGTGATGTCGCGGGCGGCAGCGATATACTGGCCGCCGGCATTGTTCACAAGCACGTCGAGCCGACCGTAGTAATCTTTGATCTTCAGCATTGCCGCCTCCACGCTCTTCTCGTCGCGGGTGTCGCCCGGCACGACGAAGGCTTCGCCGCCCATGGCGCGGATTATCTTGGCGGTTTCCTGAAGCGGCTCCTCGCGACGGGCCAAAAGCGCCAGTCTGGCCCCGCAGGAGGCCATTTCAAGCGCTGTGACGCGGCCCATGCCGGAGCCCGAGCCGGTCACGAGAGCCACTTGCCCTGCCATGAGGTCGGGGGCGAAACGGCGCTGCACTTGTTTCTCTGCCATGTGCCGAGCCTCAGTTCTTCAGAAGTTCGCCGGAAATAATGAGCTTGCGCACTTCTTGCGTGCCCGCACCCACCTCGAGCACCCGCCCCGTCCGATAGAGGCGGTTGACCTCGGTGTCGCGCATGTAGCCCGATCCGCCGTGAATCTGCACCGCGCGATCCAGCACGAATGAGGTCGCTGCCGCAGCCTTGAAGATTGCCGCGGCCGTCAGCTTGTGGATCTCGCCACGCCCCCCTTCGCCTTGTTCAAGCCCCTCGCACATGGCGGCGGTGCGCAGCGACAGGCTGCGAGCGGCCTCGATCGCGGTATACATCTCGGCCAGCATGGCCTGCGCCATCTGGAAATTGGCGATCGCCTTGCCGAACTGCTGGCGCGTCTTGGCATAGTCGATGGATATCTCCAATGCCCGGCGCGCGATGCCCATCGCGTTGAAGCAGACGATGGCGCGTTCAAGATCGAGCCCGGACATCGTCACCGCCACACCGCCGTCCAGTCTGCCCACCATGTTTGCCGCCGGCACCCGGCAATCCTCGAACACCAGCTCGCCCGGGCGAGCCGCGGAACCCCATCTTGTTGAGCTTCTGCGCCACCTTGAAGCCAGGATTGTCGGTCTCGACGATGAAAGCCGAGATACCCTTGTCGCCCTTTTCGGGCGAGGTCTTGGCATAGACCAGCACGATATCGGCGATCGGGCCGTTGGTGATGAAGATCTTGAGCCGTTGAGCACGTAGTGGTCGCCGTCCTTCCGGGCGGTCGTCCGCATCGAACCGAGCGCATCCGATCCCGCGCCCGGTTCCGTCAGGCCCAGGGCGCCGATCAGCGAGCCATCGCAGAGGCCTGGCAGATACTTCCGCCGCAGATCGTCATTGGCGTTGCGGTAGATGTTGTTGACGCAAAGATTGTCGTGGGCCACGTGGCTCAGACCGATCGCGGCGGAGACGCGCGACAGTTCCTCGGTGATGATGCAGGCCGAGGTGAAATCGAGCCCTGCGCCGCCATACTCCGGCGAGACGTTCAGCCCCAGATAGCCCATCTCCCCCAGCTTGGGAAAAACCCAGGCAGGCAGGTCATCGGTGTCGTCCATCTCGGCGTTCAGGTGGTGAAACTCGGAAAAGAAGAACTTGTAGGCCTGATCGGCCAGCGCCTGCTGCTCTTCTGTCAGGTAATGGGTCGGCAGGTCGGGGACGTTGAGCAATCGCTCGTTCATAGCTGGTGTCCTCGCTCAGGCGCGCAGAAGTTCTTCGGCAATGATAATTTTTCGCACCTCGCTGGTGCCTGCACCGATTTCCAGCAGCTTGTTGGCGCGGTAGAATTAGTTGATCTCGGTATCCTGCATGTAGCCCGAGCCGCCATGGATATGGCACGCTTCGGTCACGGCCTTGTTGAAAGCTTCGCCAGCGTAAAGGCAGGCTGCGGCGGTGAGCTTATGGATCTCGCCGCGTCCGCCGCCTCCCCTGGGCAGGCCGACGCAAGCCGCGAGCGCGCGATAGCCGAAGGCGCGGGCGGTTTCGACCTCGATGTAGATTTCCGCGAGCTTCGACTGCACCATCTGAAATTGGGCTATGGGCTTGCCGAACTGTTCGCGGATCCTGGCGTAGTCGAGCGCCAGCTCCAGAGCCCTTTCGGCCATCCCCACGCAAATCGAAGCGACCATCGCGCGCTCCAAGTCGAGCCCGCTCATCACCACCGAAACACCGCTGTTCTCGACCCCGATCATGGCCGAGGCGGGCACGCGGCAATCCTCGAACACCAGTTCGCCTGTGGGAGAGCCGCGGAAGCCCATCTTGTCGAGCTTCTGCGCCACCTTGAAGCCGGGATTGTCAGTCTCGACGATAAAGGCAGATATTCCCTTGGCGCCCTTTGACCTATCAGTTTTTGCATAAACCAGGATGACATCCGCGATCGGGCCGTTGGTAATGTAGATCTTTGAGCCGTTGATCACATAGTCGTTGCCGTCGCGCACGGCGCTCGTGGCCATCGAGCCCAGCGCGTCCGAGCCCGCGCCGGGCTCGGTCAGCCCAAGTGCGCCGACCAGCTTCCCCGAGCACAGGCCGGGAACGTATTTCCGCACCTGCTCTTCCGATCCGTTCCTGAGGATGTTGTTGAGGCACAAATTGTCGTGCGCGCCGTGCGAAAGTCCGACGGCCGGGTTCCATTTCGAGATGGTCTCTGACACCAGGGCCTCGGTAAATTCGTTCTGGCCGCTGCCGCCCAACTCCTCGGGCGCAGTAATGCCGAGCAGTCCGAGTTCGCCCATCTGCCGAAACAAGTCGTCGGGCCACCATTCTTCCGCATCCATCTTGTCTTGCAATGGATGAAGAATCTCGCGCGCAACCCGATCCACATGATCAACGATCTGCCGTTGTTCGGGCGTCAGCAAATAGTTGGCCTTTATGGCCTCGAGCGCGGCCATGCCTGGCCCGGCCTGGACGTTCATCATCGATCCTCCCGATGGCTGCGCGACTTGCCTATTGATCAGAATCAAACATACGTTAGAAAACGTTTCAAGTGGTGTCGAGCTGCGTGTGTCTTTTTTGGCATGCGCTTGGGAGGAAAGACTCGCTCGCGCCCACGAAATCCTCGCGGGCGAGCGACGCGGCGATCAGCCCGTTCATGGCGGCGGCGAGCCTAACGATCCGACCGGCGCCAGCGGTCGCGCCGAAGACGCCCGCGGTCGCCGTGGGATGGAAGCCGCGGGCATAGTGGACGGTCGGATCAAGCGCGTTGGCGACACGCAGCATCACCTCATACCCCGCCACGAGAGCGACGAGCAGGTCGCGGCCGCTGGCGCCGGGCATCTCGGCGGCCGCCAGGGCCGCCGGCATCACGGGCGCGCTCGGATGGGTCGAGCTCTCCGAATGGGTGTCGTTGAAATGCAGCGAGTGGCCGAGCATGCCGTTGATAAGGGCAGCGGTAGCGGGCGGATATCGGCGGTTGAGACCGAAAACGGCGGACTGCCCGGGCCCGTCCAGGCCGAGACGCCACACCACGCCCAAGAGCGACGGCGTCGAGTTCGCCTCCGCCCCCGCCCGCACGATGTTGCCGATGAAATCAATGGTCAGATCGTGCGCCCTCTGGGGCACCTCCGGCGGCAGGTCACCATACCTGATAGAGGCGGCGAACTCGGCCAGCTGCTGCGTAATTCCCTGGGCGCTCTTCATTTCGCACCTGCGTCGGCTCTGCGCATGATCTGTTCGGCGCGCTTGATGACGGGAGGGTCCACCATCGCCCCATCGACCTTCACCGCGCCGCCAGTAGCTGACGCCGTGGCGGCGAGGATGGTGCGTGGCCACGCCATTTCATCGGCGCCCGGGCGCGAAGGCTTGGCGCGCGCCGGGAACCTGCGCCGGATGAATGAGAAGCTTGCCGCCCATCCCGAGAGCACGGGCATGGCGGCAATCACCGGAAAGGGCTTCGGCATCGTTGATGGCGTCGGTCACACCATCGAGCGGCGCCGGCCGGTCTGTCGGGCGCGACGCCACAACGAGGAGCGAGCGGGCCAAAAGCAGGCTCTCACGCACATGATCGGCGCCGATGTCGGCTGCGCAATCGATGGAGCCGAAATCGATGGAGCCGAACGCCAGCCGCGTGGCGGCTTCGGCAATGGCATCGATGGCACGCAGGCCCCATACCGTCTCAATGAGGGCGAGAACCGGATGGCCGCTCGCCTTTGCGGCGTGCGCGACGCCGGCCGCAGTCTCCGCCTTGGGCATCATGATCGCCGCGAGCAGCAGCGCGGCGCAGGCGGCAAGGTCGGCCTCATGCCAGGGCGTGCCCGCGGCATTGACCCGTACCAGCACGGGCACCGCAAACGCCGACGAGGTAAAGCGTTCCGAAGCGCCTCGCGCGCCTCGCCCTTGGCCTCAGCCGGCACGGCATCTTCAAGATCGATGATAATGGCGTCGGCGCCTGCCGCAGCGGCCTTGGCACAGCGGTCGGGGGCGGTGACCGGGCACGAAAAGCGGCCGCCCGACCGCGTCGAGCGTCGATTGAGACACCGTGTCCTCCCAGTTTTGCGCCGTGGCGCTGACCAACAAGACAGCGCGGACCGCCTGGGCTGGTCGAGGCTCGCCAGCTCGCGCTCGAGCGCCCTTCCGCGGGAGATCTTCTTGCGAAACGCCACGGATCCGTCGGCACGGGCACCGTGAGCTGACAGACGTTCTTTGCCAGATTCCACCAGATGATGCTCTCTTTTCCATGGACACCTTTCCTGATGTCCAGCCGGACCTAACTAATGACCGACAGGAAATGGACATCGCGTCAGTTAACCCTTTGATTTTCCGTAGAGGTTGGCGGAAATCCGGATCGTGGCCTCATGCAGCTCGCGTGCGAGCGCCTGAAGCTCTGCTTCCGTCATCTGCCCCGTGACAGCGATGCCGCTTATTCCGAAGCGGGGCTGTCCGTCATGGTCGGCGATGACGGCGGCGGCGATGTCCAGGCCCTTGAAAAGATGGCCGCGATCGAAGGCGAAGCCGGTTTTCCGGGCATCGGCCACATCCGCCCAATATTCCTCGAAGCGCGGCGGATTTTCCCAGCGCAGCGGCTGGAAGCGGCGCTCTAGCTCAGATTTTGAAAGCTCGCGCGTGGCCGCGATGCAGCGGCCGACCGCCCCCACGAAGGCCGGAAGACGTGAGCCGACCGCCATGTCCACATGCACGACCTTGCCTTCCACCACCCGGTCCACCAGCACGATGCGGTTGTGGGGGGTGACTTTCCAAAGCCCGATCAGCGCCCGGTGCCGGCTCGCGAGCTCCTGGAGGGAAGGGTGCAGCAGGTCGATCTGGTTCACCCCGAGCAAAGGCACGGAAAACTCCAGAAGGCCGAGACCGGGACTGTATTCCTTCGAGGCCGGGTTGAAGGCGATCAAGCCTTCCTTGGCCAGCGTGCGCAAGATGTTGAAGGTGGTGGAGACGTGGATGCCACTTTGGCGGGCGATGTACGCGACGCCGGCCGGCGCATGATGATGGGTGAGGAAGCGCAGAATCGAAACGGCATTTTCCACTGCGCCTACATATTTCTGCAGGCTGCGTGGCGTGTCTTCGCCCGTCGGCTGCTGGGTGGCCGCGTCTGCCTTGGTCACTGCGCGCTCCGTTCGCCTTTTACCGGTCAAACCATAGAGCGGATGCGGATCGTTCGGAAGCAGGCAATTTTTCTCGTTGCAGAAAGTAATTCGCCATGCAAAAAATTTCTGACCAAACGAGAACGGTATGGCATGGGCAGGGTGCGACGTCGGGAAGGGCCGATCGCGCGGTGATGGCAGGTTCTCCCTCGCGGCAGGCCGGTGTGCACGGCGACCGCCGGAACATCGGCTCCTGGACATGCGAAAGAAGAGGAATTGACGGGCTAGCGCTGCGCGCGAGGCGAATTCAGCCGCGGCAGCCCTGGCCCATGAAGGAGGAAAAGGGATGGACGAGACGTCCGCTGCAACAGAAGTGGCCGGGCCGCAGGTGACCTACGAACGATTCCTGGCCGGCGGGCACTTCATGATCCAGCGTGCCCGCAAGACGGGAGAATACGTCTTCTATCCGAAGGTGATGTCTCCGTCCGGCGAGACCGATCTCGAATGGGTCGAGGCCTCCGGCAACGGCACGGTCTACGCGATCACGGTCAACCGCAAGCGCGAGGGCTCCTACAACATCGCGCTCGTCGATCTCGATGAGGGCCCGCGCATGGTGACCACCATCGTCGGCGTCGAGACGCTGCCCATCGGTACCCGCGTGAAGGCGCGTGTGGAGACGGGGGAAACCCCGCGCGTCGTGTTCGAGCCGCGGGAGAAGTGAGATGAGCCATCCCATTCGCGGAAAGACCGCCATTGTCGGCATGGGCACCGCTGGTGTGGGCGAGGCGCCCGGCTTCTCGGCCATCGAGCTTCTCGGCCTCTCCGTCCGCGCCGCGCTGGATGATTGCGGCCTGAAACTCTCAGACATCGACGCGGTGTTCGCCGCCACCAGCGGCCACGCCTTCGCCTCCATGAGCGTGACCGAATATCTCGGGCTGAAGCCGAAATATTTCGACAGCACCAATATCGGCGGCTCCAGCTTCGAGATGCACCTGCTCCAGGCCTCCCTGGCGCTGGAGGCGGGGCTCTGCGAGGTCGCGCTGATCTGCTACGGCTCCAACCAGCGCACCGCCGGCGGCCGCCTCGTCTCCATGTCCGAGCCGCAATGGCACGAGACGCCCTATTCGCCGCGTCATCCCATCACGGCCTATGCGCTCGCCACCAGCCGGCATATGCATCAGTACGGCACCACCCGCGAGATGCTCGCCGATGTGGCGGTGTCCGCCCGCCAGTGGGCCAACCTCAACCCGGACGCCTTCGCGCGCGGCCCCCTCGCCCGCGAGGACGTGCTCGCAAAGCGCATGGTCTCCGACCCGCTCACCTCCGGTGATTGCTGCCTGGTGACCGATGGCGCCGCCGCCTGCATCCTGGTGCGGGCCGACCGGGCCAAGGACTTCCCCAAGGCGCCGGTTTATTTTCTCGGCGCCGCAGGCGCGAACTGGCATCGCTCGATCCAGGCCATGCCGGACCTGACCGTCACCGCCGCCAGTGAGAGCGGGCCGCGCGCCTTCGAGATGGCCGGCCTCTCTCACGCCGACATCGACCTCGTGATGCTCTACGACGCCTTCACGATCAACACGATCCTGTTCCTTGAGGATCTCGGCTTCTGCCCCAAGGGCGAGGGTGGGCGCTTCGTTCAGGACGGGCGCATCGCGCCGGGTGGGACGCTCGCGGTCAACACCAACGGCGGCGGGCTGTCCTGCGTCCATCCCGGCATGTACGGCATGTTCCTCATTGCCGAGGGCGTGGTCCAGATCCGCAAGGAAGCGGGCGAGCGTCAGCTCAAGAAGGCTGACGTCGCCCTTCTGCACGGCAATGGCGGGACGTTGTCGAGCCAGGTCACGGCCTTCCTCGGCTCGGCGGCGACGCTGTGAACGTGACCACCCCCGAGACCTACGGATTCGCCGCCCTCCGCGCGCTGCTGGCGCCCCGCTCGGTGGCGATCATCGGCGCCTCCGCCGATCCCTCACGGATCGGCGGGCGGCCCATCGCCGCCATGCTGAGCGCCGGCTATAAGGGCCGCATCCTGCCGGTCAATCCCAGCCGGGCGGAGGTGCAGGGCCTTGCCTGCTACGCCTCCGTCGCCGACCTGCCGGAGGTGCCCGATGCCGGCATCGTCGCCGTTGCGGCGAAGCAGGTGCCGGAGGTGGTGGCCGCCCTCGGCGAGAAGGGCTGCCGCTCGATCACCTTGTTCTCCGCAGGCTTTGCGGAGAACGGCGCGGATGGCGAGAAGGCCCAGGACGAGGTCCTCGCCATTGCCCGCCGCCACGGCATGCGTGTGCTCGGCCCGAACACGCTCGGGGTCTTCAATGTGGGCCTCGGCTACTACGGCACCTTCTCCTCGTCGCTGGAGATGGCCTTTCCCCTGGCCGGCAATATCGGCATTGCCAGCCAGTCGGGAGCCTATGGGGCCCACATGGCGGCCTTGGCGCGCTTGCGCGGCATCGGCGCCTCCGTGCTCATCACCACGGGCAACGAGGCCGACGTGACGGTCGCCGACGCCATCGGCTGGATGGCGGGCAGCGACGAGGTGGACGTCATCTGCGCCTATCAGGAAGGCTTCCGCGACGGGCCGCGCATGATCGCCGCCCTCGATGCCGCCAGAGCGGCGGGAAAGCCGGTCTTCATGCTGAAGTCCGGCAGGAGCCGGCTCGGCGCGTCGGCTGCGGCGTCCCACACCGCCTCGCTCACCGGCGACGACAAGGTCGCGGGAGCGGTCCTCGCCGAGCACGGCGTGATCCGCGTGCGCGACACCGAGGAGATGCTGGATTTCGCCTATGCGGCCCATCAGCGGATCTATCCCGTCGGCAACAGCCTCGGCCTCATCACTGTCAGCGGCGGGGCGGGCATCATCGCCTCCGACGAGGCGGAGGCCGCCGGCCTGCCCATGCCGGCCATGCCGGACGAGGCGCAGGCGCGGCTGAGGGCGCTTCTGCCCTACGGCACGCCGACCAATCCGCTCGATTGCACCGCCCAGGCGCTGAACGATCTTTCCCTGTTCGAAGCCTTCACCCGCGCGGCGCTGAAGGATGGCGGCTACCGCTCGATCCTGTGCTTCCTCACTTATGTGGCGGGCGGACCGAGCCTTGCGCCGCGTCTTTTGGACACATTGCGCAAGATCCGCGGCGAGTTTCCCGATCGGCTCCTGGCGCTGTGCATCATGGCGGATGAGAAAATCACCCGCGCTTATCAGGATGCGGGCTTCCTGACCTTCGATGATCCGAGCCGGGCCGTGCGCGCCATCGCCACCATGGGGCGGGTGGGCGACATGCTGGCCGCCAAGCCGAAGGCTCTGCCCACGCCGCCTCAGGTCACGCTGCCTGCGACGCCGCCGGACGAGCACGGGGCCAAGGCGTTGCTCGCCGAGGCCGGCATCGCCGCCGCCCCGGAGCGAGTCGTGCATTCGGCCGATCAGGCCGCGGCCGCAGCCGCCGCGCTCGGTTTTCCCGTGGTGCTGAAGATTGTCTCGCCTGACGTCGTCCACAAGTCGGACATTGGCGGCGTGCGGCTCAACCTCGGCGATGCCGACCAGGTACGCGCCGCTTATGCCGGCATCATGGAAGCTGTCGGCAAGGCGGCGCCGAAGGCACGCATCGCCGGCATGCTGGTGGCTCGCCAGCTCACCGGCGGGGTGGAGTGCCTCATGGGGATCAACCGCGATCCGGCGTTCGGCCCGGTGGCGGTGTTCGGGCTCGGCGGCATCTTCGCGGAGCTTCTCGACGACGTGGCCATCCGCCCCTGCCCGTTCGACGTGGAAACGGCGCGGGAGATGATCCTCTCTATCAAGGCGGCGGGCATCCTCACCGGTGCGCGGGGCCGGGCCCCGGCCGATCTCGATGCCCTGGCCGGCATGCTCTCAAAGCTTTCGGCGCTCGCGGCCGCGGCAGGTCCCAGGCTGCGGGCCATCGACCTCAACCCCGTATTGGCCCTGCCCGATGGCGCCTATGCGCTCGACGCGGTCATCGAGATCGAAGGGGAGGATCGCCCGTGATCGACTACGACAAGCTGATGGCCTACGACATCCCGGAGGTCCGCCAGAGCTACGGCCCGCGGGAGTGCGCTTTCTATGCGCTCTCCATCGGTGTCGGGCAGGACCCCATGGATCGGGCCGACCTCAGCTTCGTCGGGGCGGGCCCATTGACCCCGTTTCCGACCCTGCCCCTGGTGCTCGGGCATCCTGGCTTCTGGCTCTCCAATCCCGACACGGGCGTCGATGCGGTCCGCCTCGTCCATGGCGGGCAGGGCATCACGCTCCATGCGCCCCTGCCTTCCGAGGGCACGGTGGTGGGCAAGACCCGCGTTGTCGGCATCATCGACAAGGGCGAAGGGCGCGGCGCGCTGCTCTATAGCGAGAAGCAGCTGCGCGATGCCGATACGGGCGCGCTCTACGCCACGACCCGCTCCACCACCTTCCTGCGCGGCGATGGCGGCTTCGGCGGCCCGGCCGGACCGGTGAAGGCCTTCCACATCGTGCCGGACACCGCGCCCGAGATCGTCCACGAGACCGTGACCCGGCCCGAGCAGGCGCTCTGGTATCGCTGGAACGGCGACAACAATCCCCTACATCTCGATCCAGACGTGGCCGCCAAGGCCGGCTTCGAGCGTCCGATCCTACATGGACTGTGCAGCCTCGGCATCGCTGCCCATGGGCTGGTCGCCACCCTGTGCGAGGGCGATCCGCAGCGGCTGAAGGGGCTCGATGCGCGGTTCACGGCAACGGTGACGCCGGGCGAGACCCTGAGGACGGAGATCTGGGGCGATGGCTCCTTCCGCACCCGCGCCGTGGAGCGCGACGTGGTTGTGATCGGCAATGGCCTCGCCCAGGTGGCATGAGCCAGCTCGAACAGGGAGGACAGGGATGGGCGCCACATTCGCGCTGGACGAGGACAGGCTCGAAGGGCTGCGCCTTCTGGTGGAGAGCGCGGCGGGCATCACGTCGCGGGATGGCGATCTGAAGAAGGTGCGCGCCCTGCGCTTCACCCGGCCGGGTATCGACCGGACCCGCTGGGCCGAGATCGCCGCCATGGGCTGGCTCGGCCTGCGCCTGCCCGAGGAGGCCGGCGGCATCGGGCTCGGCATGGCCGAATATGCCGCCCTTGCGGTCGAGGTAGGGGCGGCCTTGCTGCCCGAGCCCTTGATCGAGGCCGAGCTCGCGCTCGACCTGATGGGGAAGAACGCCCCTGCCGAAGCGATCGCGGGCGATCTTTTGGTGCTGCCGGCCTGGCAGGACGGGCCAGAGGGCCTGACGGTGGCCGGCCGGATCACCGAAGCCGGCGGGCGGATCAGCGCGACACGCGCCTTCGTGCCCATGGCGGAAGCCGCCGACGCATTCCTCATCGCCGGCCCCGATGCCTGCTTCCTGGTGGACGGGAAGGCGCCTGGCCTCAGGGTCACGTCCGAGGACACGCTCGACGGCGGCCACACCGGCATGCTGACCCTCGACAATGTGGAGGCGAAACGCCTTCCGGCGCCCGACCCCAAGGCGTTCGAGGCGGCGGCGCTGGCCACCGCGGCCGCCCTCTTCGGCATCATGGAGCGGGCCTTTGCCATCACGCTGGACTATCTGAAGACCCGCGTGCAGTTTGGCCAGCCCATCGGCAGCTTTCAGGCCCTTCAGCACCGCGCCGTCGATCTGGAGATCGAGATCTGCCTCACCCGGGCGGCGCTGCGCGATGCTGTCGCGGCCATGGATGCGGGGGAGGACTGCCGCCGCATCGTCTCCCGTGCCAAGGCGCGGGCGGCGGATGCCGCCATGCTGATTGCGCGCCAGGCCATCCAGCTTCACGGCGCCATCGGCTACACCGACGAGGCCGATATCGGCCTGTTCCTGCGCCGCGCCATGGTGCTCGCGCCGCGCTACGGCAACGCCGCCTTCCATCGCAAAAGATACCGTAGCCTGACGGAGGGCCGGCCATGAGCGGACTTGCAGCATCCTTGGAGGACGGCATCCGCATCCTCACCATCAAAGAGCCGGAGCGGCGCAACCCTCTCGACCGTCCGGCGCGGTTTTCCAACCCGTTCGTCTCAGACGTCGAGAGCTGGGTGGAAGGTGGCGGCCGTGCCATCGCGCTGGCCTGCGAGATCGCGGTCACGGCCGCAAGCACCCACCTCGCATCGCCCTTCGGCAAGATCGGGATGATCCCCGACATCGGGCTGCGGGTCATGCATTCTGCCCGCATTGAAGCGGGCCGGGCGCAGCCCGTCTTCCCCAACGCGTCGACCGTCGAGGCGAAGGAAGGCGCAAGGCTCGGCTTCGTGAACGAGCCGGTGCCGGACCGCCAAGCGCTGGCCAAGGCGCAGGTCATGGCGCAGGACTTGGCCCGCGCGGTAGCCGCCGCACCCCGGCCGCGGGCGCCCATCAAGGACTGCGTTGCTCAAGCGGTGGATCGCGCGCTCAACTTCGAAGGCCTTCCCCAGCCGACGCTCGTGTTCAGTGCCGATGTCATGGAGGGCCGCAGGGCCTTCGTCGACAAGCGCACCTGTCTCCCGGGGAGAATGACATGACCGATGCCGCTCACGCAGCTTCCGCCGCGCCGCATGCTGACCTCAACCCACTTAGCGACGCAGAATTCCGCAAGACCGTGGGCGACTGGATCGCCGCCAACTATCCGCCGGAGCTGCGCAGCCCCAGAAAGCGCCTGCACGCGGCGGAGGCGATGCCTTGGTACACTCGCCTTTCAGCGCAAGGCTGGCTGTGCCCAGGCTGGCCGCGCGAATTTGGCGGCATGGGCCTTTCGCCCGCAAAGCACCTGATCATGATCGAGGAGATGGAGCGCTACGGCTGCGCTCGCCTGCCGGACTGCGGGATCACCATGGTGGGGCCGCTGCTGATTGCCCATGGCAGCGAGGCGCAGCGCGCCTACCATCTACCGCGCATTCTCTCCGGCGAGATCATCTGGTGCCAAGGCTACAGCGAGCCGAACGCTGGCTCCGACCTTGCCGCGCTCAGGACGAGCGCCGTGCGCGAGGGCGACGAATGGGTGCTGAACGGCCAAAAGACATGGACGACGCTGGGCACCGACGCCAACTGGATCTTCGTGCTCGCCCGCACCGACCCGCAGGCGGCTAAGCAGAAGGGCATCAGCTTCTTCCTCGTGCCCATGAACACGTCGGGCCTCTCCACCCGGCCCATCATCAACATTGACCTGCATGACGAGTTTGCCGAGGTGTTCTTCGACAAAGTGCGCGTTCCCGCCGATGCCATCGTCGGCACCGTGAATGCCGGCTGGACGATGGCCAAGAACCTGCTCGGTTTCGAGCGGTTGTTCCTCGGCTCGCCCAAGCAGTCCGAGGGCGCGCTCGACCATCTGGAGCGGCTTACCGCCCATCTGGGCAAAAGCGAGGACTGTGCGGCCATGATCACCGCCCTCAGGATGGAATTGGAGGACCACAAGTCCTTCTACGCCACCTTTGCCGATCAGGTGCGCCGCGGCATCGCCCTCGGGCCTGACGTGTCGATGCTGAAAATCAATCAGACGGCGCTCTATCAGAAGATCTCCGACCGTATCCTGGAGCTGGCTGGCGATCTCGGCACGCTGGCCGGCGCCCTGCCGGGGGAGCCGATGCTCTATCCGGGCAGCGTGTTCCTTCAAGCGCGTCCCTGCACGATCTATGGCGGCTCGTCCGAGATCCAGCGCAACATCATTGCCAAGCAGGTGCTCGGACTTGGAAAACAATTCAACGCATCAGGGAAATAATAAGTATGACCGTAGATCTGGGGCTTGAAGGCAAGGTTGCCGTGGTCACCGGTGCGGGCGGCGGCATCGGCCGTGGCATCGCGCTCGAATTCGCCAAGGCGGGCGCGAAGGTGGTCATCAACGATATCGGCGTGTCCCTGGGCGGCACGGGCGAGCGCTCCGCCGCCCCCGCCGAGGAGACCAAAGCCATGATCGAGGCCCTCGGCGGCGCGGCGATCATCTCGAGTGAAAGCGTCTCGGAATGGCCGGCGGCCAAGCGCACCATCGAGATGACGCTGGATCATTTCGGCCAGGTGGACGTGCTGGTGAACAATGCCGGCATCCTGCGCGACGTCATTTTTCACAAGATGGAGCCGTCCGACTGGGAAGCGGTGATCAACGTCCACCTGAACGGCACCTTCTACATGAGCCGTGCCGCCGCCGAGCCATTTCGTGTCCAGGGGCGTGGCGCCTTCGTGCACATGACGAGCACCTCCGGCCTGATCGGCAATTTCGGCCAGGCCAACTATGCCGCCGCCAAGCTGGGGATTGTGGGCCTGTCAAAGTCCATCGCCCTCGACATGGCCCGTTTCGGCGTGCGCTCCAACTGCGTCGCCCCCTTCGCCTGGAGCCGCATGACGAGTTCCATCCCCGCCAACACGCCAGAGGAGCAGGCCCGTGTGGAGCGCCTGAAGCGCATGACGCCGGAGACCAACGCGCCACTGGTGGTCTTCCTCGCCTCCGCGGCGGCGGAAGGGGTGACGGGCCAGGTGTTCGCGGCGCGCCTCAACGAATTGTTCCTGTTCAACCCTATGCGTCCCATCCGCAGCGTCCATCACGACGAGGGCTGGACGCCGGCCCTGGTCGCCGAACGCGCTTTGCCCGCTTTCAAGGCCAGCTTCGCGCCCATGGAGCGCTCCGGCGACGTCTTCGCGTGGGATCCAATCTGAGGATGAAGTGGACGATACCGTCAGAGTAGAGGAAATCCGGCCAGCCAGAGAGCGGGCGGCGGAGGCGCCGATCTGCCTCGCCGTCATCATCTGGCTGGCCCGCGTCGTTTTCCGTCACTCCGTCACTCCGTCACGACGGCGCCCGGAGGCGCAGCTTTGCTCGCCTTCCTTGGGCTCACTTGGTAACGGCTCGGTCACGCTCGTGCCGATGGCGCTTTCCACCCTCGCCTTCGTCGGCGCGATCTGGCGGGGCGTGTCGGCCGAAGTGTTTTTTTGCCGCCACCGACCGGGCGCTGTTCCTTTCAACGCCGGCACGCAGGGGCTATTTCATCGACCTGTTATCCGGCATGATGCCGACGGTGTCTTTCTCGTCCGGCTTTTCTCTTTAGGCGGCACAGCATTGGCATGGTGACGGATGACGGCCATCATGGCGAAGGCGAGCATGACGAGCGAGACATGCCGATGCCAGCCATGCCAGGAGCGCGTCTCGTTGTGATCGAGCCCGAGCTCGTTCTTGGTGGTCTCGAAGCTGTCTTCGATCGCCCAGCGATGGCCTTCCACCGACACCAGCTTTTCCATGGGCGTGCCCTTGGGGCACCAGGTCGAGAAGAAGGCCAGATCGCCATCGGCGATGTTGCGGCGGATCAAGAGGCCGCGCGTCCATTCGCCGGAAAGGGCCTCGCTATATTCTCCGCCATCCAGATCGGCCAGTTCGACATAGGCCCAGCCATGCAGGCGCGCCTTTGGTGCCATCGCCCGCCGACAGGCGCCGCCATGCGGTCTTGGGAAGAGCTTGTGTGATCGCCGCTGCAGTCCCGCGCACGAACTGCTCCTTGCCCCAGGAGTTGAACACATGATTGGCGGCAACGCCCAGGACATAGCCCTTGCCGGCTTTGCGCAGCGCCATCTCGATGTCGCCGACGCCATAGACGCTGTCCGCCGCGACAAAGCCGAACGGCACACCGGCGGCGATGGCGCGCAGGATCATACTGCGCGCGATCTGCGGCTTGGTGGCAAAGCGCACATCCTCGGGCACATGCGCCGCCTTCAGGCGCTTGCGATCGTCCGTCCATTCTTTCGGCAGATACAGCGCCCGGTCGATGAAGGCATGGCCGTGGCGCGAGACATAGGCGGCGAACACGCCGATCTGGCAGTTTGTGATCTTGCCGGCCGAGCCCGTGTACTGGCGCGCAACGCCGCACGACGCTTTGCCCTGCTTCAGAAAACCTGTTTCGTCGATGACAAGAACCGCGTCCGCGTCGGCAAGCGTTTCCAATGCGTAGTCGCGCACGATGTCGCGCAGTGCATCGGCATCCCATCGACCACGGCCCAGCAGCGCCTGCTGGCGCCACGGGCCGCGATCGCCCGCCGCCTCCGCGCGCATCCAGCCCGTCTTGCGCGGCTCATTGCCCAAAAGTCCGTCCAGAAACTGTCCCGCCGATGCCGCAACCCGTTCCTGGCCGAACAAAGGGCGTATCCGCACCTTCACATCCCGCAGCGATGTCGCCCATAATTCCAGCGTCGTCTCGATCGATGCTCCCGCCATCCATGACCTCCCGAATCATGGCGGCCTATGGATTCAGAACTCGTGCCAAAAACAACTGTAGTGCCGTCGCCGAAGACGCCCGCGGTCGCCGTGGGATGGAAGCCGCGGGCATAGTGGACGGTCGGATCAAGCGCGTTGGCGACACGCAGCATCACCTCATACCCCGCCACGAGAGCGACGAGCAGGTCGCGGCCGCTGGCGCCGGGCATCTCGGCGGCCGCCAGGGCCGCCGGCATCACGGGCGCGCTCGGATGGGTCGAGCTCTCCGAATGGGTGTCGTTGAAATGCAGCGAGTGGCCGAGCATGCCGTTGATAAGGGCAGCGGTAGCGGGCGGATATCGGCGGTTGAGACCGAAAACGGCGGACTGCCCGGGCCCGTCCAGGCCGAGACGCCACACCACGCCCAAGAGCGACGGCGTCGAGTTCGCCTCCGCCCCCGCCCGCACGATGTTGCCGATGAAATCAATGGTCAGATCGTGCGCCCTCTGGGGCACCTCCGGCGGCAGGTCACCATACCTGATAGAGGCGGCGAACTCGGCCAGCTGCTGCGTAATTCCCTGGGCGCTCTTCATTTCGCACCTGCGTCGGCTCTGCGCATGATCTGTTCGGCGCGCTTGATGACGGGAGGGTCCACCATCGCCCCATCGACCTTCACCGCGCCGCCAGTAGCCGAGCATCCGGCCCATCGGCTCGACGAACCGCTGCCGTGGAACTGGCGCGCGCTATCGACCACCGCAATCGCGGCCTGACGATGCAGGTCAACAAGGTCCACCCCGTCCGGACCTTGGCGCTCGTTACACGAGATCTCGGTGAGGACGCGGACTGGCTTGCTGATATCGCCATCGACATGGAGCCGGAGGACGGCCTGATTCACCATCTGACCTATGCGGTCGCAAGCCCGTATGGCGGGGTTTGAACACCGCGGACTTTGTGGCCGGGCGGTACGGATACCGGCTGTTCCCCCAAAAGACTGACGGAGAATAAGCCACTTGAAGCACTGTTGACACTTCCATGGAAAGTGGCCTAACAAGTGTTAGTTATGCAGGGAGCTTAAGTTGGATCCTTCCGTGGCCGAACGCGCTTCAAGAACAATTTCAGCGGCTTCCTTTCGCAGCCCGGTCGGGCGCGCCGGCATATTGGATGTCGCGGCGCGGCTTTTTCGCGAACAGGGCTATGGCCCGGTTTCGCTCAGAAAGATCGCCGAGGCGGCAGGCATCAAGGCGGGTAGCATCTATTATCATTTCGGCTCTAAGGACGAGATTGTCGTGGCCATTCTGGATGCGGGCATCAGGGCCGTCCACGACAAGATGCGCCAAGCTGTTTTGGAGCAACCCGATGACGCCACCGCCGCCACCATTCTGCGGGCCGCGATCAGGGCACATCTGCGCGCATTGCTGGATGTCAGTGACTATTCTTCAGCCAATGTGCGGATTTTCGGGCAGGTGCCGCAATCTGTCCGCGATGCCAATCTGCCAACGCGCCGGGCCTATGAGGCCGAGTGGGACAAGCTGTTGACCCGGCTTCAGAAGGACGGAGCCTTGCGGCGCAAAGTCGATATCCGCCGTCTGCGCCTGATGCTTATCGGCGCGCTGAATGCAATGCTTGAGTGGTTCGACCCCGAACGCGGCAGCGTCGAGGCGCTGGCCTCGGCATATGCCGACGTCTTTCTCAATGGAATTTTGGAACAGAGGGAAGTCTGATTCATGACTTTACTCACGTCGGCCATATCGACCGGTTCGGAAACCTTCAGGGGCAATCTCACTGCACAGACAGCCCGCGTCGAGACATTGCGTGCGCGGATCGCCGCAGCAACCGCAGGCGGGCGCTCCGAGATGGTCGAACGCCACCGCAGCCGCGGCAAGCTTCTGGTCCGCGAACGAATCGACCTGCTGGTCGATCCCGGCACCGCCTTCATGGAGCTTTCTTCGCTGGCGGCCTACGGACAATATGGTGGAGACGTGCCCGGCGCCGGGATCGTCACCGGCATTGGCATCGTGCACGGTCTGCCGTGCATGATCATCGCCAATGATGCGACGGTGAAAGGCGGAACATTCTACCACGAAACCGTCAAGAAGCACATCCGCGCGCAGGAGATCGCGGCGGAAAACCGTCTGCCGTGTCTATACCTCGTCGATTGCGGCGGCGCTTATCTGCCAGAGCAGGACAGGGTGTTCCCCGATGCCCGGCATTTCGGCAATTCCTTCTACCGCCAGACCAACATGTCGGCCTCCGGCCTGCCGCAGATCTCGGCTGTATTCGGCGGCTGCACGGCGGGAGGCGCCTACATTCCGGCACTCTCGGACGAGGTCATCATGGTGCGCGGCAATGCGCGCATCCATCTTGGCGGCCCTTCCATCGTCAAGGTGGCGATCAATGAAGAGGTGGACGGCGAAACGCTGGGCGGGGCCGAGATGCATACCCGCATCTCGGGCGTCAGCGACCATCTGGCCGAAGACGAATATCACGCGCTGGCGCTGATGCGCGACATCGTCGGAAATCTCGGCCTGACGCGAGCGATGGCCCCGGATGCGCCCGCCGCCGCGCCCCTAAACGATCCCGAGGAGCTGTTGGGGATTATCAGCGCCGATCGCAAGCAGCCTTACGACGTGCGAGAGCTTCTGGTGCGCATGATCGATGCCGGCGAATTCCGCGAATTCAAACCGAGCTGGGGCGAGACACTCGTCTGCGGCACCGCCCGCATCCACGGCTACCGCGTCGGAATCCTCGGCAACAACGGCGCGCTTCTCTCCGACAGCTCGCTCAAGGGCGCGCATTTCGTGTCGATGTGCGACCAGCGCAACATTCCGCTTCTGTTCCTGCACAACATTTCCGGCTTCATGGTCGGCACCGAGGCCGAGCGCGGCGGCATCGCCAAGGACAGCGCCAAGCTGGTCTACGCCATGTCGGTGGCCAAGGTGCCCCGGCTGTCGGTCATCGTGGGCGGCTCCTACGGGGCCGGCAATTACGGCATGTGCGGCCGGGGGTTCGCGCCGCGCTTTCTCTTCGCCTGGCCCACAGCGGCGTTGGCCACCATGTCGGCCGACATCGCCTCGAATGTGATGCTGGAACTGCGGCGCGCGAAGGGGGGAAATCCGGCGAAAATGCAGGTCGATCTGGAACGGATCGAGGCCGAGGTGCGCGCGCAATATGCCAAACAGTCCGACCCCTATTACGCCACCTCGCGGCTCTGGGACGACGGCCTGATCGAGCCCGGCCAGACCCGCGACATCCTCGGCCTGTGCCTCGCGATTGTGACCTCGGTTCCGGCTGCGGGGCGTCGCACGCCCGTCTTCAGAATGTAAGGATAGACAATGGCTTACGATCGCTATGACACGCCGCGGATCGAGCTCGACTCGCGCGGCGTCGCCACCGTGATGCTCAACCGCCCCGACAAGCACAATTCGCTCAACGCGGCGCTGATCTCAGACCTTACCGATGCGGCGACGGCGCTCGCCGAGGACCGGGCGGTGCGCATCGTGGTGCTGACCGGGGCAGGCAGGAGCTTCTGTGCTGGGGGCGACTTCAACTGGTTCGCCTCGAACGTGCAGAAGAGCCGCGCCGAACGGGTGGAACAGAGCGCTTCGCTCGCTCGGCTCTTGCGCCGGCTCGATACCCTGCCCAAGCCGCTGATCGGGCGCATCAACGGGCCGGCCTATGGCGGGGGCGTCGGCCTGATATCGGTGTGCGACTACACGATCGGCACCGAGGGCGCGACGTTCGGCCTGACCGAGGTGCGGCTCGGCCTCCTGCCCGCCAACATCTCGCCTTACGTGGTGGCGCGCATCGGCGAGGCGGCCGCGCGCGAGACGATGCTGTCGGGCGCCCTGTTCGACACGGCGCGGGCTGAACGGATCCGACTATTGACCGAGGTGGTCGCGCCGGATGCGCTGGATGCGGCGGTGGAGCGCGTTGTCCATGCCCATCTGCAGGCCGCGCCCGGCGCGGTGGCCGACACCAAACGGCTGATCGCTTATGTCGCGAGCCACGGGATCGAAGACAGCATGATCTATACTGCCGACCGTCTCGCCGATGCTTGGGAGACCGAGGAAGGCATCGAGGGGATCAACAGCTTCCTGAACAAGGGTAAGCCCTCATGGCGGGTGAGTTGAGCTTCACCCGCGTGCTGATCGCCAACCGGGGCGAGATCGCCCGCCGGATTCAGCGCGCCTGCCGCAAGCTGGGGCTGGAAAGCGTGGCCGTCTTCTCCGAGGCTGACCGCGACGGGCCCTTCGTCGCCGAAGCCGATTATGCCGTCTGCATCGGTCCGGCCGCTCCGGCCCAAAGCTATCTGAACATCGACGCCATCCTTGCGGCCGCCCGCGCCACCGGGGCAGGCGCCATTCACCCAGGCTATGGGTTTTTGTCGGAGAATGCCGAATTCGCTGGGCGCGTGGAAGAAGCCGGACTGGTCTTCATCGGGCCTTCGCCCGAGGCCATTGCCTATATGGGGTCGAAAATCGAGGCCAAGGCCGCGGCCGCGGCCGCCGGCGTGCCGGTGCTGCCCGGTTATCACGGCGCCGACCAGTCCGACGACCGGCTTCTCAAGGAGGCGCAGGCGCTCGGCGTGCCCTTCCTGGTCAAGGCTAGCGCCGGCGGAGGCGGGCGCGGAATGCGGCTGGTCACCGATCCCGGCGCGGCGGGCGAGGCCATCGCCGCCGCGCGGGCCGAGGCGAAGAGCGCCTTTGGCGATCCGGCGGTGTTTTTGGAACGCTACACGCCGCGCGCGCGCCACGTCGAGGTGCAGGTGCTGGGCGACGCGCATGGCCATGTGCTGCATCTGGGCGATCGCGACTGCTCGCTCCAGCGCAACCACCAGAAGCTGATCGAAGAAGCGCCCGCCCCGGGTATCCCGACGCTTTGCGCTCGGGCATGCGCTATGCCGCCGTGCGGCTGGCGCGGGCCATTGGCTACCTCTCGGCGGGCACGGTGGAATATCTGTACGACCCCGCGAGGGCCGAATTCTACTTCCTCGAGATGAACACCCGCCTTCAGGTGGAGCATCCCGTGACCGAGGCCATCACCGGTATCGCTCTGGTGGAATGGCAGTTGCGCATCGCGCGCGGCGAGGCGCTGGATTTGGTTCAGGAGGACGTTTCATTTGACGGCCACGCCATCGAGGTTCGCATTGCCGCGGAGAACCCGGCCGAGAATTTCCGCCCTGAAACCGGGACGATCACGCTCTGGGCGCCGCCGGGGACCGTGCGGCTCGACAGCGGCGTGGAAGAAGGATCGGTCGTGGGACATCACTACGATTCGATGCTTGCCAAGTTGATTGTCCACGGTGCGGACCGTGACGAGGCGATCCGCCAGGCGGTCGCGGCGCTCGATGACTTTGCGGTCGGCGGAGTGGGCGTGAACCTGGCGTTTCAGCGAGCGCTGATTACACATGCCGACTTCGTCGCCGTGGCACACTATACCGCCAGCCTGGCCGAGATGTTCCCCTGCGGCTGGACCGCCCCCGTACCGGAGGACGAAACCCGCGCTCTGGCCGCGCTGGCCCTGCACCTGCATCTTGCCCCCAAGCCAGACACTCCTTGGCAGAGCCTTGGTGCCTGGCGGCTGACAGAGGCTGCGGGTCGGCCTGCCGCCGCCTATTACTCGAGCGATGACGCCGATGCGCCGATCAGGGTCGTGGGGCGGGGCGCGCGGCTAAAGGTGATAATGCCCGACGGCACCGCCCTTGGCGTCGAGGTTGCGCGCCTCGCCGCGCGGCGTCTGATCGGGCGGATGGACGGCGCGCCCTTCGCCCGGCGAGCCCACGTGCTGCGGTCGGGCGAGCGCTGGCAGGTGCACCTTTCCGCGCCAGCTGGCATGACGATGGTGCCACTTCGTACGCTCGAGGACCGGCACCTGCAACGCGCCTCAGGCGCCGCGGGCGGCGCCGACACGCTGAGAGCTCCCATGCCCGGCGCAGTGGTCGAGATCCGCGTGGCCCCGGCGAGCGGGTGAGCAAGGGCGAGACGCTGGTGGTGCTCGAAGCGATGAAACTGTTGCAAAGCCTGCCCGCGCCCGTCGCGGGCCTAGTAGCCGAGATCTGCTGCGCGCCGGGCGACACGGTCGCCGGCGGCGCGCCCCTGGTGAGACTCGATCCGGAGGACAAGACATGACCCGACATGAGACCGTCGACGCGGCCACCGGCCCGTTCGACGACGATATCCAAATGATCCGAGCTCAGCTGCGGCGCTTCATCGAAACCGAGGTGGAGCCCAAGGGCGAAGCCTGGGAAGAGAAGGGCATGGTTCCGCGCGAGGTGCTACGCCAGATGGGCGGGCTCGGCATTCTCGGCATGCGCTATAACGAACAGTATGGCGGCGCCGGGCTCGACGTTATGTCGAGCGTGATGCTGGCCGAGGAAGTCGGCCGGTCCACCTTCGGCGGGTTCTCGGCCACAGTGCTGGTGCATACGGATATGGCCTCGCCGCATCTGGAAAACGCCGGCACACCCGAGCAGAAGGCGCGCTGGATGCCCGGCATCACTGCGGGCGAGACGATCACCGCCGTCGCCGTGACCGAACCCGACGCCGGCTCGGACGTGGCCGGCATCCGCAGCCGAGCAGTAAAGGACGGCTCCGACTGGGTGCTGAACGGCACCAAGATGTTCATCACCAACGGTGTGCACGCCGATCTCTACTTCGTCGGCGCCAAGACCGACCCCGACGCCAAGGGCTCGCGCGGGATCACCATGTTCGCGGTCGAGAAGGGCACGAAGGGACTTTCAGTGGGCCGCGCGCTGAGCAAGACCGGCTGGCTCTGCTCCGACACGGCCGAGCTGATTTTCGACGAGGTGCGGGTGCCGGCCGAGAACGTGCTGGGCGAGGTGAACAGAGGCTTCTACGCGGTGATGAAAAATTTCCAGAACGAACGCATCGTTCTGGGCGCGCTGGCCTGCGCCGAGGCGCAGACCGCGCTCGACATGACGGTGGCCCATGTCAAGCAGCGCAAGGCTTTCGGCGGCGTTTTGTGGAACAAGCAGGTCGTCCGCCAGCGTCTTGCGGACCGCCAGACACGGATCGAGGCGGGCCGGCAGCTCGTCTATCACGCCGCGCGGCTCGACGCGGCTGGCGTTGAATGCGTGCGCGAGGTGTCGATGGTGAAGGCTTATTGCGGCGAGTTGGTCAACAGCGTGCTCTATGATTGTGTGCAGTTCCAAGGCGGCATGGGCTACATGCGCGAAAACCCGGTCGAGCGCATGTCGCGCGACGTTCGTGTGCAGGCTATCGGCGGGGGGCGACCGAGGTGATGCTCGAAGAAGTCGCCAAGCGCATGTGAGCCGCCAGTTGAGCCCCAACCTCTGAAAGAAACCTCTCTAAGATCCCAATCCAAAGCATGAATGGAGCCAGCAAGATGTATATCAAGATGGCATTCGTGGAACGGAATATCGTCGCAACATTGCTCGGCGAGGCGCTTATCCTGATCGCCGGTACGATACTTTTGACGGCGTCTGCGAAGGCGCAAGTTCCGTTCTATCCAGTTCCAATGACCTTGCAGACCCTGGTGGTCGTCGGGCTTGGCCTGTTCCTCGGGCCTGTCCGCGGTTCTGGCATTGTCATTGCCTATATCCTGCAGGGGCTGGCAGGCTTTCCGGTCTTCGCGGGCACGCCACCGGCGCCTTCTGGCCTGGCATATGTTGCCGGGCCGACGGGCGGCTACCTTGCGGGCTTTGCGATATCGGCCATTGCGGCTGGATGGCTGGCAAGAAACGGATATGCCAAGACAATCCTGGGCGCGGTCACAGTTGCCGTCGTCGCAACTGCGCTGATCTACGCTCCAGGGCTTGCGTGGCTGGGTGTCTTCACCGGCTACGAGGAGCGCCTCCTCGCGGCCGGCTTCTATCCGTTTCTGTTGGGTGACTTGGTCAAATCGGCCATCGCCGGTCTGCTCTTCATTGCCGCATCCACGGTCGTTCCGGGACTTGGACACATATCGGGAAAAAAGCCCGAGAAGAAATAATGGAGTATCCCTTCTCGGTCGCGAACGATGCGGACACCAAAGACGGTGTCCGCGTTTCGAGGGCGATGCTTTTCGCCTTGGCGTCCTGGCCGAAATGCCGCTGCACGGCTTCCTTCAGCCGGGGAGGTGACCCATCGAGCGAACGGGCGGTCCGGGTCGCCCGCTTCGCCCCGTCACTTTCTTGCGGCCTTCGCGTAGACTTCCTCCTTCAATCTAACATATGTTAGATTATGCTTGCTGCCGTGACGATCAGGGAGGGCTGACATGGCGATGCCGCTCGGCGATATTCGGATCATTGAACTTGGCCATGTGATCGCAGGGCCGCTGGCGGCAGCACTTCTTACGGATTTCGGTGCCGAGGTGATCAAGATCGAAGCCCCCGGCCGGGGTGACATGATGCGCGAACTTTGGCCTAATACCAAGCTCGCGGGTCGTGACTCTTGAGGGCTTGCCAGTGGCATCGGGCGCTGATTCAAGATGGCAAACGGATTGGAGTTTGCCATGCCCATCGCGCTTCGCACCGACTTCGACGCCATCGCGGTAAGGGCCGCCGCCAGACGGTCGAAGGATGGTGCGCAAGCCCGGCGCTTGCTCGCGCTGGCCGCGATCTATGAGGGGGCGAGCCGGACGGAGGCAGCGCGGATCGGCGGGGTCACGTTGCAGATCGTGCGGGACTGGGTGATGAAGTTCAACGCGGCGGGTCCTGACGGGCTGATCGACCGAAAGGCGCCAGGGCCGCAGTCGCTGTTGAAAGCTGCTCATCGCGCGGCGCTGGTCGAGGCGATCGAGCGAGGCCCCATACCCGCCGTTCACGGGGTCGTGCGTTGGCGGATCATCGATCTGGCACAGATGCTCTGGGACGACTTCTCGCTATCGGTATCGCGGCCGACGCTGAGCCGCGAGCTACGCGCGCTCGGCTACCGCAAACTTTCGGCCCGGCCCCGGCCCCATGCCCAGGATCCGGACGCGATCGAAGCCTTCAAAAAGGGGGCTTTGCCGCCGAGCTGGACAAGGTCAGGGCGTCTCTCCCGCGAGGCACTCCCATAGAGATACCAGGACGAGGCCCGGATCGGGCAGAAGAACAAGATCACGAGGCGATGGGCGAAGCGAGGAACGCGGCCCTGCGCACCGCACGACCAGCGCACCAGATCCGCATACATCTTCGGCGCGATATGCCCGCAGGAGGGAAAGGCCGCCGGCCTCGTTCTGCCGTTCTGCAACACCGACGCCATGAACCTGCACCTGGCGGAGATCGCCCTGCATATCGCCCCCGGCGCTCACGCCGTGCTGCTCATGGACCAGGCTGGCTGGCACCTGACGCCGAAGCTCGAGCTGCCTACCAACATCTCGATCGTCGCGATCCCATCGAAAAGCCCGGAGCTCAACCCGCAGGAGAACGTGTGGCAGTTCATGCGCGACAACTGGCTGTCGAACCGCGTGTTCGGCTCCTACGACGAGATCGTCGACCATTGCTCCGACTGCGGATACCGACGAAGCCGGCCATGCATTCCAATCTCAAGCCGGCCGGGTATTCCGATTTGAAGCCGGCCACCCTTGGCGTCATTCGCATGGGTCTATGGGATGATGTTTTGCGGTTCGGCGGAGGTCAAGCGGCGGGGTGAGCGATGGTGCTCTGCTTGGTCTTTCGCAGGCTCTCGCCCTTGAGGTCGATTCGGTAGGCGTTGTGGACGAGCCGGTCGAGGATGGCGTCGGCGATGGTGGGATTGCCGATGAGCTCGTACCAGCGATCGACGGGCAGCTGGCTGGTTACGATGATCGAGCGCGCCTCGTATCGATCCTCGACGATTTCGAGCAGGTCGCGACGCTGCTCGGCATCGAGGGGCTCGGGTCCCCAGTCGTCGAGGATGAGCAGATCGAGGCGGGCGATGGCGCGCAGCATTCGGGTGTAGCGCCCGTCGCCACGCGCCAGCGCCAGGGCTGCCAGGAGACGCGGCACGCGGTGATAGGCGACGGAGAAGTCTTCCCGGCAGGCCTTGTGGCCCAGCGCGCAGGAGAGCCAGCTCTTGCCGACTCCGCAGGGGCCGGTGATCAGGAGATTGTGCCGTGAGCGGATCCAGTCGCCGGCGGCGAGCTTGAGGAAGAGCGCGCGGTCGAGCCCGCGGACAGCGCGATAATCGACGTCCTCGACGCTGGCGGCATGACGCAATCTGGCGGCGCGGGCGCGGCTTTCGAAGCGCTTCTGCTGGCGCTGCGTCTTCTCCTGTTCGAGCAGCAGCGCGAGCCATTCGGCATGTTCGAGACGGCTGGCCTCGGGCTGGGCCTCGAGATCGCGGAAGCCCTTGGCCATGCCGTGGAGCCCGAGGCTGGTGAGCAGATCGAGGGTGGGATGGATCAGCATGATGGTCGTTCCTTCAATGGAAGTAGCCGGGGCCGCGGAGATTGGGGTGGTCGATGACGACGTCGTCCGTCGGCGTTTTGCGATCGGTCCTGTTGGCGATGATCGCGCTGATGCTCTTGTAGGTGAGCGCGCCGATGGCGACGGCGCGGGCGGCGACGATCTCGGCGCGTTCGGGCGCGATATCCTTGAACAGGCGCAGGATGCCCAGGCAGGTGCGGAAGCCCTGTTCGGGATGGGGCCGGTTGGCCAGGATGGCGATGACGAGCCCCTCGGTGTTGGGGCCGATCGAGGCGCCCCAGCGCCGGAAGCGCTCGGGCGTCCACTCGGCGTAGCGCCGATGCGCGCTGGGCATGTGATCGGGATCTGTGCCATGCCGGCGCCCGCCATGGCGACGCTGGTGGGCGGCGATGCGCTGGCCCCGGTGGAACAGTTCGATCGTCCGGGTCGTGGCGCGGATATCGACCTGCTCGCGGATCAGGCCATGGGGCACCGAGTAGAAGAAGCCGTCGAACTCGACATGATAATCGAGGGAAACCCGCGCCAGGCGCCATTCCGCGAACTGGTAGTCGGCGTCCGGTAGCAGCGCCAGCACGGGCCGTTCGACGGTCTCGAACAGATGCCGGCGGCTGACGCCGAGCCTGCGCATGACGTGGGCGTTGATGCGCTCCACCATGGCGGCGATCGCGGCGTTCGCCTCGGCCAGCGAGAAGAAGGTCTGCCGGCGCAGCCGCCCGAGGATATAGCTCTGGGCGAAGCGCACGCCGGCCTCGACCTTCGCCTTGTCGCGGGGCTTGCGCGGGCGGGCCGGAAGAACGCCGACGCCGTAATGGGCGGCCATCATCCCGTAGCTGCGGTTGATCTCGGGATCGTAGAACGAGGCTCTCTGGACGCCGGACTTCAGGTTATCGGGCACGACGAGGCGCGGCACGCCGCCGAGGAAGCGGAACATCCGGACATGGGCCTCGATCCAGTCGGGCAGCGTCTGCGTCCAGGTCGCCTCGGCATAGGTGTAGTTCGAGGCGCCCAGCACGGCGACGAAGATCTCGGCCTCCCGCACGACGCCGGTGGTCCGATCGACGATCGAGAGCTTCTTGCCGGAGTAGTCGACGAAGACCTTGTCGCCGGCTGGATGATCCTGGCGCATGGTCGGTGACAGGCGGCGTTCGAACTCCCGGAACAGGTCGCAGAAGCGGCTGTAGCCATAGCCGTCGGGATGAGCGTCGCGGTACTCCTCCCAGAGCACCATCAGGTTGACGCCGGGCCGCTTCAGCTCGCAGGCGAGAGAGGCCCAGTCCGGCTCGACGCGGCGGCGGAAGCCGCTCTTCACGCCGGCATGCTGGCGGCGATTGCATCTGGTCTGACACATCGTCAGGCCGGCGAGCGGTCGCGGTGAGCGCAGCCAGCGTCAGCCGCTGGCGCAAGCTGGAGCGCGAGCAGGGCGATCCCACCCCTGGGGCGCTGGGCGGCGACAGGCGCTCGCAGGGCATCGAGCGGCATGGTGCGGCTATCCTGGACATCGTCGCGGCCAACCGGGACGTCACGCTTGCCGAGATCAAGACCGCGCTGGAGGCAAGGGGCGTGAGCACCAGCATCGGCGGGCTCTGGCGGTTCTTCGACCGGCACAAGATCACGCTCAAAAAAGTCGGCGCACGCCAGCGAGCAGGATCACGCCGACATCCTGAAGCACCGCGAGGACTGGTTCGCCGATCGGGAAAGGCGCGGGCCAGCCGCTCGGCGATCCCAGACGGCGCTCGGCCATCGCCAGCAGCGTGACGCTGCCGTCCGAAGTGAGGCGGCCGCCGTCGAAATCGGCTGTTTCTTGTGCGCGACGGCTGGAAACGAGAGCGGCAGTATCGTAGCGTCGGTCATGGCGAGCGTGGCTGGCGCGATGCGCTGAAACCTATGGAGTGAGCAACCAAAGCCTACGCCCGTATCAGGCCTTTACGCCACAGTCGCCAGCCTCAAAGCACACGCCTTATGAATAGGACGGGCTAGGCGCTTTGCAAAAGCTCACGTGGACCAGCACGTTTTTTCCAACTGGATACCGCCTGGGTCGTCTCGTGAAGCTCCCGGGTAGACATGATCAAATGGATGAAAACGAGTAAAATCACAGCGAAATGGCGGAGATATTGTAGTGTATCGTGTCATTTCAGAAGCATTTATTACAAGCAAGGATCCGAAATCCATTATAATTACGCTATCTACCCAACTTGTGTCATTATGTTCAATGACGACATCGCCAGATGAGTGGATCATGAAATTTGATACAGGCCGAGCTATCATGAAGACAAATGTAAATATGCTTATGATGCGGGTCGAGGCCGCTGATCTAATCGGATCATATTCGATCAAGACAGTCATAGAGGGGCACTTATTGGAGAGTGATGGCTTCACACAAAAAACGTTGTTATGGGTGGCAGCTAGGGCTGAGCCATTTGCCTCGTTGGAAGATTACACCACCGTGATTAGGGCGCGCGCAAGGTCTCTTTGACAGCGACGGCACTAATGGCATCGCTGAGTAATTCATGTATTCGAATACACCTTGGTCCCTAATGAGTACATGCACGAACAGCGCTAATTTTGTACTGAGAGTGGTAAAGCAACTCGTGCCCACTCACCGTTCCCCAGCGGAGTCTACCCGTTCGCGTCGCTATCTTGGTGGGGGTCGAAATAGATCTCCGTCACCCGAAATTTCCCGCTTATGCGTTTACACTGAACGATGACGTCGATTGCGATCTTCAGAAGATCCCGGATGTCGCTTCGGTCGAGGTCATGCCCGCCGTCTGATTCCTTCACCAGCAGCGTGAGCTGCTCGAGCGCCAATCGAGCCGAATCCGCGTGCACAGTGGTGATCGAGCCGGGATGGCCGGAATTGACATTGCGGATGTAGTAGAAGGCGGTGCCGTCGCGGAGTTCCTGCAGCAGGACGCGGTCCGGGCGCATGCGCAGGGAAGCCTCCAACAGCTCCTTCGCTCCGATCTTGGCGAGCCCCTGCCCGTCCTTCGAATAAAACAGCCGCACATGGTTATCTTGCGGGATCACGAGCTCGGGCGTGTCCTCGATGGTGATGAGCCTCTCGTCTTCCGGGATGTGCCGGATCAGAGCCTTCGAGAGCGTCGTCTTGCCTGACCTCGTCGCACCCGAAATGATGATGTTCTTCCGGGCGAGCACCGCCTCCCGCAGGAACGGCATGTAGCTGCCGGCTTGATATAGATCGAGCAGCCTGGCGTCGGCTGCCGAGAGTTCGTCGGCGACCGGGCTGACTTCCGAGAAAAGGCCGGCGGTTTCGAGATCGTCCAGCGTCAGCGTGACCGCGGAGGGATTGCGGAGCGTGATGCTCACCGTGCCTTTGGGGGTGGCGGGCGGGATGACGATCTGGATGCGGTGCTCGTCGGGCAGGGTGGCCGAGAGCAGGGGATGGGACTCATCGATGGACTGGTGTGAATAGCTCGCCACGGCGCGCGCAAGGCGCATCAGCTTCTCGAATGTGAGATCCGGCGCTTCGTGCGTGCGCCAGCCGCCGGGACCTTCGGTGAGGACGACGCCCGGGCGGTTGATGACGATCTCGTAGAGCGTCTCGTCGCGGAGGAATTGCGCGAGGGGGAAAAGCAGGTCGCGAACGACGCCGACATCTGCCCCTTCCGTCACCCCCCTCCCCTCGCCTATTTCGTGACGAGCTTGGAGCGCCGGCTCAAGTCTCCGAGCACGCCGCGGTCGTAGATCGTCTTGCGCGGCTCGATGACGCGCAGGCCGTAAACACCCGAGAAATCGAGGTCCCGGGCGACGAAGATCGACACCAACTCGCCCTGGTGCTTCTCCAGCGTCGGCGGGATGTTGATGGATTGCTCGACCGCGATGGCGGCCGCCTGCTGTCCGGCATTGGCGCTGTTCTGGACCTGGATGTCGCCCTGCTGGAGCTGGCCTTGGGCGTAGTTGGCGGCATCGCCGACAATCGAAAGCAGGAGAGCGCTGCCAAAGCGCTCCCACCAATGCGTGTCGACATAGCCGTCCATGCCGGCCCGGCCCAAGGCGTCGGTCGCTGGCGAGGCAAGCGTGATGATCACGCCTTTCGGTGTCTTCGCCCGATTCCACAGCACGAAAAGCCGAGCCTGCCCGCGGCGTAGGCCGCCACGGTACTCGCCCACGACCTGCGTGCCCTTCTCCATCATGACAACGCGGCCGTTGTCCGAGAGCACGTCGCGATTGATGACGCAACTGGCAAAGCCGGGCTGATCCGAGGACAAGGCGGTCTCGAGGACGCACGGGATCGACGTGCCCATGGCGATGATAAAGTCCCGGTTGCCCAGGGTGCCCGCCCGTGACCCCTCAAGGTGGGTCGGCGTCATCATGCGGCCGAAGCGCTGGTCCTCGTTCTCTCCGGGCCCATTGAACCCCCCTCCCCTGCCGTTCAGAGGCACATAGTTGGAGCTGGCGTCAGCTGGAACGCCGGAAGCTTGTTGCCGGTTCTGTGGCCCCCGCTGTGCGCCGAACGCCATCACGGGGGCGCGGCGGGCGGCATCGAGCAACGGGTCTTCCGCAGGCGCGGCTTGCGGGACGACGACCGGTGTTGGCAACTGCACCTGCGGCGCGGCGGGCGGGGCCGCCGGCTGGCGGGCGGGTTCAAAATCCGTCGCCTGCCGGATGACGACGCGCTCCGGCTTCTCATTCTCGGTCTGCGGCCCTCGGTCTCGCATTGACCAAAGCGCGAAGGCAACAAATGCGATGACGGCCAGCACCACCGCGCCGCGCTTCAGCAGCGGGTTGTCCTGCCGTCGGCCGGTGACCGCCTGCCCGCGCTCTCCCGGCACGCCGCTTTCGATTTCGTCCGCCATCGCCCGCCCCTATTGCGCCCTGGGCGCCGCTTGTGGCTTCACGACCCGCTCGACCGAGGGAGATGTCGTGTTGGTGCCCGGGTTGATCCCGACCTGGTCATAGGCCTCGTTGAAGATGCAGAGCACATCACCGCCGCGTCGCAGGATGAACTTGCGGCTGATGGCCTGAACGAGCACCAGGCCGCCCTCGACAGATTTCGGCACGAGGCTCTCGGTCCCGTCCGAGTTCTCCATGTAGATCGCCGGCATCTCCTGATTGCCGGTGAAGGCAAAGGTCGTGAGCTTGCCGTTGTCGTAGACCGCTTCGGGCTCGAGGGCGGCCGAGCCCTGCGCCGAATAGCGCCAGTTTCGCGGGCCATATTGCTCGTGGAAGGTGAGCACCTTGTCGGCATAGCCGGCCCGGGCTGCCTGCGCCCGCGCAGCTGCTTCCTGGCGCCTGCGCTCCGCCTCGTCGGCCGGATAGCGGAACTTCACATAGAAGTAGGTGGGCTGACCCGAGGCGACCGAGCCGTCGCGTACGGTGAGCTCCATCTGATAGCTGCGGGTCGATCCATCGCGCCGCGTCGTCACCACAGAGATGTTCGTCACCGGCTGGTTCTCACGCGGCTTCAGGAACAGGATGTTTCCGGCGGGTGCGACCTCCCAGGCCACCGTGTTGCCGAGCGCCACATGAGCGATTTCCTCGTCCACGGCGAACTCGACCTGAACCGACGAGCGCAGCGAGCCGACGATCTTTGTGATGTTGTAAGGCTCGTAATCGACGAAGCGGACCCGGTTGTCCTGAGGCGCACTGGTGGGCGTCTCCAGTGCATACGCGGACGTCACAAGGCAGACCCAGGCCAGGACGGAGACGAGAGCGGGGCGCTTCAATTGATGGCCTCCGGATCGGCCCGGTATTCGCTCACGACGAACCCGAGGGGATTGACCAGGCGATCCGTCGAGGACATGGGCGCGTTGACATAGGCGAAGGTCAGCGTCGCCACCCAGTGGGTGGTGCGCACATCCTCTCCGCGGGTGACCGTGCGGATGTAGCGGACCGACACCACATGCGGATTGATCAACGAGATCGAGACGATGCTGATCCGGGCGGTGGCGTTGCGCCCATAGATATTCTGCGGCGACTCCGGATTGCTCCCGCGATAGAGCGCGGCGAAGCGCTGCTGCTCCGCCTGGGTGGACAGCAGGGAAACGGTGCGGAAATTCTCTTCCGCCTCGCTCCAGACATAGCTCTCCCGAGCCCGAACGTATCGAGCAGCAAAGTATTTGGTGACGGCCTCGTCATAGGTTCCCGCGGTCGAGGTCAGCGCTGAAACCACGTCGACAATGCCCGTCGAGTTATCTACCCGGACGACAAAGGGCTGCACCGTCTTCAGCGGCGTCAGGCCCGCGACGGCGGCGATGGCTGTGGCCGCGAGAATGCTAGCGACGATTGCCACGAACCAGGCGATCCGCACCGAGCGCTCCGCCCTAATCAAGCGATCCTGGTCGAAGCGCCGCGCCTTGTCGAAGTAGCTCTTGAGGCTATCGTTCGTCACCATCACCCCTGCCCCGCGCAAGATCGATACGAATGGGCGATGTCGAGATGCGCGAATGGCCCAGCCGACGACGGCGATGCCTCTTCGGTGAATGCTGTGGCACCGCCTGCGGCTGCGGGCACGGCCTCGGATTGGCGTTTGGGGCTGCCGCTCTCCTCCCACTGCCACATGGCCCGGTTGAGCGGCCGGCGGGCGTAGCCGCCGCATTTCGGCAAGGGATAGGACAGCGATGCGCATCCGCTGAGGACAGACGCCACGCCAAGCAATAGGAACACACGCAACATCCAACACCCGTCTTTGAATTCTGATCTCGGCAAATCGTGTCAGCTTGCTCCGCCCGATCGGGCGCTGCCGCCAGCGGCGCGGATGCCGCGGCCGATGGCGCGTGCGGCGCGTCTTGTGCTCCGGGCGACCGTGCTCTCATGGGCATCGCGGGCGGTGCCGTAGCCATAGGTCAGTGAAGCCCCGCCTGCCGCCAGCGCGGACGCGATCCCCGGGAGCTGGTAGAAGACGTACAGCGAGGCGAGCGCGATGGCCCCGAGCGCGATCGGCCGCATCAGCACGTCGGCATAGGAGTCCATGGTCGCGAACGTGGCATCGAGGCAGGTCACCAGCAGCGCCCCGACTGCGATGACGAGGACCTGCAGGATGACGAAGTTGGCCATCTGGCCGATCCACGCCTCGGTGAACCGGCGGGTCGACTGGAACATGGCCAGGGCGACGAAGATCGGACCTATGGCCAGGACGATCGCGAGCGCGACCCGCGCATAAAGCGACACCACATAGCCGATCGCAGCGACGATGAAGGTCATGACGATGACCACCAGCCCGGCGGCGCCGGTCAAGACGTCGACGGGCCAAGACCCTTTCGCCCAGATGTCGTTCGCTGATTTCTGGCCCTTGTCGAGGAGGGAATCGAAAGCCGAGGCGCTCGGCGCCGACCCCGTGTTGAGAGCCCCGGAGATCTCGGTGGGCAGGTCCTCGAAGAACACCTTCGTGACGTAAGTCTGATAGTTGGACGCGTTCTGCACGAGCATCAGGATGATGGCCAGCTTCATCGCCCGGAACGCGAACTCCATGATGGGCTCGGGGATCGAGCCGCGCAGGACGAGGAAGCCGTAGATGACAACGTAGAGCGTCAGGGCGACGGTCAGCGGCCCCGTCACCCAGGAGGCGATGCCCGAAGTCCCCGAGCTGATGAAGTTCTCGAGCGGGGCCTTGAACTGGTCGTCGAGGAACGAGAAGACCTGGTACATGCCCTACCCTCCGAGCGCCTTGTTCATCCGCTGGAGGCGGGCTTTGCCGTTGGCTTCGGTCGCATTCTTGCAGTTCGGCGTCTCGGCGAGCGTGCCCGGATTCTCCTGGCACTTCGCCAGCTGCGCGGCGCGCAGGGCGTCGTCGCCGAGATAGTCGCTGACCGTGCGGGTCCCCTCCCCCGGCTCAAGGCACCCGGCAAGAGGAAGCATCAGGAACAGGGCCACGATCCTCCTCATGGCAGCGCCGCCCTCATCGTATCGACGCGCCGGCGCCAGTCCTCGGCCTTGCGCTGGTCGTCCACCTGGGCCTGGGCCTGCTGCACCATGCGCAGGCCCTGCATGCGCACCACATCGATCTGAAGGAACGCCGCCTCCGCCTGAAGCCGCGCCTGCAGATCGGCTACGTCCTTCGAGGTGCCGGCCGACGAGATCTGCTGCCGGAGCTGATCGATTCCCTCGATCCGCTTCGTGGCTGCATCGTAAATCTGCTGGCCAAGGCTCATCTGGCCGGCGTTCTTGTTTTGGATTCGGGACAGCTCCTGCGCGTAGAAATCATTCGCGCTGGTCTGATAGGTGGAATTGGACTGCAGGAACTTCGAGGCGGAATCCCCGAAGGCGCCTGAGCCCGCACCGTTCAGCAGGCTTTCGATCGCATTAAAATCCTGGGGCAGCGCCTTGCGGATCGAGGGGTCGTTGAGCACGCTGGCGACGTCGGCCATGTTCGTCAGCTTGTTCAACGAGCCATAGAGCTGCTGCGCCTGCTGGAGCTGCTGGTTCAAGGTGTCGAGCTGGGATTTGAGCTGCGCGATGCTCTCCAGCTGCTTGGCCAGGGCCGCCTGGTCGATCACCGGAATGCCCTGCGCGTGGGCCGAACTGGCGGAGATGAGAAGCGCGGCCGCGGTCGCCAGCAGCGTGGTTCGTTTTGCCATCAGCCGGGGCTCCTTCTTTGCTGAAACAGTGCGAGCCAGTCCTCCCGGCCGCTGCCGACCTCCGCTCGGATCGCGTCCGCCAGCTCGACATTGGCGGTGCGGCCGGAGAGGACGGCGAGCTCGTCGTCGAAGCCGGTGAGGTTCAGCTCGGCAACGACGCTGTTGTGCCCCTGCTTGACGATGAAGCGACGGCTGTCCGGGGACAGCTCGCGCGCGATGAGCTGATATTCCCGCTCGGTGAGCTTGAAGCCTTCCACGTAATCGGCGTGGCTGCCGCGTGGGTTCGGCATGAAGATCTGGGTCGGGCACTGCTCGATGATGGTGTGGGCGATCGGCGAGGCGATGGCGTCGCGCGGGCTCTGCGTCGCGAATAGCATTAGGCCGCCCTGCTTCCGGATGGTCTTGAGCTTGTTCTGGGCGAGGTCGCGAAACCCCTCGTCCAGCAGTGCCTTCCAGAACTCGTCGATGACGATGATGATGCGGCGCCCGTCGATCAGCTGCTCCACCCGGTGAAACAGATAAGCCATGAGCGGCGTGCGGATCTCCTCGTTGTCGAGGAAGTCCGTCATGTCGTAGCCGAGGAACTTGGCACCGATGCCGATGTCGTCGGTCTCATTGTCGAAGACCCAGCCCAGCGGCCCTCCCCTCTCCCACCGCCGCAGCCGAGCGGCGATCCCCTCAGGGTCGGTGTTGTTGAGGAAGGTACGGAGCGCGCCGATGGTGCGTCGCTGGATAGGCAGGTCCGCGAGCCCATCGATGGCGCCCGCAATGTCGCGCAGCTCGCTGACCGAGAGCTCGCGCGATCTGATCCCCACGAGCTTTGCGATCCATTGCGCGAGGAACACCTTGTTCCCTGGTGTGAGCTCGAGTCCCTTCAGCGGCGCGCAGCCGGTCGGCGTTCCGTTCTTCAGAGGCAGATACGTCCCGCCTGCGGCCCGCACGAAGAGATCGGCGCCACGGTCCTTGTCGAAAAACACCATGTGAGGATCGTGCTTCTCGAGCTGCGAGAGCATGAAGTTCAGGATAACGGTCTTGCCGGATCCAGAGGGGCCGCACACGAAGGTGTTGCCGACGTCGCCGTGGTGGAAGTTGAAATAGAACGGCGAGCCGGAGGCCGTCTTGAGCATGGCGACGGCCGGCCCCCACTCATTGCCGTCCTTCCTGCCCACCGGATAGGAATGAAAGGGTGACAGCGCAGCGAAGTTGCGCGACGTGATCGCGCCAGAGCGGGCCCGGTAGCGGAAGTTGCCCGGCAGCTGTGCCCACCAGGCGGCTTCGAGACCGAGATCCTCGCGCGCCACAACGGCCCCACCGTTGGTCAGGTGAGAACGGGCCTTCGCGAGGTTGTCGGTGAGGCCCTTCACCGACGTGGCGAAGACCGACAGCGTGAGGTGATGTTCGCCCAGCACGAAGCGGTTGGATTCCAGATCATCCAGCGCGCCATCGAGTTCTTCGACCTGCGAGCTCGCCTTGTCGCCGGCGCTCACCATCTGGTTCTGCTTGCGTCCGAGAATGATCCGGGCATCGGCCTTCGAGGCAAAAGCGAAGGACTGCGTCAGGATGAGTTCGAACGGCGTGGTGAGGATGCCGGCGAGCATGCCGGGCCTCGTGCGGGCGGGATATTCCTTGAAGCTGAACACACCCGCATATCGGGTCTCGGCCTCATGGCGGATCTCCACCGTCTCACGCCCAATGATGACGCGGTCGGAATAGATCGCAGATGAAACCCGCCCCTCCGTGAGGGGCACCCGCTCCCGCCGACCTCCGATGATCTGGTGCAGCACCTCGCTCGGCTCGGAAAACAGGAGGCCGTCGTGCTCGTAGAGAGAAAGCACCCGCGGCTGGAAACGCTTGAGGCCGGCGGTCACGTCGGTGACCTTGTCGTGGAGCTGCTTTAGCGCTTCTTCGTCGAGCTCCCGTCCCGCCCTGCGCGCCCTGCGAAGGCGGGACAGGATCTTCGTCATTTTCTCAGCGGGATCGCGGGTTGGATACCAGAGCAGGGTCAGATAGAGATCGTTGCGAAACAGATCCTCCTCCACCATGCGGGCGCGATATTTTGCGTTCAGGGTCGCGGAGAAGGGATTGGTGAACGCTCCATCGGGATAGTCGTTGTCGCGGCGGCGGATGATGTGGGCCCACAGCGCAAGGCGTTCGTCGGCGAGATTGCGGTAGAGGGTGTTGAGGTCGCGGTGAAGACCGTTGAGGTCGAGCGGATCGGCGGTCTCGAACGACACGCCGTCAAGGGCGATCATGACCATCAGCGCTCGGGAATCGAGCGCGATCGTCGTCTCGTCCACGTGGCGGACATACGGGATGAAGGTTTCGGGCTCGAGCTCGCGGGCTTTGATGATGGCGACGCTAGGCAAGGCCGAGGTCCTTTTCGTTGTAGCGCCTCACGAGCTTGAGGGGCGTAAGCGTCGTGCCGGCCCAGAAGCCCCCGTTGCGTGAGCGGCCGCGGGTCTCGACCCACGCCAGCAGGACGCGGAACATGTTGTGGTCGTGCTTCACCAGGGCCTTGAAGATGAGGTGGAACACGATGCCGACCAGGGCGTAGGCGATCGAGCCCGCGAGGATGTAGAGCAGCGTCGTCAGGATGACGTTGATGCCCATGGCCTCCATGGTCACGCCCGCGACCATCGCCGGCCGCGTGCAGGCAAGGAACAGCGTGTCTTCCTCGAGGGGCACCGTCTGCGCCATGACCGTCAGCCGCCGGAGATGGTGCTGACGAGCTCGGCGGCGCCGAAGATGATGCCGATCCCCAGCACCACGTAGGCGGCCTTGCGCAGGTCGAGATAGCCGAACATCCAGGCGATGCCGACGACGATCACGGCGATCGTCGCGAGGAGCTTGGCGACGTTGCCCGTGAGCAGGGTGACGATGTTCTGAAGGACGGTCTCGATACCGCCGGACGCCTGGGCAAATGCCGGCTCGGCCATCCCAATCGCGAAGACGGCGGCCATCAGCATGATGGCTGCAACCGGACGTACGCGCATACTCTCACTCATTCGGCTCACTCCGATTGTTCGTTCTGGAAGACGAGAGCGGAAGACGTCCGCCCTGTCGCAAAGACATCCCAGGGTGCCGGTTTCGCCTCGCGCCGGGAGACGTGTGGCGTGGCAGCCGGCGGCGGCGCCGCAGCTCCCTGCCCCACTCGATCTCTTGTGGCGGACGTGGCGACCGGGTCGATCGTCAGCGAAGCCAGCGTCGGCGCGAGGCGTTTCGCCTCGGCACGCACCTGCTTGTCGTGGCCGACCATCTCGCCGAGGGAGGCGTCGCCGCGGCCGTAATAGGCTTGCAGCATGACGGTGGTCGCCTCGGCCGGGCGGGCACCGCCGCCGATAGCCGTCCGGTAGTAGCGGTCGAGCAATCGGGCGGTCGCCTTGAGGTTCAGGCAGGGATCGAATGCATCGGCAACGGTGAGCGCGAGGCGGCCGAGATCATCGGCATTGATGCCGCCAAGGCCGAGATCGACGTCCTGTCGTTCCGCGATCAGCGTGCTGGCAACCTCGATCGCCTCCGCCTTGCTCTTCGGCGGGTCGCGTAGGGGTGCGCCGCTGTTGATGCGGATGGAAAATGGTGAGAAGCCGCTTTCGAGGTTCACGATCGCCGCGAGGGTCTCGACCTGAACGGTCGGTGCGCATGTCTGCGCGAGGTCTGTGAATGCGACGGGCATAGCCTAGAACCACACCCGCTGCGTCCCGACTCCATGGATCATCACATCGACGAAATTGGGTTGCGGCCGCAGAACTGGGGGCATCGTTAGATAGGCCATGCACTGCCTCTGCCCGCCGGCGGAGACCCAACGAGGCGTTCCGTTGCCGGCGCTTGTCGCGCACTGGCTGCCGTCCACGGCTTGGCGGGAACCCGACACGCAGGCCGCTTCTTGCCCCTGGGGTCCGAACCGGGTGGTGAGGCGGTAGCCAGCCTCGCAAGAGTACGGTTCGTATCCAGGCCTGGAGGCCTGGAATCCGACTCCACTGCAGGTGGGAAAGGGGCGTCCTCTGGCGAGTTCGTTCCAAAGCCTCTGAACGGGAGGGACGCATTCGGCGAACTGCATGGGACCGCCTGGATTTGAAAGGCAGAGAAGAACCTGGCAGCCCCAATCGTCAGCTCGCGCTTTACTGCTGGAAATGCAGTAGGATGACAGCAATACGAATGCGCAGGAAAGCGCTCTGGCAGTAGGGGAATTCATGCCTTCCACCCTCCCGAAACGGTCCCGGAAAGGCTTTGCGGCCGCAATCTCATACCCGGTTAACTATCATATACAGAGCAGTTAAGCCGATGCCAAGAGCACTCGATGCCGAATGGCACAGCCTCTCGTTCTCGGCGCTTATCCTGCGGCTGATCCTCGACAATCCGCTCGACGATGAGACCCCGCAGTCGCGCTTGAAGCAAATCGGAATGATGAGCGTCCTGTATTATATGCACCAGGGCAATCAACGCCTGACACTGACGAATATAATTGAGGTGACGTCGCTAACACGCGGTGGTGTCACGGAGACGATTGATCGGCTTGTCAGTCGCAAGATCTTGACGGACGCGATGGTAAAAAACTCGATGGGGCGAGGGCAGGCGCGCGAATTCAAGATTGCGCCCGATATCTTCAAGAGGCTCCGCAACCTGCAGGGCGGCTGATGGGCGGCTCACATGGCGGCCAAGAATCGGTACCGCCCCAAACTATCGCGTTTGTGATAGTATGATGCCCTGGTCGAGAGCGGTCGGTGCTCGGTGATACGGCCGAATCGCACGTAGGCAGCTCTTGGCGGGCGAGACCAAGGGTCGTCCGAACCGGGGGGCGTCTGTTGGGCCCCTCCCCTCCTCTCCCCTTCCGGCCTGGAGCAGAGCCCGAGGAACGGTTCGTTGCGGCCGTGCGCTGGCGCGGGTTGAAGCGTCGATGAAGCAATCACGTGAGTGGCTTCCGTCATATCGACATCCAATCTCGCGTACATCTCGCTATCGATAACTGCCCCTTATCGGCTGTCATGGACAGCCGCCGGCAAATCGGCGATTCTCGTGGCCTGGAGCCCAAATATTCGCGCCCGCCGGCGCCGAGATAGGCCAGAGGACGCCGCCTGCACGCCTCCTCCCCGCTTCCGGACGAGATCCAATCCGCCTTGTCGGCCGCGGCGCTCGCCGTGGTGCGGCGGGCCTATGCCCGCCAGATGCTAGCCATCCTCGGCGTCGACAACGCCGCAATCGAAACCGCCTTTGCGACCGTACGGCGCGAGGCGTTCCTGGGGCCGCCGCCGTGGACGGCATCGTCGCCCTTCGGCGGCTACCGGCAGATTCTCGGCACTGATCCGGTGGTTCTCTACCAGGACCTCGTCGTCGGCCTCGACCCCGCCCGGGGCGTCAACAATGGCAGCCCGTCGCTGCACGCGAAGCTCCTCGAGGCGCTCGGGCCGAAGCCCGGCGAGCATATCGTCCATGTGGGTGCCGGTGCCGGCTACTACAGCGCGGTTCTGGCCGAACTGGTCGGTTCCGCTGGCCAGGTCACGGCGGTCGAGTTCGACCCTGCTCTAGCCAGGCGCGCTGCAGCGGCGCTGTCCGGTCGCCCAAACGTGCGCGTCGTCTGTGATGACGGCAGCCGCTGGCCCGAAGCGCCGGCCGACGGGGTTTACGTGAACTTCGCCGTCTCCCGTCCCGCCGATCGCTGGATCGAGGGCCTGTCGCCAGGGGGGTGCCTGGTGGTCCCGCTCGGGGTGCCTGGTCCCCAGCGTCCCAATTCCGGTGGCCGGCACAGCGCGCGTGGCGCGGTGCTGCGGATCGAACGGCGCGGCGCCGGCTTCGCGGCGCGCGCCATTAGCCCGGCCTACTTCGTCTGCGCCGAGGGCGCGGTTGGCGCAGCCGATGCGGCGGACGTCGAGCGCCTGCGCCAAAGCTTCGAGGATGGTGGCCTTGATAAAGTGCGCAGTTTGATTTGGAAGCGCCCTGCCCCGCCCGATCGCTGCTGGCTCGCGGGCGCGGATTGGGCGCTCTGCGAGGAGGAGGCGGGCGATGCGGGAGCTGACCGCATCTTGGCCCGGTGAGCGCCTCACTCCGTGCGCGGCACCCGGCGCAGGCGGCCGGCCTTGGCGAAATCCCGCAACTTCTCGCGCGCGGCCGTGGCGAGCTTCGGCGGCAGCGGCCCGTACCAGATGCTCGGCAGCGTCTGGCCGCCGGCGGCGCGCAGATCAGGCCCCGGCCAGGCGAACACGTTTGCCTCGTTGCAGACAATCCACGAGCGCTGCGCGTCGAGGCCGAGACGCGTTTTGGTCACCGCCGGGATCTCGATCGCCGTCTCGGGGTCGACCGGCGGGCTGTGCGTCACCGGGACGACGATCGCCACGATGCGGTCACCGTCGCGGCGTGTCGCCGCGACCAGGGCGCAGGGCCGGTTCTTGATCCCCTCTTCTGCCCCGCGACCGTGCTCGTCGGCTCAGAGATAGCTGTAGCTGAGGAGCCAGCCGACCTTTGGCTCAAGGCTCACTTCGCCTCGAGCTCGGCGTTCAGATGCTCGTATCCGGGCGCCATTTCGCTCGCTTCGAGGGCGGCGATGTCCTCGTCGGTCAGATCCTCGGCCCGCACCGCCCGGCGATCGCGGGCGCGCAGCCGCTCGTATTCGTCATACGACAGCACGACGTTGCGCGGCCGGCCGTGCTTGGTGATCAGCACCGGCTGGCTGAGCGAGCGGTCGAGCGCCTCGCCGACGCGATCCTGGAATTCGCTGGCGCTGAGTGTGACGGGTGCCATGAGAAATCTCCGTTTCCGCCAAAATAGCGATTTCCCGGATAAAATTCAAGAATGGCTGCCCACTGCCGATTGGGCGCACTCCTCCATCGTCATGACAATGGGTAGCTTGATCCCGAGACCACGAAACGTCACCCTCGAACAACGCCCCGCTCGGCGTCTACGAGGTGGTCGCCTTCCTCTGGATCAGGTGGTCGCCTTCGCGCGGATCAAGCGGTCGGCTTCGCCGGATTCTCCAGCAGGTCCGCTCATCGTGTGCACGGACGCGCCAGCGGCGCAGTGATTATGGGATGGCCCGCCCCACTCGGCAGCGGTCGGTTACGATCGCCTTTGAGAAACGAGGAAGGGAGCGGACCGATGTCTATCGTGGTGCTCGGAATTGATCTCGGCAAGAACGTGTGCAGCCTGGCAGGGCTGGACGAAACGGGAGCCGTGGTGCTGCGTCGTCGGATGAAGCGGGACGGCGTCGTCGATTTCGTCGCGAAGATGCCGGCGCTGATCGTGGCGATGGAAGCCTGCTGCGGGGCTCATCATCTCGGCCGGGTTCTGGCTGGCAAGGGACACACGATCCGGCTGATGTCTCCGGAATATGTGCGCCCCTATGTAAAGTCGAACAAGAACGACGATCACGATGCTGCGGCGATCGCGGAAGCCGCGACGCGGCCCACCATGCGCTTCGTCCCGGTCAAGAGCGAAGAGCAGTCGGACATCCAGTCCCTGCACCGGGCCCGCTCGCGATTGGTGTCGGAGCGCACGGCCCTGATCAACCATCTGCGCGCCCTGCTGCTGGAGCGCGGCATCGTCGTGGTGCAGGGGCGGCGCAAGCTGGAAGATGCTCTCAGCGTTTTCGCCGATGAGGAGGCCGGCAGGCTGTCACCGCGCATGCGCCAGCTGGTGGAGGACCTGAGGGCGGAATGGCGTGGCCTCGACGAGAGAATCGCGGCCTTCGATGCGGAGTTCATGGCGATGGCACGTGAGGATGCGCTCGCCCGTCGTCTTTCGACGATCCCAGGGATCGGGCCCATCAACGCCACGGCTCTTGTGGCGGCGGTCGGGGCCGCGCAGAGCTTCGGGCGAGGCCGAGACCTTGCCGCATGGCTGGGGCTCGTCCCGCGGCAGGCGACGACGGGCGGCCGGCCGAAACTGCTCGGCATATCCAAGCGCGGCAACCGACAGCTGCGGGCAAACCTGATCCACGGGGCCAGAGCGGTACTGCCGCGCGTGCTTACTCAGGACACACCTTTGGGTCGATGGGCGCGCAGCTTGTCGATGCGGGCGCACAAGAACATTGTCGTGGTGGCGCTGGCCGCCAAGCTGGCGCGCATCGCATGGGCAGTGCTGCACACGGAGCGAAGCTTCGATCCAGCGATTGCAGCGGGTTGAGAGAAATTCCGGCCAGGCGCTTCTGGCCGGACCATTGTGCGGGTGGTGGACAGAAGATGGCCTGACAGTCGAACGGCAGCCCTTGAGCCTGGAACAGTGAACGGTCGGCAAAGACCGCTGTGATTATGAGGCCTGGGCTGCGCGGATCTCCATCTTGGCCGGGACCTGAGCCCGAGACCGGATACGTTGATGCAGACTGCATGGACCAATCTTCACGATACCCCTTGCGGACGGGGCGGGCCATACGTCACGTCTGCAGTTTCCCCACGCGTAGCGCGTCGCCAGGAGTTGGAGCAGCGTGTCATCCACGCGGCTTCTTTCAGTAGCGCCGACTACGCGAGATCGGCTTCATTCCGCGGCCGCTCCGCGTGCCGCGCGAGCGCCTGAGCGCGACGGAAGGCACATCCGTACACATCCTGATGGACCGCATCGAGTCGATCGACCGTGAAGTTGGGCTTCCGGTCGGATGGTTCTTCCTGATGACCCACGGCAATTGGGTCGATTCAGATGTGGGCCAAGCCATTGCGCAAGGCTTAAAGGCTCAGCGAGCGCGCCTGCCGGATCGCGATGCCTTCGTGTTGATGCGCGGGGCGGATCGACCGTACAGCTTCTGATCTCAGAGACGGCGGCCTTGTCCAAGGGGCCTGGACTTGCCGGCCCGCGCTCTCATCTGTCCTTACCCGTGCAACAGTCCGGTCGGCGGGGCCCATAAAACGTATAATAAGGCCGCATCAGGCCGAATGGCTCATCGATCGGCCGCCGAAGGGTTCCGGCGTGGAGAGAATTGGGGGCCGCGGCGATGGAGCGGGCTTGTCTGGAGATTGAGTTGCCACCTGGCAACTCGTCTTGGTGTCATGTTGGTAAACCGGCGTTAACGTTAAAATCCTTGCCAATAAGCCCGACTCGGTTTCATTGTGTCTACGATTAAATGCCGTAGTTAGAATGGGCCTCGTAGTTATGCAGAAAGCACGTAGCTCCAAGACTCTTACATCGGGGGCGAAGCCGCTGATGACGGATGTCATCGCCGGCGACGGCGCCGCCCTGTCGGCAGAGCTGCTCGCTATGCGCGAGGCTCTTTTCCCGCCGGTCTCGAAGAAATCCCTCCGATCGTTTTCCTCGGTAGAGGCTGCGAAGCTCATTGGCATTGCCGACGCCTATTTGCGGCAGCTGTCGCTGGGAGGCAAGGGGCCGCAGCCCTCGCTCGGGGCTGGAGGGCGGCGGTCATATACACTCGAGCAAATCAATGAGCTACGCGTCACGCTAGAGGAAGGGTCGAAGGGAAAGAGGTACGTTCCGCATCGTCGTGAAGCGGAGCACTGTCAAGTGATGGCGGTAGTTAATTTCAAAGGTGGCAGCGGAAAGACCACGACGGCCGCGCATTTGGCGCAGTATCTCGCCCTCCGCGGATACCGGGTCCTGGCGGTAGATCTTGATCCCCAAGCATCGCTGACCGCGCTCCATGGCTATCAGCCTGAGTATGATATTCAAGCGAACGAGACGATGTATGCGGCGGTGCGGTACGACGAAAATCGTCGTCCGCTCAAGGATGTCATTCGCAAAACTTATTTCGCAGGCCTTGATCTGATCCCGGCTAATCTTGAGTTGATGGAATATGAGCACGATACGCCGCGGGCGCTAGCCGAGCGTGACGCGGAACCGTTCTTTGGCCGGGTTGCGGCGGCGCTTGGAGCCGTCGCAGACGACTATGACGTCATGATCCTGGATTGTCCACCTCAACTCGGCTTTCTGACGCTCGGCGCGCTATGCGCCGCGACAGGCCTTCTGATCACCGTGCATCCTCAGATGCTCGATGTGATGTCGATGTGCCAGTTCTTGCTGATGGCGTCCGATATCCTGAGTGTGGTGCAGGAGTCCGGCGGGGATCTCGACTACGATTTCATTCGATATATTGTCACCCGATTTGAGCCTGCAGACGCGCCCCAGACACAGATGGTCGCTTTCATGCGGTCGCTCTTCAGGGAGCGAGTGCTCAACAGCACGATGGTGAAATCGACGGCGATCTCTGATGCCGGCCTTTCAAAGCAGACGCTCTATGAAGTCGGGCGGGAGAATTTCGGAAAGCAAACTTATGATCGCGCAATGGAGTCGCTTGATGGCGTGAATGGCGAGCTTGAGAACCTGATGAAGCTAGCGTGGGGACGCGAAACATGAGCCGCAAGGACACGCTGAAGGCTATGCTGACCCGCCGGACGGACGAGTTGCCAGGTGGCAACTCGTCATCAGAGCCGGCTGCGCCGGCGCCAGTGGCGCATGTGAGGTCAGGCGCCGTCGGGGCTATGGGCCGTTCGCTCGGACAAATCGCGTCCGCTGCCGAGCGCGCAAGAGCGCTCGTGGCATCAGGCGCCGCCGTTGTAGATATTCCCGCTGAAAAGCTCCTGGGATCCTTTGCGCAAGATCGTCTCGACGATGCGGGCTCCGAATACGAGACACTCTTTAACGCCATTAAGGAGTCGGGCCAGAAGAGTCCAATTCTTGTCCGACCACATCCCGATAGGCCAGATCATTACCAGATCGCCTATGGCCACCGGCGCGCGAAAATTCTCGCCAAGCTCGGACGGCCAGTGCGCGCGGTGGTCCAAGACCTAACCGACGAAGAGCTTGTCGTCATTCAAGGCCAGGAGAATTCGGCCCGTAAGGACCTCAGCTACATTGAGCGCGGCCTCTTCGCCCTGACACTCGAAGATCAGGGCTTTGATCGCACGGTGATCATGTCGGCGCTAAGCATGGAAAAGACCCAGCTGTCGCGCCTTCTGGCTTTGACGAAGTCGGTTCCAAAGAATCTCATCCACGCAATCGGACCTGCCCCAAAGGCCGGCCGTCCGAGATGGACAGCGTTCGCCGAGCGGCTGTCGGAATTCCCAGACATGTCGCAGTTGGATGAAGTGCTAGCTGACCCCAAATTTCAGCAGGCTGATACCGACCAGAGGTTCGTGCGTCTGTTCAATGCCATTGCGCCCAATAGGGGAGCCGCTAAGCCGCGGAAGGTCGCGGTAAAGACAGATGCCGGCAACAAGATCGCGACAGTCGAACGAGGGGGTGACACGGTCACCATCATCGTCGACGCCGATGGTTCACGTGAGTTTGGAGAGTTCATCGCGGCGAAGCTGCTGGAGCTCTACCAACAATTCGAGGAGAACAAGGAGGCGCCCATCTAAACAGCCGCTAACCCCTTAGGCCGCAAAAGAAAAAGGCCCCGAAACAACGTCCCGGAAGCCCTTCTCAGTCCTTAAGCAAGCAGAGAATCGCACTTCCGCGAATCGCAGTCAAGAGTCCCATCGTGGGATGCGCTGTTTCGGCGAGCAGGTTTCTTTTGCCTCAACATAGGTAAAAGGAAATGCATACCCACATGCCCACGACGCCCTTCGGGCGGCGGTCGATGTCACTTGGCCTGTTGGCTAGCCAAGTGACAGCTCAGGCCGTCGCGTCCGATGTGGTGGTTCATAAATGGAAGGTCTTCCAACATATCCGGGAGGCCAGGGAAGCGATCGGCGCGACCGACCGCGCGCTCGCGATCCTCAGCGCGTTGCTGTCGTTCCACCAGGAGACGACGATGTGCGCGGATGGCGACCTCGTCGTCTTCCCGTCCAATGCACAGCTCAGCGACCGGGCGAACGGAATGTCGCCGGCGACCCTCCGCAGGCACATCGCAGTGCTCGTGCAGTGTGGCCTGATAATCCGCAGAGACAGCCCGAACGGCAAGCGATTCGCGCGCAAAGGGCCGGCGGGTGAGATCGAGCAGGCTTACGGCTTTGACCTGGCGCCCATTGTGGCCCGGGCGAATGAGTTCAAAAGACTCGCGGAGACCACGCAGGCGGAGAGAAAGGCCCTCCGGGTTCTGCGCGAACGGCTGACGATCGCACGGCGGGATGTCGTGAAGATGATCGCTGCCGGCATCGAAGAAGGGGTTCCTGGTGACTGGCGAGGATATCGCCTGGCTTACCAGGACCTCATGGACCGTCTCCCGAGGTCAGCGTCGAAGGTAACGGTGGAGATTATTCTGACCGAGCTCAGCGAGCTTCGTGCCCTTGTGCATAAAACGCTGGAGGACTTCATAAAATCACAAAATTCAAACGCCAATGAGTCTCACAATGAGCGCCACAAACAGAATTCAAATCCAGACTCTAAAACTGAATCTGAACAAAGCCATCCGAAAAAAGAAGAAGGTGAAGCGTCTGGTTCTAATAACGTCCGCACGCTCCCGCAGCGGGAGCTTCCTCTGAACATCATCCTTGATGCCTGTCCCGAAATCCGGGGCCTTGCAGCAGGGGGAGAAATTCGAACGTGGCGCGATCTGCTCGCGACCGCGCAGCTGGCCCGGGCCTATCTCGGGATCAGCCCCAGTGCCTACCAGGACGCCTGTACCGCGATGGGAGAAGGCCAAGCGGCCACGGTCATCGCTGCGATCCTGCAGCGGACGGAGCACATTTCGAGCCCCGGGGGCTATCTACGCAGCCTGACGCAACGAGCGCAGGAGAGCAAATTCTCGACTTGGCCAATGGTGATGGCGCTTCTGCGGGGGAAGCTCGAGCAACAGCGTGACGGGGCAGGGGGTGTGCATGGCCGCTCGTCGTCGGCTGACGGGACTGATCCGGTGGGCAATCGGTGATGAGCACGCGTGACCCCGAACGGGGGTGCTGGAAGGGCCCGCCTGGTTGCTTGGCTCGAGACTAGAGACCGGCCGCCTTGGTCAGGTTGACCCTGAACCGATCCCGTCGGCGCTGATAGCGGCGGGTCATTTCCGCGCTGGCATGGCCGAGCTGCCTCTGGACGTGCCGCTCGTCGACCTCGGCGGAAGAGGCGAGCCCGGCGCGCAGCGAATGGCCGGCGAATTTTTTCTCCCGTTCGCCCTCGGTGAGATCGCCGCGGACACCGGCGGCGAGCGCCGTGCGCTTGACGAGGCGTGCTACCTCGCGGTCGGTCAGGCGGTCGGGGCCAACGTCCTTGCCTTGCCGCGTCACGCGCCGGAACAGGGGTCCGTGGCCGATCTTCGCCAGCTTGAGCCAGGTTTCCAGCGCCACCACGGGGCAGGTGGCATCGGACGATCCATGCCCGACCTCGACCTCCCGCCAGCCGGTCTTGCCGCGGAGCGTCACGATCATCCCCTTGTCGAGGATCTCCACCCAACCGCGGCCGTCCTCGGTCTGGTCCCGGGCGACGTCGAGGCCGACGATCTCGGAGCGGCGCAAGCCGCCGGCGAAGCCAAGGAGCAGCATGGCGCGATCCCGCAGGCCGCGCAGCGCGCCGCGGTCGAGCGTCTCCAGCATGGCGATGACATCCTCGGGCAGGACCGCTTCCTTCTGCCGGGGCGGGGCGGCGTGGGTGTTGCGAATGCCCGTCAGCACGGTGGCGATATGCCGATCGCTCCGATCCAGCACCGCGCCGCGCTGGGTGTAGTTCCAGGAGATGGCGGACAGCCGGCGCTCGATGGTCGTGACCGCATTTGGCTCGCTACCCGGAATGGCGGCGCCCGACGCGCAGGCCGTGATGTAGAGCCCGACCACCTCCGGGGCAGGGGGGAGGGGCTCAAGGCCCTGCCGCCGGCACCAGGCGGAAAAGTGCTTCCAGTCGGAAGCATAGGCGCGACGCGTGTTGGCCGAGCTTGCGGCCTCGACGTAGTCCCGTGCGCGGTCTGCGAGGCGTTCGAGATGCGCCGGAAGGGCAGGGGAGGGGGCCTGCGATGCTACCAATGCTGTAGCCGGGTCCGGAGGGCCGTCCTCATCGCCGAGCTGGTCAGGAGCGGGGTCGCTGCTCGCCACCATCACGCGACCTCGATGTCGGTTTGTGAGAAGTCATTGCCCTTGAACAGCAGCGGCACCCGGTACGCCCGCGCGCAGGCATACGACATGCAGTCGGCGAGGTTGAGCTGGGCCGGATGGCCGCGGCCCTTGCCGAAGGTCGCGAAAGCGGCGACGGCGCGCTTGGCGATGCTGGCGTTGATGGGAATTACGGAGATCCGCGCCTCCTCCAGGACCTGCTGGATGCGCACCTCGACGTCGACGGGGTCGACCTTGAGCAGTGTCGACAGACGCATCGCCGCTTCCAGGATGACCAGACCCGAGGTGTAGCGGCGTGGCGCGTCGGTGAGCTTGTTGGCGAAGACGACGGCGTCCGGCTCGTCGGCGAGGATTGAGACGATGACCGAGGTGTCAACGAACATCAGTGGCCCCACATCTCATCGACCTCGTCCTTGGTCATCTCCCGGCCGCCGGGCTGTGCTTCGGCCGCCAGCGCCGTGGCGATCTGCTTGAGACGGCTGGCGAGCGGCTCCTTGTCCTTCTCGCGTGTCAGCTCGCCCTCCAGGGCTTGGATCACGGCTTCGGTCATCGTAACCTTGCGCCGTGCCGCCAGCTGCTCGGCCAGCACGCGGGCGCGTTCATCACGGATCTGCAGCGTTCGCATCGCGGGGCTCCTCTGTATGGACGTTCTTATCATGATGTATGGATGAAGTCATCCATACGCGCCCTGACCCGCAGGGCAATCGGGTGAAGAAGGGCGTGACATGCGGGTGAAGTGCTGAATCTGTCGAGGTCCTCTGATTCGCTAGAGGACAGGTTCGATGGATTTGGCGGCTGATGGCGACGAGGCGGTCGCCGAGACGGTTGTATTTTTGAGCTATTTCGAGGGTCTGCCGGATCCGCGCCAGCCTGGTAAGGTGATGTATCCGCTTGCCGAGGTGCTGCTCCTGTGTCTGCTGGCGGTGCTGGCCGGGGCAGAGACCATCACCGACATCGCCCGCTTTGGTGAGAAGAAGCTCGATCTTTTGCGCCGCTTCCGGCCGTTCGCCGCGGGCACGCCAGCCCATGACCACCTGGGCGACATCCTCGCCACCCTCGACGCCGAGGCGGTCCAGCGCTGCTTCGTGGCCTGGGTGGCGGCCATGATCGGGGTTCCCGTGGGTGTGGTGGCGATCGACGGCAAGACCTCTCGCCGCTCGAAGGACGCCAAGGAGGCCATCCACATGGTCTCGGCCTTCGCCGCCCGCCAGCGCCTGGTGCTGGGTCAGGTCAGGGTGTCCGACAAGGCCAACGAGATCGTCGCCATCCCCAAGCTGCTGGACATGCTGGCCATCGAAGGCGCCGTCGTGACCCTCGACGCCATGGGCTGCCAGCGCGCCATCGCCCAGAAAATCCTGGACAAGAAGGCCGACTACATCCTCGCCCTGAAGGGCAATCAAGGCTCGCTGCGCCAGGATGTCGAGCTGTTCGCCAACGAGCAGAAAGCCAATGACTTCAAGGACGCCGCCATCAGCCGGCACGAGAGCATCGACGGCGACCACGGCCGCATCGAGACCCGCGCCGTCACCGTCATTCACGACATCGGCTGGCTGCAAGAGCGTCACCAATGGCCCGGCCTGGCGAGCCTCGTCATCGTCGAGAGCACCCGCGAGACCGGCGACAAGATCGAGCGCGAAAGCCGCTTCTATATCACCTCGCTGACCCTCATGGCCGTCCACATCGGCACCTTCGTCCGCGATCACTGGGCCGTCGAGAACAGCCTCCACTGGGTCCTAGACATGGTCTTCCGCGACGACGAATGCCGCCTGCGCACCGACCACGCCCCCGCCAACTTCACCACCCTCAAACACATGGCCCTCAACCTCATCCGACGTGCCAGGTCCAAGGACTCCATCCGCCTCAGACGCAAGGTCGCCGCCTGGGACGACGAGTTCCTGATCAGCCTCATCGCCGCTTAAAGGCGTTCACCCGATTCCCCTGCCCTGACCCGGGTTTCCCAGCTCGAAGTCCCCCGCGGGGACAGACCTCGCGCGCCAGGCGCTGTTGACCGATCCGCAGCTGGCAGAGCGGTTCGAAGCCTTCCACCTGCAGCACGGGAAGAACGATGCACGCCTCGCGCAGTTGCTGGCGAGCCTGGCGACGATCCTGCCGCTGCGGCGACCCTCGAATCTCGCGGCGCCGGCGATCCGTACGCGCGTGCTCGATCTCACCGATGGCGTCACGGTGCGGATCTTCCGCCTGATCGAGACGGTTGCAGTCGAGGCGATCCGCTCCGGCGCAGAATGCATCACCATGGACAGCTTCCGAGAAAAAGGAGAAACAAGCGGCAGCGTTGCGGAAACCGACGGCGCGCGGAGCTTGCCGAAGCGGGATCTGCCCTTGGGCATGGTGCTGAGCGCTTGCCCGGATGTGCTGGATTACGCCAAGGGACGGGAAATCCGGGCTTGGCGCGATTTTGTCGCCGCGGCCGAGCAGGCCCGGCCGGCTCTGGGCATCAGCCCGAGCGCCTGGATGGAGGCGCAGGAAGCCATGGGGCCGGAAAACGCGGCGATCACCGTTGCGGCGATCCTGCAGCGGGCCGAGCGCATCAGCGGCGGCGGCTATCTGCGGAATCTGGCAGAACGCGCCCGGGCCGGGAAATTCACGGTCTGGCCGATGGTGATGGCGTTGCTGCGGGCGAAAATCGAGGGATCGAAGCCTTCTGCGAGCGCCGGCAGGGCCGGCAGGGCAGGGGGCGGCGAAATCGCTCGACCCGATGACAGCAGCGGTGGCGGAAACTCGTCCTGGACGGTGTCCCCGGCACTCCTGAAAAGCCTTGAGAAGCCAAGGCGGACATGATGGTCTCTCAATTGTCGCTCTCGTCGACACGTCCACCGAACATGTCGACGAATTGCCGGATCATCGACAGATTGGCGCGGGGTGATTGCTCAACGGCCGGAGGCCAGGAACTGGTCGCCGAGTTCCCGCAGGGGCAATACCTCGATTTTGTCGGCAAGCGGAAAGGCCTCAGTTCCCGGATAGACGACAATCCTGCGGTCGGGCAGCAGATCCTCGCAGGCATGATGGAAGCCGCGTTCGACTTTCGGACTTAGGCTTCTCTTGATCTCGATCGCCCATTTTTGGCCGCCCGGAAGCGTGATGACCAGATCGATCTCGGCGCCCGCCGAGGTACGGTAGAAATTCGACCGGCTGCCGTCGGGCAGTACCGCATGCACGGTCTCAATCACAAAGCCTTCCCAGCTCGCGCCGCTGACCGGATGACCGAGCACGTCGTCGAGCGTTTCAAGCCCGAGAAGCGTGTGAACGAGTCCGGAATCGCGAACATAGACCCGGGGCGATTTCACGAGCCGCTTGCCGGCGTTGCTGTGCCAGGGCTCGAGCCGCCGCACCAGTAGCAGATCGACCAACAGGTCGAGGTAAGAAGCGACCGTTTTGCCGTCGACGCCCAGCGAGCGCGCGAAATCCGCCGCGTTCAGCAACCCCGATTGGTGATGCGCCAACATCGTCCAGAAACGCCTCAGCGTTTCTGCGGCGATGCGAGGGCCGAGCGTCGGGATGTCGCGCTCGAGATAGGTGCGGATGAAATCGGCCCGCCAGCGCTGACTGGCGCGATCATTAGCGGCGAGAAAGCTGTCCGGGAACCCGCCGCGGATCCATAGCTTGTTGATCTCGCCGGCGTCGACCTCCAGTCCGTCGATCGGCGCCAGCTCGACATAGGCGATCCGACCGGCAAGGCTCTCGCCGGATTGCTTCAGAAGATCGATGGATGCCGAGCCCAGCAGCAGGAAGCGCCCGGAGCGCAATCCCTTGCGGCGACCGCGATCGATCAGCCCGCGCAGGTTCTGGAACAGGCCCGGCAGCCGATGGACCTCATCAAGGATGACCAGCCTGTCCTCGAACCGGCTGAGATACAACTCCGGTTCGGCGAGCTTGGCGCGGTCCGCGTCGGACTCGAGATCGAGATAGATCGACGGTCGTCGTGCTCCGATCTCCAAGGCGAGCGTTGTCTTCCCAACCTGGCGCGGTCCCAGAAGGGCGACGGCCGGGCTGGCATCAAGGAGTTCCCCGACCTGTTTGGCTTTGCGACGGTGAATCATCCTTGCAATTATGGATCGTAATTCCCGATTTGCAAGGCATCACGGCTCGATCCGACATCGCCTTGCAACTTCCGAAGGGCAGGGGAGGGCTTTCTCGTGGCCGGCTAAAGCCCGGCGAGCTTGGTGAGATTGACGCGGAAGCGATCGCGCCGGCGCTGGTAGCGCCGCGTCATCTCGGCCGAGGCATGGCCGAGCTGCTTCTGCACGTAGCGTTCGTCGACCTCGGCCAAGGAGGCGAGGCCAGCGCGCAGAGAATGGCCGGCAAACTTCATCTGCCGCTCGCCCTCGCTGAGATCGGCCCGCACGCCAACGGCGAGCGCGGTGCGCTTGACCAATCGCGCCACCTGTTGGTCGGTCAACCGATCCGGGCCAACGTCCTTGCCCTGGCCGGTGACACGCCGGAACAGCGGCCCATGACCGATCTTCGCCAGCTTGAGCCAGATCTGCAGCGCAACGACCGGGCAGGTGGAATCGGAGGAGCCGCGACCGATCTCGACCTCGCGCCAGCCGTTCTTGCCGCGCATGGTGATCACCATGCCACGGTCGAGGATCTCGATCCAGCCGCGGCCGTCCTCGGTCTGGTCGCGACCGGCATCGAGGCCGACGACCTCCGAGCGGCGCAGCCCGCCGGCGAAGCCGAGCAGCAGCATGGCGCGGTCTCGCAGGCCGCGCAGCGTGCCGCGCTCGAGCGTCTCGAGCATGGCGATGAGGTTGTCGGGCAGCACCGCTTCCTTCTGCACCGGCGGACGGCCATGGGTGTTGCAGACGCCCGCGAGGACGGTGGCGATATGGCGGTCGGCGCGGTCGAGCGGGGTGCCGCGTTGGGCAAAGTTCCAGCTGAGGGCCGAAAGGCGCCGCTCGATCGTGCCGACGGCATTCGGTTTGCGATCGGCGGTTGCCGCGCCGGACGCGCAGGCAGTGATGTAGAGCCCGACGACCTGCGGGTCCGGGGGCAGGGAAGAGCGCGCCTGACGCCGGCACCAGGCGGTAAAATGCTTCCAGTCGGAAGCATAGGCCCTGCGGGTGTTCGCCGAGCTCGCCGCCTCGACATAGCCCCGGCACGTTCGGCGAGCCGTTCGAGATGCGCCGGCAATGCAGATATCTCTGGATTCACCGGTTCGGGAAGGGCAGGGGAGGGGGGATTGTTCGGGTCTCCCTCTCGCAGCTCCAAATCGCTCTCGACCGTCATCATTCGATATCCCACGGATAGATCACCGACGCGCCGGTATCCTCGAAGTCCGCGACATTGCGGGTGACGAGAATGAGGTCGTGGACGATGGCCGTCGCCGCGATCAACCCGTCGATGTCGCCGCGCGGCCGGATCGCCGCAATCCGCCCCCACTCGAGGCCACTCTGATGGATGCGGAGCGGATCGCCTGGATCAGGGCGGATCGTTGGCTCGATCTCGATCAGGCCCGCGCCGCGCTCGGGCGTCTCGAGGATCTTCTGGCCTACCCGCCGCGGGACCGTATGCCGTGCCTGCTCCTCTACGGCGACACCGGCATGGGCAAGACCAAGATCATCCGGAAGTTCCTGCGCGACCATTCTGCCTGTTTCGACCAAGGGACCGGCATGACCACCATGCCGGTGGTCGCCATGCAGATGCCGGCCGAGCCAATCGAACGGGACATCTACAGCGAGCTGCTGACGGTGCTCGGTGCGCCCGGGCCGGCGGACGGGACGACCCACCGGCAAAAGGATCTCTGCCGCCGGCTCCTGCGCAGTATGGGCGCCCGCATGCTCATCATCGACGAGATCCACGCCATGCTCGCCGGCAGCTTCCGGCAACAGCGGGTCTTTCTGAACGCCATCCGGTTTCTGGCCAACGATCTCAGGATTCCGCTGGTTTGCGCGGGGACAGACCTCGTGCGCCAGGCGCTGTTGACCGATCCGCAGCTGGCAGAGCGGTTCGAAGCCTTCCACCTGCAGCACGGGAAGAACGATGCACGCCTCGCGCAGTTGCTGGCGAGCCTGGCGACGATCCTGCCGCTGCGGCGACCCTCGAATCTCGCGGCGCCGGCGACCGAGACACCTTGTCGATGCAATTCCAGAATCATCATCAGCTCTCCAAGTCGAACCATCGCCGCCTCCTCGCACGGAGGACATGGCGCCGATGGCAGCTCGGTTCATTCCGCCGGGGCTAGCCCCGGCGGAATGAACCGTGAGGAAGGCCAATCAGGGAATTTTCAAGGCCCACTTTCGGGGAGAATTGCAGGACCGATGACAGCATCACCATGGACAGCTTCCAGACCGAGGAACTGGTGCTGCCACTCGTCGCGATGACGTGCAAGGTCGAGGCGCGCCTTCAGCCGCGCGCCGGTCGATGACAGTGCGGCGCGAGCTTCCCCTCGCGCCCCGGCCCGAAAGCGATGAACTGCTGTCGTCTTGGCAAGGTCGCGTCGCATGCCGCTATGACCTCATCCACGACGACCTTTCGAGGTGGCTTGGCGTCCTCCGAGACGACCGCTGTGCCGGATTCACCGAGCGGGACTTCGCACCCTCGGCCGAGATGGTGCAGGCTTGGGCGGCGTCGTGCCGACTTTCGGAAGAGCGCGTGCAGGCCCTCACGCTCTCCTCGCGGCCACGGTCGCGCAGCTGGTATGTCTGGGGGGAGGGGAGGGTGCCCGGCGCTTTCCGGCGGCCGGTCTGTTTGGCCTGTCTTGATGACGATGCCGCCCCCTGCCGCGACCATCATATCCGCCGGTCGTGGGCGCTGGTGGAGACCATGGTCTGCGACCGCCATCATCGTATTCTCGACGAAGCCTGTCCGCACTGTTTCGATGATTCCGGTTTCCGCTTCGTTGTTCATGAGGCAGCAGCTCGGCTGGCCTGTGACCGATGCGGCAGGCTTGCACGAGCGGCACCCCAGGGGCGCCGCGCCGGCTCCACAGGGCTCTTTGCCACCGTGTCGGCGCTGGTGGCGGCAACGATCGACGATCAGTCTGCGGTCCGGGATCGGATGATCCATGTCGCCCGGCTGCTGTGGAAGCCGCCTCGCCCGCGCACCGGGCGTCGCACACCATTCGTGGCCGATGTCGTTCCGGATCTTCGTCTGACGCCGACGGCACAGGCGCGGGTCGATCCCGCCGAGCCTCTGGCAACGGCGCCGATCGGCTGGCGCATGGTGACGCTTCTGGGCGTCGTGGCGTTGCTGGACCTCGGCCGCTCCTCGATGAGGGGCCGCCCGGCCTTCACACTGGACCAGATGGTGGCCTGGACCGAGGAGCCGCGCCCGCGGGTGAAGGAGCGACCCGCGCCGATGGCGGCTTCCTCGTGTGCGAAACCCCCGGGCCGATCGGATGCGGACGATCTGGCGCTTGCCCGGTCCATCCTGGCCCGTGCGGAATGGAGTGCCGCTCAGGGGCAGGATCCGCGCCCGCAGCGCCGAACTCTCAACACCCTGTCCAACAAGGCCCTGGCCCGGCGGCCTCGGGCCGATGCCCCGGCTCCGTCGGCAGTGCGGTTGGCGGCAGGGCGTGGCGCCGCCCAAGGACCGGCGCACAGCGCCACCAGGGCCGCAGAAGTCCCGCGGGTTCCCCGCGCGCGCGGGGCTATCAGGAGCCGCGGGCTTGTCGCCGGCGCCAGCGCGCTCGGAGCGGGCACGTTGCGATCTCAGGCATCGTCCCGCGGCTGCGGCACCACGCGCCCCAGCCGGCGCGCCTGGTCGAGCAGGGACTTCACCGAGGAGGCCGCCCACTGCCGCCCGCCACGGGGCGTGCGCTCGCGCATCCGCTCGAGCTGGGCGGCGATGTCGCGCAGGCTGAGATCCGGGTCGGCGATGGCGATGCCGGCGACCAGCGTCATCAGCCGGTCCTCGGGCGGGCGCCGGGGCGAGCGCTGGAGCAGTTCCGCCTCCGCCATCCGCTCCTGCACCAGCCGATGCACGGCGCGCCGCAGCTTCTCGATGGTCCAGTTCTGGCCACGATGGTTCAACACCCGCACGACGTCGTCCCAGCTGTGCTGCGGCCGCATGCGCCGCACGATCGGCAGCCAGGTCGAGGCCGAGGCGATCAGGTCGCCCACATAGACCTGCTGGCGTGCCGCCGCGGCGGCGCGGATGGCCTCTGGTCGCCGCTCGCGCAGGCCAGGGTTGCCGGCGCGCTTGCCGCGCGCCTTGGCCGCCTTCATGCCGGCTTTGGTGCGCTCGGCGATCAGGGCGCGCTCGAGCTGGGCGACGGCGCCGAGCACCTGCAGCGAGAACATGCCTTGTGGCGTCGAGGTGTCGATCGGGTCGCGCAGCGAGCGGAAGTGAGCCTGACGTCCCTCCAGGTCCTCGATCACCGCGAGCAGGTGGCTGACCGAGCGGGCGAGGCGGTCGAGCCGCACCACCACCAGGACGTCACTGGCCCGATCTCGCGCATCAGCTTGGCCCGCACCGGCCTGGTCCGCGAGGCGCCGGAGCCGTGCTCCTGGTGGATGGTGTGGCAGCCGGCGGCGCGCAGTTCGTCGACCTGGGCATCGGTCGCCTGCTCGTCGGTCGAGACCCGGGCATAGCCGACCAGGCGCCGGGCTGGCCGGGGAGGGGAGGGGTAAAGGCTGGCCATGGCGTCTCCAGGCGGCGATTCCGGCCCTTTTGTACAATCACACAGGATTGCAGCAAACGAACCTTTGCAGGCGTGTTTTATCGATCGCGTCAGAGGACCGTGAAGGCGGCCGGCGGGTTTCAGATGGACCAAGGGGTCATCTAACGTCAAAACGGCCGCCTACGGCCTTCTGTGCGGAAAAGGGGCGCTTTCAGGGACCTTGGAGGCGCGTGAGGTGGGATGGTTAGGCAAGGATATCGGTTTTGGAAAAATCGTTGCCGATAAAGAGTAGGCGCTCGTTGGAGCGCTTCGACAGGGCATAGGAAAAGCAATCGGCGAAATTCAGTGCGGCCGGGTGGCGCCCCTTACCATAAGCAAGCCAGGCCTGCGTTGCCAGGTCCGCCAGCTCCGCGTCGACCGGAATGATGTCGGCCCCAATTTTGGTGAGCCACAGGTCGATCTCAGCGAGCGCGTGCTCGCCGCGCCGGCTGACCAGGACCATTCGGGCCTCAAACACGCATGTAGCGGGGACGAGGCGAACAGGGGCGCCGACGATCGATCGCTCGAGCGCATCGGCTTCAGGCTCATTGCGCAGGATCGCAACGATGGCAGAGGTATCGATCACCATCAGTTTGGGATTCCGTGCTCGTCGAAGCCAACGATCTCCTCGTCACTCCTGGTGTCGAGCTCAGGTAACCGCGCCACCCGCTCGCGGATTGCACGCAGCTCGCCGAGAAGACGTGCTTGAGCGGTATCTCCATAGCCCATGCGGTGCAGGCGTTCGCTCAGGGCCTGGTGAATGGCGGCAGTCTTGGTGACGCCCTGGCGGCGGGCGAGCTCGTCGGCAAGGGCGACGGTCGCCGGATTTTTGATGTTCAAGGACATGGGAAGGGTTCCGAATATTCTACCTTTCAGGCCATTTCTACCCTGTTTGGCGCCCTCTGTCAATATGTCCGATAATGCAAGATTATCGGTCGTTTTTGATTTCCGACAGGGCGTGCGGTACGGGTGGATATCGGTAGCTAAAACCGCACGGCGCGGTTAGGCTGCCTCTATGGAACTCGAGCCGATTCCCACCTCTGCAGCGTCGTCGACCGTGCCGCTCGTGCCCGGCTGGGCGGTGCCGCTCAGCCCGGTGACAGACCCGGCCGAAGCCGCGTTCCTCGCCGGTTCGGCGTTGAATTCATTGGATAATCTGGTGCGCACGACGCCGCCTTGGGCCGGGGCGTGGCGGGCCCGGCTGGCGCTCGCGTGCGCCGCCGCGGCCGCGCGCCACTCCGGTCGGGCCGAGGACGAGCGCGCGCTCCGCGACGCCTGGGTGCTGCGCCAGCCGGGCCACGATCCGGGGCCGGCCGGGCGCCTTTTTGCCGGCTGGCGGCGGCTCGCCGAGCGCTCCCCGGGCGTGGACATCGCGGCGCTCCAGTCGGTGTGCGCGCTGCTGGGCGTCGGCTGGAGCGAGGGGTTGGCCGCGCTTCCGGAAGAGATCAACCACCATCTGGCGACCGGCCGGCCGGCGCCGCTGGCGGCTGCGGCGCTCGTCCGCGCCGTCGACACCGCGCAGCCCGGCGCCCGGCTGCTCGGTTGGTGGCTGGCCGACCAGGTCTTGGCGCTGCGGCTGCGCTGGCCGCTGCCGGTGCCGCTATTGATGGCCGCAGCCGCAGCCGGTGGGCTGCGCCGGGCGGGCAGGGGAGGGAGCTTTTCTCCGGAAGGAGACGGTCTCGACGCCGCCGTCTGTGTCGCCGTCGCGCACGGCGCCGCTCGCGCCTGCCGGCTGGCCGCCGAGATCGCACCGCGTGCGGCCCGCCTGGAGGCGGTGGTGCCGAAGCTGCGCGCCAAGGGCGCTGGCGACGCCGTCCGGCGACTGCTGGACGACGACGTCGTGCCCGGTACTTTGCACACCGACGCGCTGTCGCGCTGGGCCGCCCGGCGCCTGTTCGAGCGCCTTGTCGCGCTGGGGGCGGTGCGCGAGCTGTCCGGCCGATCCAGCTTCAAGCTGTTTGGTCTCTGACATGGCTCGCCGCCCGCGCACTCCGGAACCCTTCGACACCGAGCTGGCGCACCTGCCGTCGGAGCTGCGCTGGCGCGAATGGATGGGCCGCGTCGAGGCGGTGATCTTCGCCTCCCCTGAGCCGGTGCTGCGCGAGGTGCTCGCCCGCGTGGTCGGCCGCGACTGCAGCCTCGATCTTTTGATCGACGACATCCGCGCCGAATTGCGCGGCCGGCCCTACGAGCTGGTGGCGGTCGCCGGCGGCTGGCAGCACCGCACCAAAAAGAGCTTCGCAGAGGCGATTCGGGTGGCAACCGGCCTCGGGACCACCGATCCCAAGCCGCTGTCCAAGGCCGAGAGCCTGGTGCTGATGGCCATCGCCTACTTCCAGCCGATCACGCGGGGGGAACTGGGGAAATTCTTCGGCAAGGAGATTTCCCGTGACACCATCGGCCATCTCCGCGGCCTGGACTTCATCGCCACGGGCCCTCGCAGCCCGGTGCCCGGCGCACCCTACACCTACGTGACCACCAAGGGCTTTTTGAGCTATTTCGGCTTCGACACCCTGCGTGACTTGCCGGACATGGAGGCCTTGGAGGACGCCGGGTTGCTGAGCAAGGAGCGGATGCTGGCGGGAGATCTTCTGTCCTTCGGGCTTGCGGTCGAAGCCGAGGCGGATGACGCCACGTTTGACCTCGCCGATCATCCAGCGGACCCGAGCGAGGCGTGACCGGAAGACAGCCCGTGGCGCTTACCAAACACCATCGGCCTCTGGTTAGACCAGGACGCGGAGGGGGCGGCGCGATTTTATGCCGCGACGTTTCCCGACAGCTCCATCGGTGCCATCCACCACGCGCCGGCCGATTACCCGTCAAGCAAAGCGGGGGGCGGATGATACGGACGATGATCTCGCGTCCGAGGACGACGAGGGGGAGTGAGGGCGTCATGAGAACCCAGCCGTTCACCCGGCCGACGATCGTCGCGGCCAATGAGTTCCTGGCCGAGACCCATCCGGACGCACGCGCAGCTCAACCAGATGGTGCTTCGTCTGGGGCTCGAGGCGGACATCCCCGCCGAGGACACGGTCGGGATCGGCAAGAAGTGCGATCGGCTTGGTCGGACCATCCTTGACCGAGCCACTGTGCCGGTGGAGACGCTCGATGGCACGCTCTCGCTCGCCGAAGCCTTTGTGCGTGAGGCCGTGAACTTGGCCGAGGAGTCCTCGGCGAGCGTCCGTCAGAGGGATTTGCTGCGCGGGCTGGCGCGCGATGGCTATGTCGTGGTCTGGGGTGGGTGGAAGGAACCGCCTCGGCTGCGAGCCGCCTTGCCGGAGGAGGTCGATCTGCCCGCGGCGGACGACGAGGTGCGTGGATTGCTGAAGCACTTCGGCTTCACTGTGCCGCTTAGGCATCTCGACGTGGCGATTGAGGCCCATACCCGAGGAGATTGGGAAGCGGCTAACGCGCAGCTGCGGACGTCCCTCGAGGGGCTGTTCAACGATATTGCCCGCCACATCGATCCGGAAAATGCCGGACAGAGACTGGGGGACGTGAACCAACGGCAGATGCTCGCCGATCCCATCGGGTTCCTGGCGGTCGATCGCAAGGAATGGACCGCAGACGGCAAGAATTACGTCGAAGGTCTGTTCAAGATGCTCCATACCGACGGTTCCCACCCCGGCCTGTCCGACGAGGACCATTGCACATTCCGCCTGCACATCGTGCTGGTGACCGCGCGGACCTTCCTTCGACGCCTGCAGCAAGGGCGCCTGGCCTCCACGGGGTGATGGTCGGCGGCGAGGGGGCAGGGGGATCGCCCCCGGCTGCGTATAGCTTGCCTCAGAATAATACATCCCTATATTAGGATGGATTAGATCGGAGGTTCACATGGCGTCGGCGCAGACATTGACGCTCAGCGAAGCGGGCTACGTCCTGGGCCGCTCGCCGTCGACGCTCAACAAGGCGGTCGACAGTGGTGTGATCCGGGCGAAGCAGAGGCGTGTCGGCAAATCGGTACAGCGGCTGCTCGGTCCTTCTGAGCTGCGATACCTGCGGCTGGCGGATGAGCTCGACAAGGATCTGACACCGGCAGGTCGGCGCCGCCTCTACGAAGCCCTGCGCAAGCTATCGTCCGAAACTCACATCTTGCGGCTTGGACAGATCGAAATCGACCTGGCGCGGATCGACAGCGATCTGGAGGGACGGCTGACCCGTCTGCGGCGTCTTCGGGACTGGATCGGGCAAAGCGATGCGGTCTCGGATCCCCTGATCCGCGGCACCGACATCCCGGTTCATCTCGTTGCGGCCTTGGCGCGCGAGCAGACCGTGGGTGAAATTCTTGCGGATTTCCCGTCGCTCAACCGGGACCAGGTGGAGGCGGCCGTCGACTATGCCAAGGCCTATCCGAAGCGTGGCCGCCCCTATGCTTCACACAGCCTGAAGCGGACCTTGGCGGATCTCGCCGATCTTGGCGCTTTCGACGAGGGCGATGAGGCTCACCTGGTGTCGCCCAGGACGGTGCCGTGACGCTTTATCTGCTCGATGAAAACGTGCTACGCGAGTTCGGATCTCACGGCGACAAGAATGTCCGACGCTGGTCGGCGACGGTCGATGATACGAGCTTGCGCCTCAGCGCGGCAACGCTGTTCGAGAAGCGGCGGGGCGCTGAGGCACTCAAACGCCGTGATCCAGATCGCGCCGCCCGGCTGCTCGCAGGGATCGACGCTCTCGAGAAATGGTTCACCGATCGCATCCTGCCGATCGACGCTCCGGTCGTCGCGGAATGGACACGTCTGCTAGGTGAGAAAAACAAGGATCGGTGGGATCTCGCGCTGGCTGCGACTGCTCGTGTTCACGGCCTTGTGCTCGTCACGCGCAATGTGAAGGATTTCGGGGGCCGCGGCGTGCATCTTCTGAATCCGTTCAAGGATCCGCCGGAGTGGATTGACGCTTGAGGCGACGCACAATTCCGGCGACATCCACATCGTGCTGGTGACCACGCGAACGTTCCTTCGCCGGCTGCAGCAGGGCCCAGAAGCGAACCATCGAAGACACTTGGCGCCATGTCAGCGAACTCGTCCAGGCCATCGACCCAACCGAGTGCGCCAACTATCTCAAAAATGCCGGATACGCTTCAATCAAAACATGAAGCGCTCTAGGATTTCAGCCGCCGGATGCCGGCGGCGCCTGTGGTTTCCGGTCGATGATGCCGTTGAGGCATTCTGCGGGACACGCGGGACATGAGAATGCTTCGATCACAGTCTGGCGCGGTCGGAGAGGCCCATAGGCCGGCGCCTCCATGCCGCGCTCAATGTACTTCCGGACGGTCTTGCGATCGATACCGGTCTGACGAGCGATTGCCGACACCGACAGGCCTTGCCGGTGCAAATCCAGGATCATCATCAACTCCCCGAGTTTGATCACCGAAGCCTCCTCCCGCCCATCGGGAGAATGATCGATGACAACGCGCCGCCGGTCTTCCGGGGCGCGACCCGGAAGACCGGCGCAACGCCTCAAACTGGGGAAGATTCAAACGGCACTTATGGGGAGAATTGAGCCGGCAGCGACACTCCGACCGGCTCGCCTCCCAGATGGGCTGGGCGAAGAAGGGCCAGCAGGTCTGCCTCGCTCACCTGATCCGCGACGCTCAGTATGCGATCGACGCGGGAGACTTCGTGTTCGCCCCGGGGCTCAGAAAGCTCTTCGAGGATGCCTGCGGGATCGGACGACGACAAGACGGCCTCGCCGACACCACCCTGGCAGGCCACACGCGCAAGCTCGAGAAGCGGCTCGACCGGCTCCTCGCGAAGGAGCCCGCGTGCGAAGGCAAGAAGCTCCGCAAGGCGATCCTGCGCTTCCGCCAGCATCTCTGGGTGTTCCTGGAAAACCGTGAGATCGAGCCCACCAACAACGGCTCCGAGCGGGGCTTGCGGCCCGCCGCAATGATGGAGTCATTATGCTCCCCCTTTTCAAGTGTCTGGAAACATTGAGACCTGTGTTTCGGATACGGCCTGACGCGGGGGCGTCCCGCGCTTGATGGCATCGATGATCGCAGGATCCTGAAGGTCGGTGGCGCGGATCTGATGCGGGGCGCCGGGCATGACCTGCTCGGTCTTGATGATCCCACTCTGGGCGAGCTTGCGGATCCGGTGATGGGTGACGCCGAGGTTTGCGGCTGCTTCCTGCATAGTGAGCCATTGACCGTCTTTATCGGCGGAACGATAGGCACGGATACCGTTGACGCGGCGAATGGAAGAGACTCGGTGGGCGGTCCAGGTCTTGCCTTGTCCGGTCGGCAGCTTCATGCGGTTGAGCGAGGCGGCGATGTCTTGGTCCGACCATTTGGCGGCCATGCTCGCGATGACCTGCAGGGCCTGCCCGGATGTCTTGCAGCCGTGCTCGCCGGTGACCGGCTTGCGGAAGCGGATCTCGGAATGCTGGCCGCCCTTCCAGTGAATGACGAGCACGACTTCGTTGGTCGTCTGATCGACGTCGGCGATGATCTCGTCGATCAGGGTGCGGACCAGGCGTTGCCTGGTCCGCATGGTGGTCAATGGGGCTTTCCAGGCAAGGGAGAGATCCTCGGCGAGACCGACGAAATCAGGATGCTGCTCCTCGGAGGCGGCGTTGCGCAGTTCGTCGATGCGCCGCTGGCAGTCATGAACGCGCTGCAAGGCGTTCTCCCAGGCTCGTTCCAACTGGGCGGCGATCAGCCGGTTATCGGGATCGCAGGCAGCGTAACGCCGCTCGGCCAATGACGCGTCATACCGAGCCTGTTGCAGTTCGAGTTCGGCGATGCGCTGCTTCTCCTGATTGCGGTCCTTCAGCATGCGCCCGGCCTCCCTTGCGGCCTCGATCGCCGTCGGCTGCACCGCCTGCAGCATCTGTGTTGCGACAATATCATCGATGCGCCGCCCGCCCAGACTGAAGCAGCGGCGATGTCCAGCCTGTAGGTTCGGCAGGTCGCATCTGTAGACTGGACGCGCCGTGCTGGCGCGGGGACGGCCGCCGCCGCTGACATAGGCAGTCTTGAGGCGGCGGCCGCAGCGGCCGCAGCAGATGAGACCCGACAAAAGCGCCTGGCCGCCGCGGCCGGACTTGGCCTCGGCGCTGGCGCGGCCATAGGCGTTGCCAGCCAGCACCGCCTGGTTCTGCTCATACTCCGTCCAGCCGATATAGCCCTGATGGTGCTCTTTGATGAAGACGTCCCACGCTTCCATGGGGGGAATGTCCCGGTCGATGTTTAAAAAGGGCGGGCGGCGTTGCTCACCTTGAGCCGTTAGGCTCGGGGTGTCGAATCCTCGAAGGAAAGCAACGCCATGAAGAAGCCTACCACATCGGCAGCGGTGACGCCGTCTGCGCTTGTCGAGGACGCTGTGGACGAAGTCCGCGCCAGCTTCGAACGCCTGTGCCTGACGGCCGGGCTGGCCACTCTCGCCGGCATGATGGAAGAGGATGCGGCTCGGCTCTGCGGCCCTCGCCATGGCCGCGGTGGTGATCGGGAGGCACATCGCTGGGGCAGAGCCAAGGGAAAGATCGGCTTTCACGGCGGCAAGGTCGAAGTCGAGCGCCCTCGCGTCCGCGCCCGTGACGGCGGCGAGATGGCGCTGCCGAGCTGGGCGGCGGCGGTCGACGAGGACCTGCTCGGCCAATGGGCGCTCAATCTGATGCTGATGAACGTGTCGACCCGCAAGTTCGGCCGCGCCGTCCGCCTGCCCGGCGGCGACATCCCCGTCGAGCGGGGAGCCGGCGTGACCAGATCGGCGGTGTCGCGTCGCTTCGTGGCGCTGTCGGCCGAGAAGATGAAGGCGTGGATGGCCGCCGACCTCTCCGCGCTGGATCTGCTGGTCATCCAGATCGACGGCATTCACATCGATCAGGACCTGATCCTGCTGGCGGCGGTTGGCGTCGACGGCAAGGGCGACAAGCACCCGCTCGGGGTGATGGAAGGGGCGAGCGAGAATGCTGCCGTCTGCCAGGCCCTGCTCGACAACATGGTCGGCCGCGGCCTCGATCCCGCCGTCTGTCGCCTGTTCATCATCGACGGCTCGCGTGCCCTGGCGAAGGCGATCCGCAACAGCTTCGGGCGAAGTGCGCCGATCCAGCGCTGTCAGGTCCATTATGCCGATGTCCGGATTATGCCGACCTCCGGCGTGGAACCGGCTTGGACGGCGGCGATCGCTGCGTAGGACGCGGCATAATCAGAGCGCCTCCAGGAACGCGAGCAGCTTGTCGGTCGGGTGGAAACGCCCGGGCTTGGTATCGGCCGGCGTCGTCCGGGCCAGCGCGCGCTCTTTGATCGTCAGGTCCGCGTGCAAATATATTTGGGTGGTCTCCACGCTCTCATGTCCGAGCCAGAGAGCGATCACCGAAGTGTCGACCCCGGCTTGCAGCAATCGCATCGCTGCGGAATGCCGCAAAACGTGCATGGTGACCGACTTCTGCGTCAGCGTCGGACAGGCTTTGCTGGCGATTTGCATGTATTTGGCGAGCCTGTGTTCCAGCGCATCGCGGCTGAGCGCCTTGCCGGAGCACGTCACAAAGAGAGGCGCCTCAGGTTGCCCGGCGCGCTCGGTGAGCCAGCCGCGCAAGGTGACGACCACCCCCGATGTGAGCGGCGTGATCCGCTCCTTTCGGCCCTTTCCGCGGCAACTGACATGCGCGCCGGCGCCAAGATGGGCGTCGGCGCAATGGAGGCCGATCAGTTCCGAAGCTCGCAATCCGGTCTGCGCGGCGAGGCTGAAGAGCGCGTGGTCGCGCCTGCCGGTCCAGGTCGTCGTGTCGGGAGCGGCAAGCAATGCGGCGATTTCCGGTTCGGTCAGAAAGGTCACGAGCCTTCGGTCAAAGCGCTTGGGTGGAATGGCGAGAACGCGTTCGATGAGAGCGGAACGATCTGGATGGCGAAGGGCGGCGTATCGAAACAGCGAACGGATGGCGGCAAGCCGGGCGTTGCGGGTTCGGGCGCCATTCTTGCGCCGTTCCTGGAGATCATCGAGGAAAGCGCCGATCAGCGGAGCGTCGAGGTCATCGATTTCCAGCCTGAATGGTTCCTTGCCCTTCTTGTCGGCGGCAAAGACCAGCAACAATCTCAACGTGTCTCGATAGGCTGCGAGCGTATTCGGGCTGACCTGACGCTGACGAACCAGGCGGTCCGTGAAGAACGCTTGCAAGGTGATGGCCAGCGCAGTCATGCCTCACCTCCGAGGCGGCGTTCCAACCGGTCGCCTGCGAGCTTCAGCAACTCGGGGGAGGCCGACAAATACCAATATGTGTGAGCCGGATTGATGTGGCCGAGATAGGTCGACAGGATCGCCAACCTGGCGCCAGGATCATTGCCATCACGATAGGCGTCGAGAATGGTGTTGACCGCGAAGCCGTGCCGAAGATCATGCAGCCGCGGTCGGCATTTTGCCGAGCGCGGGATGATGCCGACGCGACGCACGAGCTGTTGAAAGGTTTTCTGCACGTTCACGTACAGCAGCCTTGTGCCCCGCGGTGAAAGGAATATGGCTGGCGCTCTCGCCGCATTGCGCGGCCTATCGGCTCGATTCAAGTGAGCGCCGAGCGCGGCGACCACGCTTGGATGCAAGGGCAGTTCGCGGGATTTGCCGAACTTTCCGTGGCGGATGGTGAGCAGACCGTCGATAGGATCGAAGTCTTGCTGATCCAGGCTGATCGCCTCCCCGATCCGCATGCCGGTGCTGGCCAGCAAGCCGATCAATGTCCGATAGGTCGCTTGCCGATGCGAGCCGCGCAATATCGTGGTCGTCGCCATCAGCGTCGAGATTTCTTTCGCCGAGTAGAGGTATGGCGTCGCCCGGTGAGATCGTCCGCCGGGCAGGATATTTGCTGGAGGCGTCTCGGTGGCGGAATCGATCCCGCGCAGATGCATGGCGAACCGACGCACGTCCGAAAGCCGCCTGGATTGCCAACTCGGATCGGCATTGGCCGGCGCCGTCGCCCAGGCGATAGCCGCCTCAATGGTCAGATGCTCTTCTCCGCGTTCTTCGACGAAGGTGAGGAACTGAGCGAGAAGCTTTTCGGCCCGGACCAGCCTGTAACCGAGGATGCGCCGCACGGACAAATAGTCGGCGAGCGCCTGACGGAGAGCGCTCATGCGGCGTCTCCCGGCCAGGCGCGAGCGATCATCCGCAGGGTTTCGCGGTCGATCTTGGCATAAATCGCCGTTGTCAGCGCGCTGCGGTGGCGCAGGAGTTGGCCCACTTCCGGCAAGGACGCTCCCGCGCGCAACATCTGCATGGCGGTCGTGTGTCTGAGCCTATGTGCGTGGATACGCCCGAGTCCCGCCTTTTGGCCGGCATCGGCGACGACATTGCTCACGCCACATGAGGTGAGATGTCGATGAGGCGCTTTGATCCTGACAAAAACCGTTCGACCCTGGGCGCTGGGAGGTCGGGCGCTTTGCAGATATTCCGCCACCGCTTCGCCGACGTCGGGAGGCAACGGGAGCCGCTCGATGGAATTCCCCTTGCCGCGCACGACAATCTCGCCGGCTCGCCAATCGATGTCATCCAACTGAAGCTTCGCCACTTCGCCGGCGCGCATGCCCAGGCGGACCAACATCGTCAATATGGCGACATCCCGACAGCCACGGCGCGTATGGCTGTCGCATGACGCCAGAAGACATTGGATTTGGTCGGGAGCCAATCCCTTGGGCAGCCCGACCAATCGCCGCCCCGCAACCGACGGCACGGCCGAGGACAGGGACTCCGCGATGACGCCTTCGAGATGCAGAAAGCCCAAGAAGGATCGAAGCGCCGTCACTGTCAGTTTCGCCGCTCCTCGACTCAAGCGGGGACAATGGGCGGTCACGAACGCAATGCACGGGAGCGGATGCGGGCCGCCGGCGATCTGGGTGATGACGTGCGCGTCACCGTCGAGCGGGGGCAAAGAGACTTCGCCGCCGGCGACCGGATCATGTTCCTGCAGAACGAGCGCGGCCTTGGCGTGAAGAACGGCACGCTCGGCACCATCGACCAGGTCAGCGGACGGTCGATGTCGGTGCGCACCGACGATGGGCGCGGCGTCTCGTTCGACCTGAAGGATTACGACCGGATCGACCACGGCTATGCGGCGACCATCCACAAGGCGCAGGGCATGACCGTGGACCGCACCCATGTTCTGGCGACGCCGGGGCTGGACGCCCACGCCAGCTATGTCGCCCTGTCGCGGCATCGCGACGGCGTGGACCTGCATTATGGCCGCGACGATTTTGCCGGTCCGGACAAGCTCATCAACGTCTTGTCGCGCGACCGGGCCAAGGACATGGCGAGCGACTACGAACCGGCCCGCGACTACGCCGAACGGCGCGGCATCACCTTCCGCGCGCGGATGGAACGGGTTGTCGAGATCGTCAGGCAGGTTCCCGAAAAGGTGCGCGGCATGTTCGACGGCCTGCGCCTGCCCGCGAAGGGAGCGCTTGGCACCGACGCCAGGGAGCAGCCGGAAAGGGAAAAGGATGCGGCCCGGCCGGAAAGGGAGAACGCGGGTGTGCAGGCACGGCGGGACGCGGCAGCGCCAGACCGGGAGATTGCCGACGACCCGGAGGCGGGGCTACGCCGCGCCCGCACCGAAGCGCTCAAGCGTCATGCCCGCGCCGTCGATACCATCTTCAGCGCCGAGGATGCCGGCCGCACGGCAAGCCCCGGGCAGTGGAAGGAACTGACCGAGGCCCGCAAAGCCTTCGATGATGTGCGGCCCCATGGCTGGGAGGATGCCGAGGCGGCCTATGCGAAAGACCCCGACCTTGCCCGCGAGGCCGGCACGGGCAAGGTCAACCGCGCCATCTGCGCGCTTCAGCTGGAGACCCAAATCCGCACCGATCCGGCCCGCCGCGCCGACCGCTTCGTGCAGCGCTGGCGCAAGCTCGACCAGACCAGCCAGCGCCAATACGCGGCAGGCGACATGTCCGGCTACAAGGCCACCCGATCCATGATGGGAGACATGGCGAAAAGTCTCGAGCGCGACCCGCAGCTGGAATCCCTGCTCGCCGGCCGCAAGCAGGACCTCGAGGTCGTCCTTCAGCTTGCCCGCATCATCGGCCGCCGCATGGCGCGCGAGGATTTTGCCGCGCGCACCACCAAAGCCGCCAATGACAACGCGCCGAAATCCGGCGACGAGCAGGACGGTGGGGACACATGATGCGGCGCCCAAAATGTCTTGACAATGTCAGGCATTTTGGCAGGATGTGTTCAGGAGAGAGCATCGTGGCCCCACGCATCACCCGCACCGAAAAGCTCGATCTCCGCCTGACGGCGGAGGCCAAGCATACCCTGACGGCCGCCGCGCAAGCGCAACGTCGCTCGCTGAGCGAGTTCGTGCTTGAAAGCGCGCTCGGCCGGGCTGAGGAAGCTCTTGCCGACCGTCGCGTTTTCCAGCTTCCCCGGAGAAGTGGAAAGCCTTCATCACCGCCCTGGACGCCCCGCCGCGTGATCTGCCGCGTCTGCGCAAGCTGCTGAACGAGCCGAGCGTCTTTTCGGACGATAAGCGCGCGTGACGGGCTTTGGGATCGAGAAGTTGCATCGCCGCCATGCCGTCGAGGCATTCGATTGCGGCGAAGACGCACTCAATCGTTTTCTGATCCGCTTCGCCCTTCCGAACCAGATGGCGAATGCGTCGCAGACCTATGTCGGCATCGCGGGCGACGACGCTATCGTGGGTTTTTACACGCTCGTTGTCGGTGAGGTTCGCTACGAGGGAGCGCCCGAGCGGCTGACCAAGGGGCTGGCCCGGCATCCTGTGCCGGTCATGTTGCTGGCCCGGCTTGGAGTAGGCACGAAGTGGCACAGCAAGGGGATCGGCGCTGGGCTGTTGCGTGACGCCGTCCTGCGCACGCTGCAAGTGGCCGACATTGCCGGTGTTCGCGCGCTCGTGGTTCACGCCAAGAACGACGCGGCGCGTTCGCTTTATGAGCGGTTTGACTTCCAGCCATCTCCCACCGATCCGCTGCATCTGTTCGCGCTCATCAAGGATTTGAGGAACCTTTAAACAAGAAGGACACCGCCATGCCCCGCGTTGTGCTCTACGCCCGTTATTCCTCCGACAACCAGCGCGATGCTTCCATCGAAGACCAGTTGCGCCAGTGCCGGGAGCGTGCGACGCGCGAAGGCTGGACCGTGGTGGACAGCTATTCCGACCGGGCCATTTCCGGAGCCTCTTTGGTCCGTGCCGGCATCCAGAAGCTTCTGGCCGACGCGCAGGCCGGGCGTTTCGACAGGGTGCTGTCGGAGGCGCTGAACCGCATCAGCCGCGACCAGGAGGATGTCGCCGCCATGTTCATCCTGCTCGCACAGAACGATGAATGGGCCGTCCAGCGCTGCCGCTACATGACCCTGGAAAGCGTCTCGGCCTTGGGCGATGATCCCCTCGTCAGCCTGCCCATCCTGGCCGCCTGACCGATCCGGCCTCGCCGGAGAGCGCGGTGATCACGCCGCCGAAGCTACACCACGGGATGGGACACGATCCTGGGGGCGGGTTCGGGAATTCTCGGGCCAACGGAAATGATGTTCTTAATATGTTCTGTCCGTTTTCGTTTTTGAGCAGCTATGAGGTCATTGGCTCATCTTACGGCTCGAGCGCTGCCCGTTCGCGTAGGCATAGAGAAGGAGGCCGACCATCATCCTCGGCGCGAACGGCGGCGCCCCGGAACCGCGCTTGCGGTAGTGCGCCTCGAATGTTGACAGATCCATCAGGCCGACGGCATCAAGGAGAAGATGGACAAGGTCCGTGTCCGGTAGCCAGTCCGCCATGTCCACCGGCAGAAGAAACCGCGGCCTGCGACCCGGCTCGCGGTAGAAATTCGCCATCTCTTCCCCCTCACGTTGCCTGTTCCAAGGGAATCAGCACGCCGTCATTGGCGCAAGCGGAGAGCGTCGGTCGAGGTGGCGATTCTGCAACAGCCTCTCTAAGCCTGGATATTGTAGGCCTCGTAGCAGTCTTCCCTGAGCCGCGCCGCGTCGTCCGGCACGAACGGGAAGCGCGGGATGTCGCGCCTGAGCGGCACCGCAGCGGCAGGCGGGCGGAAGGCGATTGCCCTGGGGGAGCGAGGGGAAAGTCTCCTCGCTCCCCGTATCAGGCTGTAGAATTTGGATTGGGACGAAATGTATTGACATTGTAATGGCAAATCTTCAATGTCCGGCTCCTGAAATAGGAGCGTTCCGATGGTGCAATCAGCCCGCTCGGAGAGTGGCCGCAAACGTGATGCTGCTCGGAAAGATGATCTCATCCAGATCCGCGCCTCGGCGGGGACGAAGGCGATCCTAAGTCGGGCCGCGAGCTTGCGCGGACAGAAGCTGTCGGAATTCATGCTGGACAGCGCCCGTCGGGAAGCGGAGGAAGCCATTCTCGACCAGCGCAGCTTCTTTCTTGATGATGCGGCGCATGTGGCCTTCCTCGCGCTGCTCGATGCTCCGGCCAAGCCGGCCGAGGAACTTCGTACGCGGTTGAAGCGCAAGCCCGTCTGGGAGCGTTGATGCCTGCCGGCAAGGGAGAGGGAAGCCAACAGCGGCCCCAAGGACTACGCGTTCGTCCTCCAGAACGGCTGACCGGTGATCACGATGTCGGGGCGTTCCGAAACGGCAGGCATCCGTCTCTCGATGACTGGCTGCGGGATCGAGCCCTTGCCAGCGAAGGGATGTCGGCGCGGACCTATGTCGTTTGCGACAGGGACACCCCAAAGCGCGTCGCCGGCTATTGTGCCATCTCAACTGCCATGGAAGAGCGGATCGCCCTGCCGAGTGCCAAGCTGCGCCGGGGTATGCCGGAGCAAATTCCCTTGCTGCTGATCGGTCGTCTGGCAGTCGATCAAGCATACCAGGGAATGGGGCTTGGCACCGACCTGCTCGCAGATGCACTACGGCGCTGCCTGGCCGCGACCGAGATCGCCGGCGTTCGAGCTGTCGTAGCTCACGCGATCGACGATGCGGCCGTGAGCTTTTACCGGCGGCACGGATTTATTCTCTCCCCGCTCGGCGAACGGACCATGCTGATGCCGACCGAGACGCTACGGGGACTATTTTCGGAAGCGTGACGAACAACCGCCGATTGAGAGACACCGCCTCGATCGTGCCGATGACGACCTCGGCGGCTTTGGATCAGCCGTTCGGCCTTGTCGGCGTCATTCAGTTCCCACGCCTGTCGCAACGTTTTGCGGACACTGGCGTGAAGGGGCTTGGCAAGACGATCCGTGATGTTGCGGATCGCCTTGGTCAGCGCCGGAGTCGGAGCCCAAGAGGCTTTCAGCAAAGGTGCCCCGCTCCGGGCGCTCCAGGGCATAGGCTCATCGGCCGTCAACATCACGCTGCTCGGCACGATGCTGACATATGCGAAGCTCCTCGCGCCGATCATGGGCCGGCGCGAGGAGGCATGCATCTATTCAGCGCTCACTTCATGGCGTCGGAAAGGGAATCGCGGATGGATTGATAGGTCTCTACGACACGCGTGCGCACATCCTCGTAGGCCTGCTTCGCCTTGTCCCAGGAACTCGCGCCGGCCTTCTTCAGGCTGGCCGCCCGCGTCTTGAGCTCCTCGACCTTCTTCTCCAGTGCCGCGATCTGCTGGTCGACGGCCGCGCGCTGGTCCTGGGCGAGCTTGGCGGCATCGGCCTTGAGTTGTGCGATGGTGCTTTCCAATGCCTTCTGGCGGCCTTCGACCTGAGCGAGAAGCACCGCCTTGCGCGTGTCGAAATCGGCGTGGACCTCATCCAGATAGGTATCGACCTCCTTCTGGAAGGTCTTCCAGGTGTCGTCCAGGGACTTGCGGGCGTCGGTGATCTGTGCCGCCGTCCACGTGCGGCTGTTGTCGAGCATTGCCTCGGCCTTGGCCCGATAGGCGTTGCGCGTCTCCTGCAGCTGTTTGACGGCCGCATCCGCCTTCGCCTTCAGGGCGCCCTTGAGCTCGGCCGCATTTTCTTCCACGACCAAGACGCTGGCATCCAGTTCGGCAAGCCGCTCCTGCGACCAGGCGATGGCCTGTCGGGTCAGGGACGGATCGGCCGGCACAGTCGTGGAGGAGGGGGCGGCCGCCGGAGCGGGTGCCGGTTTCACCTCAGGAGCCGCGCCCTGTGCTGGCTCGGCCGCCGGAGCAGGGGTGGTCGCGAGGTCTTCTGCGTGGGCGGTGGCCGCCGACAGGATCGCGATCCAGCCGAACAGCGCGGCACCCATCTTCCAGGCGCGAAAGGGCATCGTATTTCTCCCTGATATTGTCGACGTTTGCGTCAAATGGAACGGGGCGCCGAAAGCCGCGCGCCGCCGGGCGCGCGGATCAGAACAGCTTCGCCAGTGCTTCGGTGATCTTTTTGACAGTCTTTTCGTGAACCGCCTTCGTCTCGGCGATGCCAGCCTTGATCGCCTGCCAGGTCTCTTCGCCCGCGCTCGGTGCCTGGCCGAGCTTCACCTTGGCCTTCTCTGCTCCTTCGCTGAGTCGTGTCATGGCGGCATCGAATTCGATGCTCGCCTTCTCGACGGCGGCTTCAGCCTGCGCCTTCAGACCGTTCAGCGCGCGCTCCCAGGACTTGCGCTGGGCTTCGGCGCCGCAGCTCTCGCCGTCCACTGGAGGATCAACCCGATGAACATGGACCGCAGACGCATGCTCCTGCTCGCAGGCGCGACGCTGCTTACACCGACGACCGCCAGCGCCGCCGGCCAACCTTTGGTCACGGTCTACAAGGATCCGTCCTGCGCCTGTTGCGGGGCCTGGGCCGACCACATTGCGAAGGCCGGCTTTTCCACGAAGATAGTCGAGGAGCCAAGGATGAACGCAATCAAAGTTCGCTTTGGAATTCCCTCGGCGCTTTGGTCCTGCCACACGGCCGAGGTCGAAAACTTCCTTCTCGAAGGCCACGTTCCAGCCACGGCTTTGATCCGGCTCCTGGCTGCGCGTCCGTCCGCACGCGGCATCGCCGTTGCCGGCATGCCAGTGGGATCGCCCGGCATGGACGTTGCCGGGATGGAACCCGAGACCTACGACGTGATGGCTTTTGGTTCCGAAACGCCGAGCTTGTTCATGCGCTTCCGCCGCGCCCGCCCGATTCCGAACTGAGCGCACAGGCATGGACAAACAATCGGGGAGCATTCGGAAGGCAGGCCGGCTAACCAGCATGGTCCTGATCGCACGCCCTGCACCGGGCTATTCCGTCGTCCGGAGAGCCTGTTGCCGAATGGCCTCAGGCTTCGGTTTGAAGCGACCTGCTAACGGTGGGGGCGGTTCCCGCCCGTCCTTTCCGGCCCCCGGGCTCAGTTGAGCAGCCATTTCCCGCTCTTCCTGCCCCGGCGGACGGACTCCGAGTGCAGTTTCCTGAGGTTGTGCACGGCGCAGTGGAGGCTCCATTCGCCCCGGGCCTCCTCTTCGCCCCGCATCACGAAGCCGTCCGCGCCCTGGGTCTCCCTTCATCTGGCCGAATACCGGCTCCACGGTCTGCCCGCGCAGCCGGTACAGGGCCCTGCCACGCTTGGTCAGCAGTTTGCGGTCCATCCGCTCGCGGGTGCTCAGGTTTCCGGGCATCCGGCCCCGGGGCGGCGGCGCGGCGCGCATCGCCTTGCGCTGCTTCCAGTCCTTGGTGGTGGCGATCAGGTACTCGCAGTCCGCCGTCTCCAGCGCCGCGTTGTCCTCCGACCAGTAGCCCGCCTCCATGGGCGCCGTCCCGATGCGGGCGTCCTCGCCCATCTCCAGCCCCACCGAGCGCGTCTTTCTCGAAACCCTGAGGCACGGCGGCGGCCGTCAGGTCTTCCCGTTCGTGAACCGGGGCGAGTTCATCGAGAGCGCGCACGACATTCCCGAGCCCCATGCCTTTTCAGCGGAGCTGCGCCTGGGCCTCACCGACGGCGAGGAGGAGGCCCATGCCCTGGTGTTCGACGAGAATGACCACGCCCACATAAATCTCGGCGACGAGGACGACGCCCACGCACGCGCCCACGCCGCCGATATCCGCAATCGCTTTGGCGGCCGCTCGGTGACGACTTGGCAGATCATTATCTTCGGACTGACGGGTGGGCTGATCCCGTGCCCGGCGGCAATCACCGTGCTGCTGATCTGCATGCAGCTGAAGGCCTTCAGCCTCGGCTTCGTGCTGGTCCTGTGCTTCAGCATCGAAGCGCGGTCGCTCGGCGTGCGCCCTATGCCTGCGCCAACTTCGTATGGCGAAGCACGCCGGCTGGGATAAAAGGGCTTGTCCGCGGAGCAGCCGTCGCGCTCGCGGGAATGAAGGCGGTGGTGAGGGTGGCGTGATGCAGGACGCGGACGGGGCTCAGCCGGAAAGCCGCCTGAAGGCTGCAGGTCCGCGTCCCGCCATCCCGAGGACCGTCTGGGCCCTCGGCTTCGTCAGCATGTTCATGGACATCTCATCCGAGATGATCCACGCGCTGCTGCCGCTCTTCCTGACCGGCACGCTCGGTGCGAGCGTCGCCATGGTGGGCCTGATCGAGGGCGTCGGGGAATCCACGGCGCAGATCGCGAAGGTCTTCTCGGGCTATTTGTCGGACCGCTTCGGTCGGCGCAAGCCGCTGATCCTGCTGGGTTACGGGCTCGGCGCCGCATCCAAGCCGTTCTTTGCCCTGGCCGGCGCGCCGGCGATGGTGTTCGCCGCGCGCTTCGCCGACCGTGTCGGCAAGGGCATCCGGGGCGCGCCCCGCGATGCGCTTGTGGCCGACGTCACCCCGCCCGGGATCCGCGGACGTGCCTATGGCTTGCGCCAGGCCCTCGACACGGTGGGCGCCTTCGTCGGACCGCTGCTCGCCGTCGCGCTGATGGCGCTGTTCGCCGACGACATGCGGGCCGTCTTCTGGGTCGCCCTCATTCCCGGCGCTCTTGCCGTGCTCTGCGTCGTCCTCGGTGTCGAGGACAGGTCCGTGGGCACGGTTGGAACAGGCCGGCCTCCACCGGTGCGGATCGCGGATCTCAGGCGCCTCGAACGTCCCTTCCTTGTCGTCGTGGCCATCGGTGTCGTCTTCACGCTCGCGCGCTTCAGCGAGGCCTTCCTCGTCCTGAAGGCCCACGACGAGGGACTGCCGCTGGCGCTCGCTCCGTTCGTGCTCGTCGCGATGAATGTCGTCTATTCCCTCGGCGCCTATCCCGCCGGCGCCTGGTCGGATCAGGCGCCGCCGGAGCGGCTTTTGCTCAGCGGCCTCGCCGTGCTGGCGGCGGCCGATCTCACCCTCGCCTTCGTGCCGGGCCTCTGGGGGGCGTTCCTCGGCATCGGCCTGTGGGGCGCGCACATGGCGCTCACCCAAGGCCTCCTCGCCAAGCTCGTGGCCCAGAACGCCCCGGCGGCGCTGCGCGGCTCGGCCTTCGGCCTGTTCAATCTCGCCACCGGCCTCGCGACGCTCGCGGCGAGCCTTGCCGCCGGGCTGCTGTGGGACATCAGCGGCGCCCGGGCGACGTTCATCGCCGGCGCCGTCTTCGCCCTCCTCGCATCCGCGCTCGTGATCACCTTCGATCTCAGCCGGAAGTCCTGAGGCGGTCCCGCCGACCATCGTCGCCGGAGGCGTGCTGGTCCTGTCCGACAGAAGGGGTGGGCAGGCTTGGCCTGCCCTGCCCACCCCTTCCGTGCTCGGGACACACTCTCATCGACCGAGATACTTGAGGAGCGCTGCGATCCCGAGGACGACCAGGACCAGGATCAGGAGGCCGAACAGCCACATCCCCCACATGCCGGAACCCGTCATTCCGTCGAAATTCATCATGGTTCCCTCCCTGGAGCCGGATCCGTCTCTGCAAGGACGCGTCAGCCGAGCGGCGTGCGCCGCAGGCGCAGGGCATTGGCGATGACGCTGACCGATGACAGCGCCATGGCCGCGGCGGCGATGATGGGCGACAGCAGAAGCCCGAACAGGGGATAGAGCACGCCGGCCGCCACCGGTATGCCAGCCGCATTGTAGATGAAGGCGAAGAACAGGTTCTGGCGGATGTTGCTCATGGTGGCGTGGCTCAACTGCCGGGCGCGGGCGATGCCCTGAAGATCGCCTTTCAGCAGCGTCACGCCGGCGCTCTCGATGGCGACGTCGGTGCCCGTCCCCATGGCGACGCCCACATCGGCCGCCGCAAGCGCGGGCGCATCGTTCACGCCGTCGCCGGCCATGGCGACGATCCGCCCTTCCTGGCGCAGCCGGGCAACCACCTGCGCCTTGTTCTCCGGCAGGACCTCCGCCTCCACCTCGTCGATGCCGAGGCGGCGCGCCACCGCCTGCGCCGTCGTCCTGTTGTCGCCGGTGAGCATGACGACGCGGACGCCGGCTGCCCTGAGGGCCGCCAGGGCGGCAGGCGTCGTCGCCTTGACCGGATCGGCGATGGCGATGAGGCCGCCGACGCGCCCGTCGACGGCGACGAAGATCACGGTGGCGCCGTCGCCGCGCAGCGCCTCGGCCTCGGCCGAAAGGGCCGAAAGGTCCACGCCCGCCTCGCCCATGATGCGATGGCTGCCGATGACGAGCTTGCGGCCGTCCACGCTCCCGGTCACACCCTTGCCCACGGGACTATCGAAATCCCGGGCCTCGCCGAGAGGCAGGCCCCGCTCCTCCGCCGCGGCCACGATGGCCGCTGCGAGCGGGTGCTCGCTCGCCCGCTCGAGCGTCGCCGCAAGCCGCAGAAGCGCGTCCTCTTTCAGTCCGCCGGTTGTCTTCAGGGCAACCACCTTCGGCTTGCCTTCCGTCAGGGTGCCGGTCTTGTCCACCACCAGCGTGTCCACCTTCTCGAACCGCTCCAGCGCCTCGGCATTCTTGATGAGCACGCCCATGGATGCACCACGGCCGACGCCCACCATGATGGACATGGGCGTCGCCAGCCCGAGCGCGCAGGGACAGGCGATGATGAGCACCGCCACGGCGGCGATCAGCCCGTGGGCGAAGCGCGGCTCCGGTCCGAAGACGCCCCACGCCGCGAAGGCGAGGACCGCGATGGCGATCACCACCGGCACGAACCAGCCGGAGACCTCGTCGGCGAGGCGCTGGATCGGCGCGCGCGAGCGTTGTGCCTCCGCCACCATGTGGACGATCTGCGCCAGCATGGTGTCCCGCCCCACCTTGCCGGCGCGCATGACGAAGCCGCCGCTCTGGTTGAGCGTGCCGCCGATGACCTTCGCGCCGACGTCCTTGGTGACCGGCATGGACTCGCCGGTGATCATGGATTCGTCCACCGAGGAGCGCCCCTCGACCAGCTCGCCGTCCACCGGCACCTTCTCGCCGGGGCGCACCCGCAGGCGGTCGCCGACCACGACCTGTTCCAGCGCCACGTCCTCGTCCGTGCCGTCGCTGCGCATGCGCCGCGCCGTCTTGGGCGCGAGGTCGAGCAGCGCGCGGATGGCGCCGCCGGTCTGCTCGCGGGCGCGCAGTTCCAGCACCTGCCCCAGCAGCACCAGCACGGTGATGACGGCGGCGGCCTCGAAATAGATGGCCACCGAGCCGTCGGTGGCGCGGAAGGTGGCGGGGAAGATCTGCGGCGCGAAGGTCGCCACCACGCTGTAGGCCCAGGCGACGCCCGTGCCCATGGCGATCAGCGTGAACATGTTGAGGCGGCGCGTGACCAGAGATTGCCACGCGCGGGTGAAGAACGGCCATCCCGCCCAGAGCACCACCGGCGTTGCCAGCAGGAACTGGATCCAGTTGGACGCCTGCGCCCCGAGCAGCATGTGGAGGTTGGTGAGGTGCCCGCCCATCTCCAGAGCCAGGACCGGCACGGCAAGGACGAGGCCGACCCAGAAGCGCCGCGTCATGTCGAGAAGCTCGGCGCTGGGGCCGGTCTCGCCTGTCGTCACCTCCGGTTCGAGCGTCATGCCGCAGATCGGGCAGTTGCCCGGCCCCATCTGCCGGATCTGGGGGTGCATGGGGCAGGTATAGATCACCCCCTTCGGCTGCTCCCTGGCGGGGCGCGGCTGAGCTTCCGTGGCCACATAGGTGGTGGGTGCCGCCTCGAATGTGTCGTGGCATTTCGCGGAGCAGAAGAAATAGGTCTTGCCGCCGTATTCCGACCGGAACCCGGCGGTGGCTGGGTTCACCTCCATCCCGCAAACGGGGTCCTTGACCGTCTCCGCGGGCGAGCTTCCGGTCCCGATGTGCGGGTGATCCACAGGGGCATGATGATGATGGCCGGCGTGCGCGTCATGCTCAGTCATGAGGACCGTCTCCGGAGGAAGGGACGTATGGGGATGAAATTGCGATATGAGGGAGAAAGGCGGGAACGCGACGGGCGTAGTCGTCCCACAGGGGCCCGAACTCGGCGCGGGCAGCCGCTTCTTCCTGCCGCGCCAGCCGGACATAGACCCAGACCAGGATCGGGAAGATGGCGAGCGTGACCAGCGTCGGCCACTGCAGCAGGAAGCCGAACATGATGACGACGAAGGCGGCGTACTGGGGATGCCGGAGGCGGGCGTACGGGCCTTCGGTCGCAAGGCGATGATCGCGCTGGGCCGCATAAAGCACGTTCCAGCTCACCGCGAGCAGCCAGAAGCCGCCGAAGATCAGAATGGTGCTGAGGATGTGGAACGGCCCGAAATGGGGATTCACGCGCCATCCGAACAGGGTCTCGAGCAGATGGCCGGCGTCGTGGGACCAGAAATCGACGCCGGGGAACTGCCGGCCGAGCCATCCCGACAGGAGGTAGATGGTTAGCGGAAACCCATACATCTCGGTGAACAGGGCGACGACGAAGGCTGAGAACGCCCCGAGGGTGCGCCAGTCCCGCGGCGTCCTGAGCCGGGTGAAGCTCGCGGCGAACAGGATGAAGACCACCGAGTTGAGGATGACGAGGCCCCAAAGGCCGTAGGCCGGCGTTTCGGTCATCGGACATCCCCTTCGGGCCCCGGCCCCGGCCTGCTCCGTGAGTGTCCCGCATGGTGGCCATGGCCGTGATGCATGAACATGTGCATCAGCGGGCAGGCGAGCAGCAGGAGGAAGGGCAGGTATCCCAGCGCATGGGCACGATGCTCCGAGAGCAACAGGAAGCCCGCCGCGAGAAGAAAGCCGATGGCAACGATGCCACCGGGCGAGCGCCAGAACCCCCGGTGAGGGGGATGTGCGCCGTTGTCGTTGCCGAGTCGCGGCATATGGCTGGTGTCGTCATGCAAAGACATATGATCCTCCCGCCTGCTCGAGGCGGACCGGCCGCGTTCATGCCGATCCGCCCAAGGGCTCGATCCTCACCTGGACTCGACGCTCACATGGTCACGACGCTCACATGGGCCCCATTCCGCCCGGCATCATGAGCTGGTCCGCCGTGCGCTTCTGTGCCTCGTCGAACGACGCGTAGAGCGGCCCGAGCACGGCCTTGAGGCGCCGTACCGCTTCGAGACGGGCGACAAGCATGCGCTCGTGACCGTCGATCCGCTGCAGCACGGTCGGGGCGCCGCCGCCCTGCGCGGCCATCATCATCTCCTGCATGTCGCCCATCATGGCGCGGTTGGCCTTGAGCGCCTCCGTGAACGCACTCCACAGGGGCTGCTGGGCGTCGGTGATCTTCAGTTCGGCCTTCAGGAAGGCGATGCGCCCTGTGATCCGGCCGGGATCCATCATCTGGCCCATCCCCATGGCGCCGGCGGCGGCTCCGCCCATCATTCCCATGCCGGCCCCTGTGTTTCCGCCTCCCATCATGCCCATGCCGCCCTGACCCATCATCCCCATCATGCCTTGAGGACCACCGGGGGCCGGGGCGGCTTGAGGCGGCTGCGGCGTGGGCGTGACCGCCAAGGGCGCCGTGGGTTGGGGCGCAGCAGGCTGGGCCTCCGGCGGATGGTGCGCATCCTCGGCGAAGCCCGGCGTAGCAAGCAGCAGCGCGCTGGCGAGCATCAGATTATGAAACGTCGTCATGGTCAGTTCCCTCTTGTTGCTGCGGCGCGGCTGATGCCCGCCGCCTGGAAATCCAAACCGCTCCGTGTGTCTTGCGGCCTTGTGTCCTCGCCCCTGTCCTGTGGTTCCATATCGACCGGGCGGGTACTGCCCGCGCCGCTGTAGAGCTCGTCGAAGGCGCGCTCCCACACCGCGTCCCGCAGGCGCCGTCCCTGTGCGATCGCCTCGGTGACACGGGAGAAGATGTGTTCCTCCTGCTCCTTGAAGGGATTGTCCGGTGCGGCCGGATGCCGGTCCGCAGCGAGTTGCGTCGCAAGCCAGCGGACACCGTGCATCCAGGGCAGGAAGCCTTCCGACAGGAGGTGCCGGCTCGTGCGCATGGGATGCAGCGTCTCCAGCAGCGCCGCAGACCATGGCGTCGTCAGTGTCTGCACCCAGGGGCTAACGAAAGTGCTGTAGAAGGCTTCGTTGCGCTCGGAGAGGTCGCGCACGCGCTCGAAGGCATCGTCCTGCCGGGGGAAGCGGATGTCGCAGACCTCACGCGCCTCGAAGTGGACGGCGTAGCCACCGTCGCGGCAATCGGGATCGCCCGAGGGATTGTTGATCTTCATCTCGTAGAGGCCGGGCGGAAGGGCCTCGATCCGCAGCAGGCTCTGCAGGATCGCCCGGTGCTCGAGCCGCGCGACCTTGGCGGAAACGAAGATGCCGAGATGCCCGACATGGCGGTTGACGAGATAGACGATGCGCTGGCCCGCCGCCTTCAGGTCGTCGGTGTCCCGGTACACGACCGGTATCCAGCCAAGCGCTTGATGGGGCGGGGTGATGTCGTCGCCATAGGAGGCGAAGATCACGAGCGGGTTGCGGATGCGCCTGAGGTCCGCGTGGCACCCCGCGCAGATGCGCAGGCGCCCCTCCTCAAGCCGGTTGCCGACGAAGAGGTTCTCGACGATGGCGAGGATCTCCTCGCGGCTCAGGAAGTAGTAGCCGCCCCACCAGCGCTCGAAGGCGAGGAACCGCTCCCTCTCCGTGTCCATGTGGGCATAGAGGTTCGCGTACTTCTCCCACACCGCCTCGGGCTTCAGCCCCTCGAAGTTCTGCACCAGGAAGGCGCCGTCGAAGCGGCCGTCCCCGAGGTCGGCGAGGAAGTGCGTCAGCCACGCGCCGCCCTCGAAGCCCGCCGCGATGCGCATCGGGTTGATGCCGCTCTCGCCGGCCCAGTAGGACAAAGGGGTCCCGTTGAGAACGACGGGACCCGTCAGCCCCGCGCAGTCCGCGGCGAGCAGCGTCACCGCCCAGCCGGCCTGGCAATTCCCGTAGAGCACGGGCGCGGCGCCGGAATGGCGGCGTGACACCTCCTCGACGAACCGCCGCAGCACGTGAAGCACGTCGGCGAGCGTCTGCCCTGCGGCAGGCTCGGGATAGAAGGTGACGAAATAGACGGGATGCCCCTGATGCAGGGCGAGGCCGACCTCGGAGTCCTGCCTGAAGCCGCCGATCCCCGGTCCGTGACCGGCCCGCGGATCGAGGATCACCACCGGCGGCTTGGCAGCGTCCAGGCAATCGTCCAGGCATTGATCTCCGACGCGGGTCACGCGCAGGAGCGCATAATTTGCCGGACGCTCAAACCGGCGGGCATCGAGCAGGACTTCATAGTCGAAGTCGAGCAGCGGCGGCTTTCCGGCGCGCTCGTGCGCCAGCATGTTGTCGGCCCTTTGGCGAAGCGTGTCCCAGAACTGGATCCAACGCTCGGCCGCGTCCCTGCCATAGGACAGGGCATCGCGAGCGAAAGTTCCTGGGTCGCTGGAGAAGGCGCCCGCTTGGGCATTGCGGGTTTGCTGCGAGGCTCCGGTGCCCGTCGGTCCGGATTGCCCGAGCGCAGCCGTGCCGGCCATAGGCTCGGCAAGCGTGTCGCGACCATACATGGAAAGGTCCTCGTTTCCCCATCGACACAAGGCCGACGCTGATGTCGGGGCATCTTCCGGCGCGTCGACGCACCGGCCCCCTCAAGGGGTGCCGCTTCGCGCGTCCGCCTCACGCCTGAAATGCGTTGAGACCGCTATCAGCTCTGGAAACGCGGGGGATCGAGGCCGGGCAAAACCGCCAGGCCGTCTGCGGCCTGGTTGGCGAGATCAAAGGGCTCTCGCACAAAGGTCAGATCCAGAACGTGCAGGTCCGCGCCGTCGGCCACGGGCACATAGACACTGCAGGAGACGCTGCAGCACTTTCCGTGGTCAGCGGGTTGGGTCGGCTCGTCCGAATGATGATCCGCGGGATCGGGCGAAGCGATCTGGTGCGGATGATCCACCATAACGCTGTATGCCGGATCCTCGTCGTCGTGGCACGGCGCGGAATAGGCGCTGGCGATGGGCCCGAACAGCATGGCCAGCGCCACCAAGATCGCTGGTAGCACTTTCATCCACCCCGCTGCGGACCTGAGCCTGATCATATGCCTCATCGCCTCACCGGCGAACTATGCCTCATCATAGGTGCGCATGAAAGGACCGCTTTGAGCAGGATCAATGTGCGCGCCGACGAGGTCGCGGGCGCATTGGTTCCCGCTGAACCCCGATCAGGCGGGTCGACACGTTCATCAGCATCAGATTGAGCGCCCATTGGCCGAGAAGATCCTCGTCGAGCGCCGGCGTCCAACTCGGCAGGGGCATCTCACCGCCGTCACGGGCACGAACGGGAGGGCGCTCGACTTCGGCCTTGCCGCCGTGAAAGACGATCTTTCCCTTGGCTCTGCCCCAACGATGAGCCTCCCGATCGCCACCGCGACCATGGCGAGGGCCGCAGAGCCGAGCCGCATCCTCTTCCATCATACCGGTGAGAGTGGCCTGCCCGGCCGTCAGGCAAAGGCGTTCGAAGCTGTTTTTGGGATCAGATCAAAAGTTGCGGCAGGACCGCAACGAGGGCCAGTGCCAAGGCCATGATCAAAACGTAGGGGAGGGTGCCTGAAATGATCCGGCCGAGAGAAACCTCAGGAACCACGCCCTTCACCACGAACAGATTGAGCCCCACGGGCGGCGTGATGAGCGCCATCTCCATGTTGATCATCAAGATCACGCCGAACCACACCTTGTCCCACCCGAATGTCTCGATGATGGGGATGATGATGGGCGTGGTGATGACGATGATGGACAAGGTCTCCAGGAAGCAGCCCAGGAAGAGCAGCAGCAGATTGATGGCGATGAAGACCAGCCACGGCGGCAGGTTCGCGCCGGCCACCGCCCGCGAGAGCGTGGGCGCCACATCGGTGGTGGTGAGGGCATAGCCGAACAGCATGGCGCCCGCGATGATGGCCAGCACCATGATGCTGCCGCGGCCCGTCTCCATGAGGATCAGACGGCACTTGCGCCAATCCAGCTCGCGATAGAGCCCGAAGGCCAGGAGCAGGCTGACGGCGACGCCGATGGCCGCCGTCTCCGTGGGCGTGGCTATGCCCGTATAGATGGAGCCCAGGATGATGGCGATGAGCGCCGCCACCGGCAGGATCTCCACCAGGGCCCGCGCCCGGTCCGAAAGGCTGATCGGCCCCATGTGCGCGCTCTGGGCCAAGGCGGAGACCCGCGCGCGGGCCAGCCACATCTGGTAGGCGCCGAACAGCAGCGCCAGCAGCAGGCCCGGCAGGATGCCCGCCATGAACAGCTTGCCGACGGATTCCTCCGCAATGACGCCGTAGACGACCATGGGGATGGACGGCGGAATGAGGATGCCGAGCGTTCCCCCCGCGGCGACCGCCCCGCAGGCATCGGATTCGCGATAGCCGAAGCGCCGCATCTCGCTGACAGAGAAGCGACCGATGGCGGCGGCCGTGGCCACGCTGGAGCCGGAGATGGCGGCCATCACCGCGCAGGCGATGGTGGTGGCCACCGCAAGGCTTCCGGGCAGCCCCGCAGACAGGGTGGCGATGGCCGAATAGAGCCGCGCGCCCATGCCGGAGGCGGCGATGATGGCACCCATGAGAATGTAGAGCGGCACCGCCGTGAGCGTGAAGTTGGTGACCGAATCCCAGATGGTGCTGGGCACCAGGCCCAGCGCCGACCAATCCCCGCCCCCGCCATGAGCAGCGTGGAGATGGCGATGGCGAACAGCGCGAAGGCCACCGGCACGCCCACCAGCATGAGGCCCATGAGGCCGCCGAACATGAAGACCGCGGTCGCTGTCACGATGGCACCTCGCGATGGGCCGCCTGCGCGCGCGGGCGCATGGAGCAGAGCCGTCCGAGCAGCCTCGCCGCCTGGAAGGCGAACAGGAGAACGCTGCCGGCAAGGAAGGTGAGGTAGGGAATCCAGAGCGGGACGGAGAGCATGCTCACGGAACGTTCGCCGCTGGTGAAGGCATCGTGCCAATAGCCCCAGCTCAAGGCCACCAGCACGCCGGCCAGCAGTAGCACCGCAAGATCGCAGAATAAGCGCAACCGGCTGGCCGCCCGCCCCTTCAGGCTCACCAGGAGAAAATCGACCTCCACATGGGCGCCCTGGTAAAGCGCGGCGCCCATGCCCACGAAGACGATGTAGCCGATGAGATAGGCCGAGACCTCTTCCACCCAGATCACGGAATAGCCGAGAACCGAGCGCATGAAGACCTCGTAGCACACCGACGCGGCGATGACGCCGGCCGCGAGGCCCGCGCTCGCGACGACCAACCCCGCGAGGCGCTCGATAAAAGGGGGCGCCGTCGACGCCCCCTCCCCTTGTGGATTGGCCGGCCGGCCGGTGTCCTGGCTCATGGCTTCACGGCTCACGACTTGCCGGCGAGCATCATGTCCAGGATGGGCGCCGCCTGCGGGAAGTCCGCCTTGAACTTCTCGTGGCTGCGCTTGAAGAAGGGCTGCCAGCTGTCCCACTCCTTGAGGGACATCTTGGTGACCTTCACGCCGTGATCGGCGAACTCCTTCGCGATCCGCGCGTCCTCCTCCTTGGCGCCGGCGAGGCTGCCGGGCTCGAGGCTGGCGCCCACCTCCATGAGGATCTTCTGCTGCGCGGGCGTCAGCTTCTCCCACGTCTTCATGCTGATGGCGATGGGCTCGATGGTGAAGTAGACCGAATATTCCTCCGGCGAGGTGTAGGCCTTGGAGACCTCATAGAGGCGGAAGGCGCCGAACGAGGAGGAGGAGGTCCACATGGCGTCCAAGAGGCCGAGCTGCATGGCGTTGTAGTTGTCGGACGAGGGCATGGACACCGGGGTCGCCCCCGCATCATGCAGCGCCGCCTCCATATACTTGCCGGCGGCCCTCACCTTCTTGCCCTTCACGTCGTCCGGCCCATGAACGGGCGCGCCCGAGGAGGCGACGCCGCCGGAGATCTGGATCCAGGAGAGGGTCTTGAAGCCGTAGGCCTCGGCCTTGGCCTCAATCTTCTTCCACGCGTCCGACTTGCGGAAGGCGAAGACGTCGTCATGGGTCTTCCAGATGCCGGGCATCAGGATGAGGTTCATCTCGGGGATGGCGCCGGCTGCATAGATGTAGGGATAGACGGCGAGGTCCACGGTTCCGGTCTTCAGGGCGACATGGGTGTTGGAGGCCTTGGCCAAGGACTGGGCGGGATAGAAGGTGATCTTGATCTCACCGTTGGTGCGCTTCTCCACCTCGCTGGCGAACTTGACGGCGGCCGCCACCACATAGTCCTTCTCGTCCTGCGGCCATTGGTGGGCGAGCTTGAGGGTAATGGGCTCGGCCTTCGCCGCGAGTGGCGCGGCGAGCGGAAGGCCCGCGAGCAGGACTGCGGCAAGAGTGCCCCTGAGCAACGTCTTGGACATGACATCCTCCCTCCTTGCAGACGCCGGCTTTTTTCCAGCATTGCGTCTGATTGCCTTCCTTGGAGCGTGATCCCCGTCGGGAAAGTCCGCGCATAGCGCGAACCGCGTCGCGGATGTCTTTGCGCTCCCCATGATCACATAGCGAAGTCCTCGACTTGAACTTTGGGCCGCCGATCAGTTTTGCGGCATCCTCCTGCGGCGCGATCAGCTTGTGCGGGCGCCGCTCTAGACACAACGTCCGCCATCCACCGTGAGCACGGCACCCGTCACCATATCGGCCTCGTCCGAACATAGGAAAAGGGCGGCGTTGGCGATGTCCTGCGGGGTCGAGAACCGGCCCCAGGGGATGACGGACGTGAAAGCGCGACGGCGCTCAGGAGTGTCCTCGCCCATGAAAGTGGTGAGCAGCGGCGTATCGCCCGCCACCGGCGCGAGCGCGTTCACGCGGATGCGGTCGGGCGCGAGCTCCACCGCCATGGATTTGGAGATCACCTCTGCCGCGCCCTTGGAGCCGTTGTACCAGGTGAGCCCCGGCCGCGGCCGCACGGCGCCCGTCGAGGTGATGTTGAGGAAGACGCCCCCGCCATGGGCCCGGAAGTGGGGCACGACCGCCTTCGCCATCTGGAAGATCGACTTCACATTGACCGCGAACACGCGGTCGAACTCTTCTTCCGATACGTCCAGCAGGGATTGGTTGCGGTGGGTGACGCCGGCATTGTTGACGACGATATGAAGCTGTCCTGCGCGCTCGAGGACTTCCTTGACCGCCTCGTCCACGCTCTCGGCCTTCCTCACGTCCGCCGTCACGGCGAATGCGCTCCCGCCGATCGCCGCTGCAGCCTCCCGCACCTTGTCGGGATGGATGTCGAGGAGCGCAACCAGTGCCCCTTCGCGGGCAAAAGTCTCGGCGATGCCGAAGCCAAACCCCTGCGCCGCGCCGGTCACAAGTGCGGCTTTGCCCTTCAGACGCATGTCGTCCTCCTCATTCCCTTGGATGTAGCGTTCAGCCATGTTTGATGGCGATGGTCTTGAGAGAGCCGAAGCCGCGGAGCGCCTCCATCCCTTTCTCGCGACCGTGTCCGGATCCCTTCACTCCGCCGAAGGGGAGCTCGACACCGCCCCCGCGCCAAAATTGTTGATGTAGACCTGTCCCACGCGCAGCTTGTGGGCGAGACGCATGGCGCGGCCGATATCGGCGGTCCAGACGCCGGCAACGAGCCCGAACTCGGTGCTGTTGGCGATGCGCATGGCGTCCGCCTCGTCCTTCGCACGGATGGCGACGAGAACCGGCCCGAAGATTTCCTCCTGCGCGAGCCGGTGGTCCGGCGGCACGTCGCCGATAAGGGTCGGCTTCACATAGAAGCCGTCCGGCGGCAGGTTGGAGGCGAAACTGCCTTCGGCGAGGATGCGCAGGCCGTCCCGGCGGGCGAGATCGAGATAGGACGCGACCCGCGCATGCTGCTGCGGGTTGACGAGCGGCCCGAGGTCGAGGTCCTGGTCTCCGGTACCGACCCTGAGCGCGCGGAAACGCTCGGTAAGCTCGGCGGTGAAGCGGTCGTAGACCGTATCCTCAATGACGACGCGCGAGCCGGCGGAGCAGGTCTGGCCGGCATTCTGGGTGATGGCGCGTGTGATGACGTTTGCCGCCTCGGCGCAGTCAGCGTCGGCGAACACGACCTGCGGTGATTTTCCGCCCAGCTCCAGGGTCACCGGAATGACGTTCTTCGCCGCAGCGGCCTGGATGAGAATGCCCACCTCGCGCGAGCCGGTGAAGCTGATATGGTGGATGCCCGGATGGGCGGCGAGCGCTGCGCCGGCCTCCTCGCCGAGCCCCGTCACCACGTTGAGGGCGCCCTTGGGGAAGCCCGCCTCGGCGGCCAGCTCCGCGAGGGCGAGGGCGGTGAGCGAGGTGTCCTCGGCCGGCTTGAGAACCACCGCATTGCCCATGGCGAGCGCCGGGGCGACCGCGCGGCCGTTCATCTGCAGGGGATAGTTCCACGGCGTGATGATGCCGACGACGCCGTGCGGCTCGTAGACGGTGGCGACCGTATAGCCGTTGAAGAAGGGAATCGTGTCGCCGTGGACCTTGTCGGCGGCGCCGCCATAATATTCGAAATAGCGGGCGCAGACCTTCACGTCGTTGCGGGCGAGCGACAAGGGCTTGCCGACGTCCTCGCTTTCCATTCGGGCGAGCCGCTCCGCGTCGCGGCCGATGAGGTTGGCGAGCCGGCTGAGGAGGCGGCCGCGCGCGGCCGCCTCCAGGGCACCCCATTCGCCCGCCATGGCGGCTTCGGCGGCGCAGACGGCCTGCCCGATCTCGGCGCTGCCGCCGCGGGCAATCTCCCCGATCACGCGCCCGTCGGAAGGGTTGATCACCGGAAGCGTCGCCGGCGCGCCCATCCAGGCGCCACCGATAAAGTGCTGGTGCGCGTTCATCCTCGCCTCTCCCATGCGGCGGGGCTGGTCCCTGCCTGTGTCGTGGACGGGTCCGGCGGCGCGCCCATCCAGGCGGCGCCGATAAAGTGCTGGTGTGCGTTCATCCTCGCCTCTCCTATGCGGCGGGGCTGGTCCCCGCCTGTGTCGTGGACGGGCCCGGCGGCGGGACGGCTGAGGCCAGCCATCCTTCCGCTCTCCCGCTCGTCCACCTGTCATCTGGCCGGGCTGGCCTTTGCCTCCGTGACGAGCGGGCAGCCACCTTCGGACAGGGGACGGGTGACCTCCTCCGGCGGTATCCTTAAGATGAGCTTATAATAGTCCCATGGGTACTTTGATTCTTCCGGCGCCTTGATCTGGAACAGGTAATAGTCCCGCATCACCCGTCCATCCGCCCGGATGTAGCCGTCCTTGATGAGGGCGTCGCTGATCCGCATCTCCTTCATGGCCTCGGAGACCTTCCTTGCGTCGGTGGATCCGACCTTCTCTACGGCCTTGAGATAATGCAGGACGGAGCTGTACACCGAGGCCTGCAGCGTTCCGGGCGCCTTGCCTCCGATCCTCGCCATGAAGCGCTTGGACCAAGCGCGGCTGCTGTCGTCGAGATCCCAGTAGAACGGCTCGGTCAGGACCGTGCCCTGCGCAATCTTCAGCCCCATGGCATGGACGTCGGTGATGAAGAGCAGGGTGGCCGCGAGCCGGGTGCCGCCGGCGCTCAGGCCGAACTCGCTCGCCTGCTTGATCGCCTGGGTGGTGTCCCCGGCCGCATTGGCGAGCCCGATGACATCGGCCTTGGATGACTGGGCCTGCAGCAGGAACGAGGAGAAGTCCTGCGTGTTGAGTGGATGGCGCGCGGAGCCGAGCACGGTTCCGCCCGCCTTCTTGACGGCCGCCATGGTGTCGCGCTCCAAATTGTGGCCGAATACGTAGTCCGCCGTCAGGAAGAACCATCTCTTGCCGCCCGACTGGACCACGGCGCGGCCGACGCTCGTCCCCATGATATAGGTGTCGTGCGGCCATTGGGACGCCAGCGGCGAGCACGCCTTGCCGGTGAAGTCGGAGGCGGCGCCGGAGGAGTTCAGGAATATCCTGTCCTTCTCCAGCGTGAGCGCCTGGATGGCCAGGCCGATGGAAGAGACCGGGACATCGACGATGGCGTCCACGCCCTCGCTGTCGATCCACCGGCGCGCGATGGCGAGGCCCACGTCGGGCTTGGTCTGGTGATCGGCGGAGACGAGCTCGATGGGCTTGCCGAGCGCCTTGCCGCCGAAATCCTCCACCGCGAGCTGGGCGGCGATGAGCGCGCCCGCGCCGGATATGTCGGAGTAGATCCCGGCCATATCGGACAGGACCCCGATCTTGACCGCCCCATTTCCGGCCGCAGCCGGACCAATTCCCGCGCTCGCGAGCAGAGCGAGCGCCATGACCATGCGCTTCATCTTCATAATTCCTCCCCCTATTAGAGGACGTCTTATTGACCTGCGGTGCCGCTCGGCAGCAGTCTAATTGCGCGCCTGTTTTCCGGCGTTTGGCGCGATGGTTCGACTTCAGGCGGCCCCTTCTTCGGCGAGGCCGGACAGGACCGTGGCGTAAAGGTCGGGAAGCGGCTCCTCGAACGCCTCCTGCGGCAGATCCGCGAGGATCCGCGTGAGCTGGCGCCAGACGAGGCCCTTGATCCTCTGGCGCGCCCGCCGGCGCCGCGCGCCGTCACCGTCCGCGGCCTGGCGTGCCGCGGCGGCCTCGATGGCGTCGTCGAGGGCGGCGATATTTTCCCCCGCATCGGCGCGCACGCGCAGCACCGCCGGCGGATCGCCAGGGGAGGTCAGGGCGAGCGTCGCCTTCAGCTCCGCCTCCACCTTGGCGGCGTCGGGCTGGTCGGCCTTGTTGATCACATAGATGTCGGCGGTCTCCAGGATGCCGGCTTTCATGGCCTGGATCTGGTCGCCGGCGCCGGGGGAGAGCACGAGAAGCTCCACCTCCACCAGCTCGCGCACGGCGAACTCCGACTGGCCGACGCCCACGGTCTCCAGGATGATCTCGTCGAAGCCGAAATCATCGAACACGGCGAGGATCTCGGGCAGGTTGTCGGCCAGGCCATCGGTGGCGCTGCGGCTGGCGATGGAGCGGATGAAGACGCGCGGATCGTCCACCAGGGCATCCATGCGGATGCGGTCGCCCAGGATGGAGCCGCCGGTCTTGGGGCTGGTGGGATCGATGGCGACGATGGCGACCCGGCCGGCGCGGGCCAGGCGATGGCGGGCCAGTGCGGCAATGAGCGTGCTCTTGCCGGCACCCGGCGGGCCGGTCACGCCGATGCGGCGGGCCAGGTGCCCGCCTTCGCCACGGGATGCCTTGAGGATGTCCGCCACCGCGGCATCGGCGGCGCGCGACAGCGCCCGGCCCAGCGCGCGCCGATCCAGCATCGGGGTGCGCGGGGCCACGTTCATGCCGCGTGCCCTCCATCGGCGAGGTCGTCATGCTCGCCCAGCAGGGGCGGCGGCGCGAAATGCTCCTTGGCCCCCATCACCTTGATGGGATTGCCCACCATGCGGATGGTGGCACCGCCGCAATCCACGTGGGCGACCATGTTCCGCGCGGCGGTATGCGCGCTGGCGAGCGCCTGCTCCAGGGTCTCGACGCCGGCCGCCACCACGCCCAGCGCCGACAGGCGCCGCACCAGGTCGTCCGTCCCCTCGCCCTTCAGCGCTGCCTCGATCTCGCCAGCACCAGGTCGCGGTTGGCTCGGCGTGCATCCATGGTGGAGAAGCGCGGATCGGTCAGCCAGTGCCCCTGCCCCAGCTCCTGGGCGAACCGGCGCCAGAAGTCGTCATGGGTGATGAAGAGCGCGATCCAGCCGTCGCGGGTGGGGAAGATCTGCGCGGGGACGATGTAGGGGTGGGCGGATCGATCCATGCGCCGCGCCGGCTCGCGGGCATTGAGCCAGGCGCCGGCGATGTAGTTGAGCTGGGAGAGCATGACGTCGTACATGGCGATGTCCACCTGCCCGCCCTTGCCTTCGAGCAGCTTCGCCACGAGCCCCAGCGCCCCCATGATGCCGGCGGAATTGTCCACGGCCGAATAGCCGGTCTTCACCGGCGGGCCGTCGGGCTCGCCGGTCAGCGCCATGATGCCGGTGAGCGCCTGGATGACGTAGTCGTAGGCGGGCCGCTCCGCATAGGGGCTGTCGAGGCCGTAGCCGGTGAGAGCGACGCAGACGATCCGCGGGTTCCAGCGCTTCAGGTGCGTGTAGGTGAGCCCCAGCTTGCGGATGGCGGAGGGCCGCAGGTTGGTGAGCAGCGCATGGGAGCCGGCCACCAGGTCGCCCAGCTTGCGCTGCCCCTCGCCGCTGGCGAGGTCGAGCACGATGCTCTTCTTGTTGCGGTTGAGGCTGGCGAAATAGGCGTTATGGCCGCCGATGGTGTGGGGGCTGATGCGCCGGCCGATATCACCCTCGGGCGGCTCCACCTTGATGACGTCTGCCCCCAGATCCGCCAGCAGCATGGTGCTGTACGGGCCCATGAGCATGTGCCCGACCTCGATGATGCGGATTCCGGTGAGGGGCCCGCTCATGCCGGATTTTCCTGAAGGCCCGCGGCTACCTCGGCGACCACGTCGTCGAGCTTCATGTCGGCGGTGAAGACCGCCTTGACGCCGAGCTCGAGCAAAGCCGGCACATCCTCCGCGGGAATGGTGCCCCCACGAAGACGGGAATGGCCGAGGCCCCCTCCTGCGCCAGCGCAGCGATGGACTCGGCCACCAATTCCTTGTGGCTGCCGGAGAGAATGGACAGGCCCACCGCGTCCACGTCCTCGTCCACCGCCACGCGGGCGATGAAGCCGGGGCTCTTGCGCAGGCCCGTATAGATCACCTCCGCGCCCGCATCGCGCAGCGCCAGGGCGATCACCTTGGCGCCCACGTCGTGGCCGTCGAGGCCGGGCTTGGCCACCAGGATGCGTTTGCCCTTGAGCAGAGCGGTGGAAGCAGCGGGGGTTTCGAGGATGTCGCTCATAGCCGGATGGGCTCCTGGAACTCGCCCCAGCAGGCCTTGAGCCGCGCCACCATCTCACCGACGGTGGCGTAGGCGTGGCAGCATTCGACGAGGTACGGCATGATGTTCTCACCGTCGTCGGCGGCCGCGGCGCCGAGCCGGTCGAGGGCGCGGGAGACGGCGGCATTGTCGCGCCGGTCCATCACCGCCTCGTACTTCTCCACCACGCGGCGGCTCGCCTTGGGGTCGATGCGGAACACCTCCACGGCGCCGCGGTCCTCGTCCTCCTTGCGGAAGACGTTGAGCCCCACCACCGGGAAGGCGCCGGAATCGATCTGCCGCTTGCGCTCGTGGGCGCGCTGGGCGACGCGCATCTGCAGCCATCCGTCCTCGATGGCCTTGACCGCGCCGCCATAGGCTTCCACCTCGTCCATGCGCTCGCGGATGCGCTTCTCCATCTCGTCGGTGAGCCACTCCACGTAGTGGGAGCCGCCCAGGGCATCGACGCTGCGCGCCACGCCGCTTTCCAGCGCCACGATCTGCTGGGTGCGCAGGGCGATCTCGGCGGAGGTCTCGGTGGGGATCTGGAACGCCTCGTCATAGGCGCAGGTGAAGATGGACTGGGCACCGGAGAGCACGGCCGCCACCGTCTCGATGGCGACCCGCACGATGTTGTTCTGCGGCTGCGGCGCCACCAGTGAGGAGCCGCCGCACACCACGCCGAAGCGGAACATCTGTGCCTTCGGATCGGTGACGCCGTAACGCGTCTTCATGATCTCCGCCCAGATGCGCCGGCCGGCGCGGAACTTCGCCACCTCCTCGAACAGGTCCATGTGCACGTAGAAGAAGAAGGAGAGGCGCTTGGCGAACTTCTCCGCATTGCCGCCGCGCCGCAGCAGCTCGTCCACATAGGCGAGGCCGTTGGCCAGTGTGTAGGCCATCTCCTCCACCGCGTTGCAGCCGGCATCGCGCATGTGGGCGCCGGCGATGGAGATGGGGTTGAAGCGCGGCGTCGTCCTGTTGGCGTAGAGGATGGAATCCGCGGTGAGCCGCATGGAGGGCCGCACCGGGAAGATCCAGGTGCCCCGCGCCACATATTCCTTCAGGATGTCGTTCTGGATGGTGCCCGTGAGCAGCGCCGGATCTATGCCGCGCCGCTCAGCGCAGGCCACATACATGGCGTAGATGAGCGCCGCCGTGCCGTTGATGGTGAAGGAGGTGGAGATCTTCGCAAGGTCGATGCCGTCGAACAGGATCTCCATCTCGGAGAGGTTCGACAGGGAGACGCCCACCTTGCCGATCTCCGAGCGCGCCATGGGATCGCTGGGGTCGTAGCCGCACTGGGTGGGCAGGTCGAGGGCAACGGACAGGCCCGTCTGCCCCTCGCGCAGCAGGAACTGGTACCGCGCGTTGGATTCCTCGGCGGTGCCGAAGCCGGAATATTGCCGCATGGTCCAGGCGCGACCGCGGAAGCCGTCGGGAAAGATGCCGCGGGTGAAGGGATAGTCCCCCGGCAGCTCCGGGGCGCCGTGGGGCACCATGTCCGCGGTGACGACGCGGGGCGCTTCGACGCCCGACGGGGTCACCGGCGAGATGCCGCGCGGCGCCTCGGCGTCGAGATCCTGCTTCTGCTTGAGGGCGGTCATGGCTTCTCTCAGCTCCTGCGGGCCAGCAAGCGGTCGGCGGCGGCCCAGTGTTCCTCGCTCGTCCAGGCGCGGATGAAGCGCGCCCGTTCCTCCTCGCCCACGGCGGCGCAGCGCGCCGGGTCCATGGCGGCACGCGCCACGGCCTTGATGTCGCGCGCCAGCGCCGGCGGACGCTCCAGGATCGGCGTGAGGAAGCGAGAGACGAGGACCTCCAGGGGCTCGTTCTCCCCCGCCACGGCATCGAACAGGCCCTGCGCCTCGGCCTCCGGCGCCTTGAAGACGCGGGCGGACAGCATCATGCCCATGGCCTTGCGCGGACCAATGGCGGCCTGAAGATCGGCGACGCCGCCGAACCCTGTGGTGATGGCGAGTTGCGCCTGCACGAAGCCGATGGCGGCATGGCCTGCGGCGAGGCGGAAATCGCACGCCATGGCCAGCTCCGCGCCCCCGCCCAGGGCAACGCCATTGAGCGCCGCCACCACGGGCAGGGGGAAGCGCCGCACCGCATCGAGGGCCGCGCGGCCCGCATCGAACAGGGCTCCGGCCTGCGCCTCCGAGCGATGGTCGTTCAGCTCCTTCAGGTCGCCCCCGGCGGCGAAGGCCCGCTCGCCCGCGCCGGTGAGGACGGCGACGCTGAGATCCGGCACCTCGGCGAAGCGGGTGAAAACCATCTCCAGCTCGTGCAGGGTCTCCAGGCTCAGGGCGTTGCGCGCCTGGGGCCGGTCGATGACCACGTCGAGACGGGCGCCGGTCACCGCCACCCGTAATTGGTGCGTCTGCGCGTTCATGATGCGACCGCCTTGATGGTTCCGACCGTATCGAGCAGGCGGTCGGCCAAGGTCTCCATGGATTGTTCCATCCGGTAGCTGGGACCGGCGATGGCAACGCCAACAGTCATCCCCTCCAGCTCCATGGGCGCGGCGAGCGCGGTCACATCCACCATGTTCTCCCCGCGGGTCATGAAGTAGCCCCGCGCCCGGCCCGCCTTGAGATCCGCCTTCAGCCGGTCCCGGTCCGTGATGGTGTTCGGCGTGATCGCCGGGAGGAGTGCCTTGGCCGCGAGGGTGTCCACGCCGTCGTCCGGAGCGAGGGACAATAAGGCCTTGCCGATGGAACTCGAATGCAACGGCTTGAAGTCGCCAGGGCTCGCCGAATAGCGGATGGTTTGCGGCCCTTCGAGCACTTCCAGATAGAGCACCTGGTCGTTCTGGCGGGTGCCCACGATCACCGTCTCGCTCACCGCATCGCGCAGCCGCTCGAGATGGGGCAGGAGGCGCTGGAGGTAGGGGTCCTTCGCCACGATGGCGGTGGAGAGCGTATGAAGCTTGCGGGTGGGATAAAACCCGCGCCGCCGGCTCACCGCATAAAGATAGCCCCGCTCCAGCAGGGTCTGGACCAACCCGTAGCAGCTCGACAACGGGACATCGATGGACGGCGCGATCTCCGTCAGCAGGAGCGGGCGCCCCTCGGCGCCAAACGCCTCGAAAATCTGAAGGGCCCGGGAGGCGGATCGGACAGCGCTCATTTATTTCATATATCCAAAATTTAATTTGCGATATTGAAATGGAATTAGACGATATTGTCAACTGGCCGGCGGCGGTGCGCCAGGGCAATTGGGTGAATCTCCGCGTGACAATTCCCGCGAAGGCTGAATCTGTCGATGTCCTGTGTCCTCTTGACTCGCGGAGGACAAGAACGAAGGGGCAGGCCGAGACGCAAGCCGAGCGTGCATTTGACCAAGTGGTTGGGTGGCTGGAGTATTTCGAGCCCCTGGAAGATCCGCGCCAGGTCGGCAAGGTGTGGTATCGGCTCGACGAGGTGTTGCTCCTGTGCTTGGTCGCCGTCCTCGCCGCCGCCGAGAGCTGGGTGGAGATCGCCGAGTTCGGCTAGAAGAAGCTGGAGCCTCTGCGCCGCTTCCGGCCATTCGCGAATGGCACGCCGTCGCACGACCAGCTGGGCGACCTGTTCGCGGCTCTCGATGCCGAGCAGTTCCAGAGCTGCTTCATCGCGTGGGTCGGCTCCCTCACCAAGTTCGGCCCCGATATCGTCGCTGTCGATGGCAAGACGCTGCGGCGCGCCTATCAGGAAGGCGGGGGCAAGGCGCCGATCCACATGATCTCGGCGTGGTCGAGCCGGCAGCTGCTGGTGCTGGACCAGGCCAAGGTGGCGGAGAAGTCCAACGAGATCACCGCCATCCCTGAGCTCTTGAACCTGCTGACGCTAAACGGGGCGATCGTCACCATCGACGGCATGGGCTGCCAGAAGGAGATCGCGAGGCCAGCTCTCCCTCCAGTTGGAGCCATGGCATATCGTCCGCTGCGGGTGTGGTCCGCACGGACGATATGCCTTCGCCGATGACGACCTCAAGCCTTCGAGGTCACGCCTTCAGGCTCAACGTCCTTCATGAAGTTGGGGTCGTTGTAGTGGTAAAGGTCGTCCAGGTAGGGCACGAAGAAGTCGTAGAAGGAGCGCGAGTCGTACTTCGCCTTTTCGCCCGGGCCGATGCACGACGGGATCGGGCCTACGTTGGCGTCGTCGTCCGGGTAGAAGAAGAAGACCACCCCGTAGCGCTTCATCGGTGGGTTGACGACACGGTGTGGCGTGGCAATGAAGCGGTCGTTTGACAGGCGGTTGAGAACCTGCCCGGTGTTCACGATCAATGCGCCCTTGACGTAGCTGACCTTGAGCCACTCCTTCGAGGGTGTCATGACCTCCAGCCCTGGCACCGGCGTCATCGGCAGCAGCGTCAGGAAGCTGCCGTCAGAGTGCGGCGCGAGCGCGTACTGGCCTTCTTCCATCCCCTCTTCGGGGTGATAGTAGGCGCAGCGCAGGTAGTACTCCGGCGTCTTGAACATGCTCTCGAAGTAGTCGGCGGGAAGACCCAACGCACGCGCATAGATAGGCAGCAGCTTGAGGGCGAGCTGCTCCATTGCGGTCACGTACGCGTCCAACGCCTTCTTGAATTCGGGCAGGCTGTCGGGCCACTGGTTCAGCCCACGGTGTCGCACATTGGCCAACACTTTCGGGTCGTCGGCGTTGCGGTTGCGCATGAACACCCAAGCGGCATTGGTGTCCTTCTTGGTATTGACCGCGATCTTCTCCATGATCGCGCACGATTTCAGGATTGAGGACTTGGGCGGGAGATAGCCCTGGTGGTGGAAACCGACCCGGTGCTTGAGCTTTTCCTCCATCGGAATTTCGAACAGCTTCTCGGTCTGGCGGAACGCTTCATCGATCAGGGACTGCGGGATGCCGTGGTTGACGATCGCAAAGAAGCCTAGGTTTTCCTGGATAAACTTCACATCCGAGGCCAGTTGCTCGAGCGCGCCAGGCGCATCCGCCAGATAGGGGCCTAAGTCGAGCACCGGCAGATCCTTGCAGTCCGCAATCGACGCCCGAACGCCTGCCGAGGCTGTCACTTTGCTGTCGGTTTTCTCACTCGCTGATGTCGGCATGTTTCGTCTCCCTAGCTAATTGTTTCGTCTCCTTAGCTGGTGGGCCCACTTGTCCAAACAGATGGGAACCATCTGTTTGGGTCGGACCACTAGCCTCCAGCTCAGCGAGCACCAGGGAGCGCTCGCCAGCGTCTTCTCCGCCGAGAGTGAGGTCACGTCGGGCACGGGGCTCTTTCGCGGCCTGCCGCGTGCCGCCACTGGGAAGGTCAGGGTGGACTCCACCTTGGACGCGAAAGCCGGGTCGCCCGGAATTGTCTGGACCTCCTTGTAGTATTCCTCGGGCACCTTGGATGCGGATCGGATAGCGCTCATTTATTTCATATATACGAAATTAATTTCGTATTATTAAAGCAATCGGTGGGCAATATGTCAACTGGCCGGCTGCGGTGTGCCAGGACAATCGGGTGAATCTCCGCGTGACAAATCCCTCGAAGGCTGAATCTGTGAGTCAAACCGCCGCTTCCCGTTTTTTTTGGTCACCCGAAGCGGCCTCGAAAGGCTCATGCCATTCAATGTCATTGAATCCGCAGTCCTGGTTGTGGACACAGAATCCATCAATGCTCAGCCGAAGAATATATTCAGGTAGTTTTGCGTTTACGACCATATGAAAATGTGCGAAGGCTTGATTCAGCTTTGATCAAGTCCGATGGTAACGCGCTGGATTTCCTGAACTGACCAGCGGATCAGTGAGTTTTCGTCTTTGTTCTGACTTTTGTTTTTTGGAGACGGCGCTTTGTTCGCGTGTTTTGAAGGGTTTCGGACGCCGGCCCGATCACGACAGTGGGCGCAGGCACGCGGGCCGTCGTCGGAAAGCCTCCAGGGGAGGAAACCGCGGTCCGACGAGCACGACGGTAGAGGTCGTCGCGGTGCTATGGCGATTTGAGGCCGGTGTCGTCGTGGGAGATGCCGAAACACAATTTGAAGGGATCGAAGGTGGATGAGGGGTTTCGGCGCGGTTGCGCTGGGCGACTTGATGCGGTTCGGTGGTCGGCAACGGCCGTGGCCGCCCGCGTTCGGCTGTGGCGAGGCGATTTTGCCGTGCAGCCAGACCAGCGGGCGCAAATCTTTTATGCAATGTTGGCGAGCCCGATCTTCACTCTGGCTCTGGCGAGGCCGATGGTTCGCACGACGAGCCCCATCAGCCCCTTCTGATGCACACGACGTGCTCGACCTGGGAGCGGACTTTCGATTTCTGAGCGTTGGCCTGCGCGTGCGCTCGGTCATCGGCTTGCCCTGGGGCTTCTTGCGGTGAATGCGCGACACGAATCCGACCGGCCGGAGGCGGGGCCATGCCCAGATTGCTTGGACATGCCGGGCCGGAATAGGCGAGATAGGGGACCTGCAATCACGGAGGCAAGTCCGCCCATGCCGCGGACGAAGATCCAGGAGTTCGCCTTTCTCGCCACCCTCGTGCTCGTGACGGTGGCGTTCCTCTGGCTGCTATGGCCTTATTACGGCGCGATCTTGTGGGCAGTCATCCTGGCGATCCTGTTCGATCCGCTCCAACGCTGGCTTGAGAGGTGGCTCGGTGGCCGGCGCAACCTCGCGGCTACCTTCAGTGTCCTGGCCTGCATCTGCGTCGTCGTCATTCCAGGCACGCTGATCCTCGCCGCCCTCGCCAACGAAGCCGCCGGCCTCTACACCCGCATCGGCACGCGCGAATTCGATCCGGGTACAATGCTCGCGCAACTCCAGGGGGTGCTGCCGTCCTTCGTCCGGGAGGCCCTTGCCGCGCTCGATCTCGGCGACATGGCTCAGCTCCAGACCCGGCTGACGTCGTTCCTGCTTGAATTCAGCCAGACCGTCGCCAACAGGGCGATCATCATCGGGCAGAACACGGCTCAGTTCGTCATCAGCCTTGGGGTGATGCTGTACCTGCTGTTCTTCCTGTTCCGCGACGGCGTGGTCCTTGCTGCCAGTCTCCGCAAAGCCAGCCCTCTCGGCGAGCGTGAAACCGACCAGCTGCTCGAGAAGTTCACCTCTGTGGTGAAGGCCACGGTCAAGGGCAATGTCACCATCGCCGCAATCCAGGGCGCCACCGGCGGAGTGACTTTCTGGATGCTGGGTATACAGCCCGCGCTCTTGTGGGGCGTCCTGATGGCCGTCCTGTCACTTCTGCCCGCTGTGGGCTCCGGACTGGTCTGGGTGCCGGCGGCCGCCTATCTGCTGCTGACCGGCGCCTATCTGAAGGGCGCCATCCTGCTCGCGATCGGCACGCTGGTGATCAGCACGGTGGACAACTTCCTGCGGCCAGCTTTGGTGGGGAAGGGCACCATGCTGCCGGACTACGCCGTGCTCATTTCCACGGTGGGCGGCCTCTCGCTGATCGGCATGAATGGATTTGTCCTTGGCCCGCTGATCGTCGCCCTGTTCGTTGCCGCCTGGTCGCTCTTCTCGGATGCCAAGATGCAACCCTCATGAGCTGTCGCCGCTTGCCGTGCAAACCGCATCTGTCTGCTCCGAAGCGTCCTAACGCCGGGCAAACACCCACCTTTGCCCGTCCATCCCGCGCGCCAGTTCCCCGCGGACGGTCAGATGACGCAAGTGCGCCAGAGCCTCGCTGAGCCCGAAACCGGTCTGATCGAGCGGCAGAGGCCGGAACAGGACCTCCAGCGTCTCCATCACCGTGCGCGGCTCGATGCAAAAGTCCATGAGCCGTTCCAGCCGCTCGTCGTGATGCGCCTTGAGCGCGGCGATCCGCCCATGGAGGCCGTGGAACGGGTCGCCGTGGGAAGGCAGGACCAGAGTGCCTTCGGGCAGCGCCTCGAACTGAAGGAGCGATTCCAGGAACGCGCCGAGCGGATCGGCGCATGGGTCCGAAGGGTGCGTCCCAATGTGCGGCGAGATTCGTGCGAGAATCTGGTCCGCCGCGATCAGCAGGTCTCTCTCCGCGCAATAGAGGCAGATCATCTCCGGCGCGTGGCCTTCGCCGATCATCACCCGCCACGCGCTGCCGCCGAGCGTCAGTTCGTCCCCTTCCTTCACTCGCATATAGCGCCGGGGAAGCGGCCCGACCCATTTGGGATAAAGCATGCCCCGGCGTTCCACCAGGTCCAGGAACGGCTGGGGCGCGCCGCACAGCCGGTTGTGGGCCACGAGCTGAGGAATCACCTCCACGGGATCCTCGTTGAGGAGCAGGCGCGCCTGCATCCACTCCAGGCGGCTCATGTGGATGTCGGCGCCAGTGCGGGCATGGAGCCAACCCACCAGCCCCACATGGTCCGGATGGAAATGGGTCCCGAGGAGCCGCGCCACGGGCCGTCCGCCGAGCAGCGGATCAGCCAGCACCCGCGCGAAAAGCGCCCGCGTCGGGGCGTCGTCAATGCCGGAATCGATCAGGGTCCATCCGTCCGGCCCCGAGAGCAGCCAGGCGTTGACCTCGCTCGGCGGAAAGGGCAGCGGCACACGCACGCGCAGAAGGCCGGGTGCAACCTCGCTCAGATCATTTGCGACGGCTTCATGCAGGCCGGTGGTCATGCTTGCTCCCCATATCGCACGCTTTCCCATTCCCGGACCGAGGCGGCCCATTCACCGGCCGCATGTGAGAGGTCCGTGCGGTCCGCATGGACGGTCGCTTTGCGCAGGCTCTTGCGATCGAGCTGCCCTCAGCTTGATCCGGTCGCCGCCCCGCTCACGACCCGAATTGATTGCATCAGAATTAATTTCTGACACATTATGTGCTCATGAACAACCAACAAGCAAGCCGTCGGCGGCTCACCTCCGGCCTGTTGCAGGCGGGCCGGCAATGGCGGCGGCTGACGGCAGCCGCGCTCGCGGCCGATGACATTTCGGAGGCCTGCGCCTCGCCCCTGGTGTGGCTGAGGCGCCTCGGCGGCGGCGTGCGTCAGGTGACCCTTGCGGCACACGTGGGCATCGAAGGCACGTCCCTCGTCCGCTTGCTCGACCAGCTCTGTGAAGCCGGTCTGGTGGTGCGCCGGGACGATCCGGAGGACCGTCGCGCCAAGACCCTGTGGCTTACTGCGGAGGGCGAGCAGCTCGCGGAGCGCATCGAGGGCGCCATCGCCAGGCTGCGGTCCCGCATCTTCGCAGAGATCAGCGAAGCGGATGTCGAGGCGACCCTCCGGGTGCTTGAGGCCCTTGAGCACGCCCATACCCGGCTCCAGCAGAACCCCAGTCTCCTGGAGGCGGACTCTTGAAGCTTCCCTCTGCTCGCGACTGGCTGTTCTCCACCAAGGCCTTCACCGCCGCCATGCTGGCGCTCTACGTGGCCCTGGCCATGGACCTGCCGCGCCCCTATTGGGCCATGACCACAGTCTATGTGGTGTCCCACCCGCTCACCGGCGCCACGACCTCCAAGGCGCTCTATCGCATGTTCGGTACCCTCATCGGCGCCACCGGCGCGGTGGTGCTCGTGCCGGCGTTCGTGAGCGCCCCCGAGCTTCTGAGCCTCGCCGTCGCCGCCTGGGTCGGGGGGCTGCTCTACCTCGCCCTACTCGATCGCACGCCCCGCAGCTATGTGTTCATGCTGGCGGCCTACACTCTGCCCATCATCGCTTTGCCGACGGTCACCGCGCCGGAGACCATCTTTGACGTGGCTCTCGCTCGCAGCGAAGAGATCATCCTCGGAATCCTGTGCGCGAGCCTCGTGGGCGCGCTCGTCTTCCCGGTGAGCGTCGGGCCGGCCTTCGCCGCGCGCGTCGGCGGCTGGCTGCGCGATGCCGGCGCCTGGGCCGGCGAGGTGCTGCGTGGCGAGGTGACGGATGAGGCCGTGCCCCTGGTCCGACAGAAGCTCGCCGCAGACGTCGCGGCGCTCGACGCGCTCATCCTGCAACTGGCACACGATCCCGAGGCGCGCGCCTTCGCCCGCGAAGCCGGAGAGCTCCGCGGTCGCCTGCTGCTGCTCCTGCCGGTACTGTCCTCCCTCAACGACCGGATGCGCGCAATCACCCGCGAGGAAGCGATGGGCAGCGCGCGGGACGATCTTGTCGCCCTCGCCCGCGAAATCGCGGACTGGATCGGGGGCGCTCCCGACACGCCGGAGCGGTTGCGCGCACGGATCGCTGAGCTGACTCCGAATCCCGGCACCCGCAGTGACTGGCCCAGTCTCCTTCACGCGAACCTCTGCGCCCGGCTCAAAGAGCTTGTCGATCTCTGGCAGGACTGCCTCGCGTTGCGCCGGCAGGTGGTTGGAGACCCTGCTGCGGGACACTGGGCGCCGGCGCTGCATCACCGGCCCATCCTCGGCACCGCACGCCATCACGATCAGGGCCTGCTGCTGTTCTCCACCGCTTTCGCCGGGCTCGCGACCCTGACGGCGAGCCTGATCTGGATCGCGAGCGGATGGCCCGGCGGCGCCAATTTCGTGGCCATGGCGGCGGTCGCCTGCTGCTTCTTCGGCGCCCAGGACCGGCCAGCCCCGTTCCTCTGGATGATGGTGGTCTGGGGCACCGCGGCCCAGCTGATCGCCGGGATCCTTCTGTTCACGGTGGTGCCCCGGGTCCACGATTTCGCGATGCTCGTGCTGGTGCTCGCGCCGCCGTTCCTGCTGGTTGGGGCGCTCATTCCCCGCCCGGAACTCGGTATCGTGACACTTTTGCTCGCCGCAACGGGTTCGGGCTCCCTCTCGGTCCAGAGCCACTACAATGCGGATTTCACCGTTTATGTGAATGAAAGCCTGGCGGTGACCGGCGGCTTCCTGTTCGCCTGGATCTGGGCGTTGGCGACCAAACCCTTCGGTGCCGAGATCACCGCCCGCCGCCTCGTGCGCTCCGGCTGGGCGGACCTTGCCGCCTGCGCCGCCGGCACCCGCCTGCAGGACCACCGCGTGCTGGTGAGCCGCACCCTCGACCGCCTCGGTCTGCTCGTTCCCCGCCTCGCCTCGGGTGCCATCGACGACGGCCTCGCCACGGACGGGCTCAGAGACTTGCGCATCGGCTACAATGTCCTCGACCTCCAGCGCGATCGCCGCGCGCTGCCTGGTGCCGCGAAGGACACCATCAATGCCGTCCTCGCCGGAGTGGCCGGGCATTTCCGAACGCAGCAGAAGGCCGGCGCGGTGCTGCTGCCGCCCGCCGGCCTTCTGACCCATGTGGACGAGGCGATCCGTGCCGTGCTTGCCCAGCGCGCCGGGCAAGCGGCGGACAATGCCCTGCAGGCGCTGGTCGGCCTCAGGCAGGCTCTGTTCCCCGGGGCGACGGCGCCCCTCCTGCCGCCGGCACGGGGCGCCGTCGCCCCGTCTTTGCTCGCGGCCGAGTGAGACACGCGAGGAGACCCCAATTGCCCGCGGAACTCGACATCTTCGGCGTCTACGTGCCGACCTTTCTCCTCCTCGCGCTCGCTGCCATGGCGGTTACGCGGCTCCTTTCCCGCATCGTCAGCCAGGTGGGGCTTGGCCGCCTCATCTGGCACCGGGCGCTGTTCGACCTCGCCCTGTTCGTGCTCGTGACCGGCGCGGGATATGTCCTTCTCCAACGGATCGCATGATGAAGATCGATGTCGCGAAGTGGGTCCGCATATGCGTCACCCTCATTGTGGTCGCGGGAGCCGTTCTCGTGGGCCGCGCGCTCTGGGACACCTACATGAACGCCCCCTGGACGCGGGACGCCCGCGTGCGCGCCGATGTGGTCGGCATCGCTCCCGACGTCTCCGGTCTCGTGAGCGAGGTGCTGGTCCGCGACAATGCCGCGGTGAAGAAGGGCGACGCCCTGTTCCGGGTGGACCGCGAGCGCTTCGCCATCGCCCTGAAGCAGGCGGAGGCTGCGGTGGAGGGCCGCGCCGCGACGCTGGAGCAGGCCAAGCGCGACCTCGCACGCTACACGCAGTTGCGCGAGCGGCAGGTGGTCTCGCCGCAGAACACCGAGCAGGCCCAGACCGCCCTCGCCCAGGCCGACGCGGCCTACCAGCAGGCGGTGAGCGAGCGCGCCCTCGCCCGGCTCAACCTCGAGCGCTCGGAGATCAAGGCGCCAGCCAACGGCATCGTCACCAATCTGGAGCTGCGGCGGGGCGACTACGTCTCCACCGGCAAGGCGGTGGTGGCCCTGGTGGATACGGATTCGCTTCGGGTCGAGGGCTATTTCGAGGAGACCAAGCTTCCGCGCATCCATGTGGGCGATCCCGTCACGATCCGCCTGATGGGCGAGCCGACCCTGCTGCGCGGTCGGGTGCAGAGCGTCGCGGCGGCCATCGAGGACCGCGAGCGCACGGCCGGTTCCGGCCTTCTCGCCAACATCAATCCCACCTTCAATTGGGTGCGCCTTGCCCAGCGGGTGCCGGTGCGCATCGCCCTGGAGGAGGTCCCGCCCGGCATCCGCCTCGTGGCCGGCCTCACCGCCACCGTGGAGATCGAGCCGGGCATGGCAGCCGCAACCAAAAAGACCGCGCACGCGGAGCCGTCGGACGCCCAATCCGTGCGCGCCGCGCGACCGGCTCAATGAGAGCGCTGCGCCGCCCGCGGACGGACCGTCTTGGGGGCCGCTCCGCGCTCTGCCGTGACGCCAGGACGAAATGCAATGAATGCTCCACTGAGTGCTCCGCCGGCATCAGAACAGCTGAAAGGGGGTGAGCCGCCCCACCGGAGGGCGCCGCTCTGGCTGCTGGCGCTCCTGGCCTTTTCCGGCACCCTTGCCATGCATGTCTTCGTGCCGGCATTGCCTATCGCCCAGGCCGATCTCGGCGGCGGGATGGCGGCCATGCAACTCACCATCAGCCTCTACATCCTCGGCCTCGCCGGCGGACAGCTCGTCTACGGGCCTCTCGCCGACCGGTTCGGGCGCCGGCCCGTCCTGCTGGCGGGGCTCTCCCTCTACACCGTCGCCGGCCTCGCAGCGATGCTGGCGCCGAGCGTCAACGCCCTCATCGCCGCCCGGCTGTTCCAGGCGCTGGGCGGCTGCGCCGGCCTCGTGCTGGCGCGCGCCATCGTGCGCGATACCTCGGCGCCGGCGGACACCACCCGGCGCCTCGCCTTGATGAATCTCATGATCACCGTCGGTCCGGGCGCGGCGCCGCTGGTGGGCGGCCTTCTCGCCGATGCGGCGGGATGGCGCTCCATCTTTCTCGCCCTGACCCTGCTCGGCGTGGTCAACCTCCTGCTCACTTGGCGTCTTCTCCCAGAGACCGGACGGGCAACCGAAGGCGCCGCCAGCGGGCTGATGGAGGGCTATGGCCAGTTGTTACGGGCGCCGGCCTTCTGGGGCTATGCGGTGGGCGGCGGCTGCGCCACCACCTCCCTCTATGGATTCGTCGCGGCGGCCCCCTTCATCTTGGTCGGCGAACTGCACCAGCCCACGGCCCGCGTCGGGGGCTACATCGCCCTGCTGGTTCTGGGCGTGTGGGTGGGCAGCGTATTCGCGAGCCGGCTCATCGCCCGTGTTTCCGTCGGCCGCCTGCTGGTGGGCGCCAATGGGGTCAGCGTGGCAGCCGCGCTCGTGCTGCTCGCCGTCGTGCTGTCGGATCAGCTCACCGTGCCCCTGGCCATCGCCACCGTGTTCATATTTTCCGTGGGCGTGGGCACCGCGGCCCCTGCCGCGCTGGCAGAGGCCCTCAGCGTCAATCCCCGCGTTGCCGGCTCCGCGTCGGGCCTCTATGGCGCCATCCAGATGGCGGTCGGCGCCCTGTGTACGGCCTTGGCCGGCATCGGATCCGACCCCGCGCTCGCCGCCGCTCTCGTGCTTGCCGGCTCCGGCATCATCGCCCAAGCGGCTTTTTGGTTGGCCGGGCGACCAAGACGCACGGCGTCGTAGAGCAGGTGCAGAATGCGACGAATGGGCCTCACAGGGTAAGATCCATGGATATCAAGACGATCGCTGTTCTCTTTGACAATGATCCGTCACGCGAAACGCGGATGGACTACGCCACCAATCTCGCACGGCGCCATGGCGCACATCTCGTCGGAATATTCCTGCTTCCCCCGGACATCGGCGGGGGCTGGCTGCCTCCCATGTCCGCGGGCAAGCGGCGATCGCTAACCTTCTGCACCATCAACAAGCCCGCAGGGACGACATGATCCGCAACGCGCGGGAGGTCTTCGAAAAGCACGCCGCCCGGCGGGATGTGCGTTGCGAGTTCCGTGTCCACGCGCCTCACGGAGAGGACGAACGCCGCATCGGCGCCCTGCACGCCGATCTCGTCGTCGCTGCGCCTCCGAAGGAGTCATGGCTCGACGAGGGGCCGCCGGCCGATGTCGTGCAGCTTGCGACGGGCGTTCCCTTCCTGCTCGTGCCGGAGAGCTGGCGCAACACGAAACCGCCCCAGCGCATTCTTATCGGCTGGAATGCAAGCCGAGAATCGCGCCGGGCCATCGGCGACTCCCTGCCTCTGCTGGCGCTCGCGTCATCGGTGACGGTGCTTATCGTGGATCCGCAGGCGACCATCCCCGCGGGAGAGGAGCCGGGGGTGGAGGTGGCCATGTTCCTGCTGCGCCACGGTGTCCGCCTGACCGTCGATCCCGTCCAGTCACATGGGCGAGCGATCCCGGAGGTCATCCTGGAATACGCTGTGTCCAATGCCCATGACATGATCGTGCTCGGCGCTTACAGCCATGCCCGCGTCCGGGAGATCGTGCTCGGCGGCGTAACGCGTTCGCTCCTGGCGCAGTCGCCGATCCCTTTGCTCATTTCCCATTGAGCAGCAGGAAATCCGGGCAAGGGTGTGAGTGGGGCTGATGCGAGACAATTCATTGGACCGCCGGAAGTTAGAGTTTCCGGCCTCGTATCAACATCAATAGTCGGCAGGATCATTCGCCCGCCGCCTATCGCGTATTTACAAGGTTGGCCCAGGCGATCGGCATTGCTTCATTGGTTTGTTTTTTTGGCCTTCCAGAGTCTTCCAATGGCGACGATCTCGCCAGCGATGCCGCGGCGGAACAGGGAGACGGCGACGACGAAGATCACGCCCTGGATCACCAGCACCCACTCGCCGAGGCCTGCGAGGTAGTTCTGCATGGTCACGATGACCGCCGCCCCCACCACCGGGCCGAGGATGGTGCCCATGCCGCCCACCAGCGTCATCAGGATCACCTCGCCCGACATCTGCCACGCCACGTCGGTCAGCGAGGCCAGTTGGAACACCAGCACCTTGGTCGATCCCGCAAGTCCGGCCAGAGCGGCCGACAGCACGAAGGCGAGCAGCTTGTACTGGTTCACCCTGTAGCCGAGCGAGATTGCCCGCGGCTCGTTCTCGCGGATCGCCTTCAGGACCTGCCCGAACGGGGAGTGGATGGTGCGGTAGACCACCAGGAACCCGAACAGGAAGATCGCCAGGACCAAATAGTAAAGATGGCTGTCCTTGGTGATGTCGATGAAGCCGAGGAGCGCACGGCGCGGCACCGCCTGGAGGCCGTCCTCGCCGCCGGTGAACTTGGCCTGTAGGCAGAAGAAGAAGAACATCTGCGCCAGCGCCAGCGTCACCATGGCGAAGTAGATGCCTTGGCGACGGACGGCGAGCAGGCCGACGAGGAAGCTCAGCACGGTCGAGAACAGCACGCCGGCGAGGATGCCCAACTCCGGCGTGAATCCCAGCACCTTGATGGCGTGGGCAGAGATGTACGCCGAACCGCCGAAGAACATCGCATGGCCGAACGACAAGAGCCCCGTGTAGCCCAGCATCAGGTTGAAGGCGCACGCGAACAGCGCGAAGCACATCACCTTCATCAGGAACACGGGATAGACCGCGAATGGTGCGGCGAGGAGCAACGCGACAGCGACAAGCCCGAGCACCAGTGTCATCGGGAACCTGGATGAGGTCGCGGAGGTGGTGACGGGCGCTGTGGTGGAGGAAGACGTTGTCATTGATGCGCCCTCACTTGGCCGTGCCGAACAGGCCGGCGGGTTTCACCATGAGCACCAGCGCCATGATGACGAAGATGACGGTGGAGGAGGCCTCGGGATAGAACACCTTGGTCAGGCCCTCGGTCACCCCGAGGCCGAAGCCAGTGAGGATGGCCCCCAGGATGGAGCCCATGCCGCCGATCACCACCACGGCGAACACCACGATGATGAGGTTGGAGCCCATGGTGGGGCTCACCTGATAGGCGGGGGCGGCGAGCACGCCGGCGAGCGCCGCGAGGCCCACGCCGAAGCCGTAGGTCAGGGTGATCATGCGCGGCACGTCGATGCCGAAGGCCTGCACCAGGTCCGGCCGCTCGGTGGCGGCGCGCAGGTACGAGCCGAGCTTGGTGCGCTCGATGATGAACCAGGTGGCGAGGCACACCACGAGGGAGGCCACCACCACGAAGGCGCGGTAGTTGGGCAGGAACATGAAGCCGAGGTTGGTGCCGCCCGGCAGGGGGTTGTTGTAGGGCAGGCCGGAGGAGCCGTACTGCCGGCGGAACAGGCCCTCGATGATGAGGGCGAGGCCGAAGGTGAGCAGCATGCCGTAGAGGTGGTCGAGATGGTAGAGGCGGCGCAGCAAGGTGCGCTCGATCACCATGCCGATGAGCGCCACCATCACCGGCGCCACGACGAGCGCCCCCAGAAGGGTACGCCCAGGTAGTTGAGCAGCATCCAGGCCCCGAAGGCGCCCATCATGTACTGCGCGCCGTGGGTGAAGTTGATCACGTTGAGCAGGCCGAAGATCACCGCCAGCCCAAGGCTCAGCATGGCGTAGAAGGACCCGTTGATGAGCCCGAGCAGCAGCTGCCCGAACAGGGCCTGAGGAGGTATTCCAAGAAGTTCGATCATGACTTGCCCTCAGACGCCGAGGAAGGCTTCGAGACGCGCGGCGTTCTCAGCGATCTTGTCGTTCTCCACCATGTCCACCACCCGGCCGTGCTCCACCACATAGTGGCGGTCGGCGACGGTGGAGGCGAAGTGGAAGTTCTGCTCCACCAGCAGCACCGTGAACCCCTTGTTCTTGAGGTTCCGGATGATCTGGCCGATGTGCTGCACGATCACCGGGGCCAAGCCCTCAGACGGCTCGTCCAGCAACAGGAGCTTCGCCCCAGTGCGCAGGATGCGAGCGATAGCGAGCATCTGCTGCTCGCCGCCGGACAGCTTGGTGCCCTGGCTGTTGCGCCGCTCCTCCAGCCGTGGAAACAGCTCGTGCACCTCGTCCACGCTGAGGCCGCCGGGCAGCACCACCGGCGGCAGCAGCAGGTTCTCGCGCACCGAGAGCGAGGCGAAGATGCCGCGCTCTTCGGGGCAGATGGCGATGCCGAGCCGGGCGATCTTGTTGGGCGCGAGCCCGACCGTCTCGGTCCCCTCGTAGCGGATCGAGCCGGCGCGCTTGCGCAAAAGGCCCATGATGGCGCGCATGGTGGTGGTCTTGCCGGCGCCGTTGCGGCCGAGCAAGGTCACCACCTCGCCGGGATGGACGTCGAAGGTCATGCCGTGCAGCGCATGGCTTTCGCCATAGTGGCCGTGCAGGTCCTTCACCGACAGAAGAGGCGCGGTCCCGTTCAATGCGGCCATCTCAATGTGCTCCACCGGTGCCCATATAGGCCTCGATCACCTGCGGGTTCTTCGACACGTCCGAATAGGGCCCCTCGGTGAGGATCTCGCCCCGCGCCAGCACGGTGATCGTGTCTGAGAGGTCGGCCACCACGGACAGGTTGTGCTCCACCATCAGGATGGTGCGATTGGCCGATACCCGGCGGATCAGGTCGGCGGTGCGGGCGATGTCCTCGCGGCCCATGCCGGAGGTGGGCTCGTCGAGCAGCAGCATCTCCGGCTCGAGCGCCAGGGTGGTGGCGATCTCCAGGGCGCGCTTGCGACCGTAGGGCAGCTCGACCGCCAGATGCCGGGCGTAGGATGTGAGATCAACGTCGGCGAGCAATTGCATGGCGCGGTCGTTGAGGACGTCGAGCGACGTCTCCGCGCTCCAGAAATGGAACGAATTGCCCACCGGACGCTGCAGGGCGATGCGCACGTTCTCAAGCACCGTGAGATGGGGGAACGTCGCCGAAATCTGGAACGATCTCACCATCCCGAGGCGGGCGACGTCGGCCGGCTTGGTGCGGGTGATGTCGTGCCCGTTCAGGTGGATCGAGCCGCGTGTGGGCTCCAGAAACTTGGTGATGAGGTTGAAACATGTGGTCTTGCCGGCACCGTTCGGCCCGATCAGGGCGTGGATCGTGTGCCGGCGAATCCTCAGATCCACGTCCTTGACCGCAGCAAACCCCTTGAATTCCTTCGTAAGGCCGCGGGCGTCGACAATGTCGTCGCCTTTGGTCTGACTTGGTGGAGCGTTCATCAATTCCTCCCCGGATCTCTTCTTGCTTCACACGCGTTCGATGATTGTAGCGATGCCCTGGCCGACGCCGATGCACATAGTGGCGAGGGCGTAGCGGCCACCGGTCTCCTCCAGCTGGTTGAGCGCGGTGGTGATGAGCCGGGCGCCGGACATGCCGAGGGGATGGCCGAGCGCGATGGCGCCGCCGTTGGGGTTCACGTGGTCGGCATCGTCCGGCAGGCCGAGCTCGCGCAGCACGGCGAGCCCCTGCGAGGCGAACGCCTCGTTGAGCTCGATCACGTCCATGTCGGCGAGGCTGAGGCCGGTGAGGCCCAGCACCTTGCGGGTGGCGGGCGCGGGGCCCATGCCCATGATGCGCGGCGGCACGCCAGCCGTGGCCATGCCAATGACCCGCGCCCGGGGCGTGAGGCCATAGGCGCGGGCCGCGGTTTCCGAGGCGATGAGCAGCGCGCAGGCGCCGTCATTGACGCCCGAGGCGTTGCCGGCGGTCACGGTGCCGTCGGGGCGCACCACGCCCTTCAGCTTCGCCAGCTGTTCCAGGGTGGTTTCGGGACGCAGATGCTCGTCCGCCGAGACAATCTTCGGGTCGCCCTTCTTCTGGGCGATGGAGACGGGCACGATCTCGCGGACGAAGCGGCCCTCCGCCTGGGCGCGACCGGCGCGCTGCTGGCTGCGCAGGGCGAAGGCGTCCTGGTCGGCGCGCGAGACCTGGAAGTCGTCGGCCACGTTCTCCGCCGTCTCCGGCATGGAATCGACACCGTGCGTCGCCTTCATGGCCGGGTTCACGAAGCGCCAGCCGATGGTGGTGTCCTCGATCTTCGCGGCGCGGGAGAAGGCGCTGTCCGCCTTGCCCATCACGAAGGGGGCGCGAGACATGCTTTCCACGCCGCCTGCGATCATGAGCTGGGTCGCGCCGGCCTTGATGGCGCGGGCGGCGGTGCCGATGGCGTCCATGCCCGAGCCGCAGAGGCGGTTGACGGTCGAGCCCGGCACCTCCACCGGCAGCTTGGCGAGCAGCGCCGCCATGCGGGCGACGTTGCGGTTGTCCTCGCCGGCCTGGTTGGCGCAGCCGAAGATCACGTCGTCGATGGCGGCCCAGTCCACCGAGGGGTTGCGGGCCATCAGGGCCGTGATCGGCACGGCGGCGAGGTCGTCCGCACGGACGGAGGACAAGGCGCCGGCATAGCGCCCCACGGGGGTGCGGACGGCATCGCAGATGAAGGCTTCAGTCATGGCATCAGGCCGCGCGCGGCCCCTCCTTGTCGACCTGGAGGCCGAGATCAGTGTGCGGGCGCCCTGGCGTCCGTCTGGGCGAGCGCCTGTCCCAACGCAACACACCGCGGCGTAGCAGATGGGACGCGCGGTAGCGGTCATCGCCCAAAAGCCGACCGAAGGGCGTTCAGGGCGGCGACCATAGGAAGCCTTCGAGAGCCAGCTTTGAAAGCTGACGGGATCATCCCCCATGAGCCGATTAAGCCTTGCGTTGGCGGTTGGCGGTGAGACGTCGAGGGCGTTTAATGCGCGTTAGGCGCATTGTCGGCAATATGACGCGCGGCGATAAAACCAAACGTCATGGCTGGTCCGATCAGTGCTCCGCCGCCTGGGTAGCGGCCGCAGAAGATGCTGGCCCTGTCGTTGCCGACGGCATAGAGCCCGGACACCACGCAGCCGTCCGGCGTCAGGACACGTGAATACTGATCGGCCTTCAGGCCGGCAAAGTTTCCGATGTCGCCAGCATAAACCCACACCGCGTAGAAAGGCGCTTTGGTGAGGGGCGCCACATTCGGATTGTAGGGATTGCTCGCATCGCCGAGGTAATATCCGTAGGTCGTCGTGCCTTTGCCGCACTCCGGATCCTTCCCGCTCATGGCGTTCTGGTTGTAGTTTGCGACCGTTTTGCCGAGTTCGTCCGGATCAACCCCGATCTGCGATGCGATCGCTGCAATCGACTCCGCCTTGTAGAGGTAGCCGGCGTCGATCAATGCTTTGGTCGACAGGAAGGGCTTCGCATAGCCGAGGCCATATTTCGAGAAGGCATTGTGGTCGCAGATCAGGAAGGCACCGGTGGGGCGGCCGCTCTCCGGAGAGGCAATCATGTGCGCGACCAGATCATGGTAAGACATGCTCTCGTCGGCAAACCGGCGTCCATTCCGTAGCACGGCGATTACTCCGGGCTTGCCCTGATTGACCGAGTGGATGATAGCTCCGACCGTCCCATCCGGGTGGGGAACGCGGGAAATCGGCATCCAAGCGCCGGCATTTGGAATGTCCGATGTGACATAGCCCCCCGCCGACTCCGCCATGCGCGCGCCGTCGCCCACATTGCCGGGCGCGGTCAGCGAGATGTGCTCATCCTCCAGCGCAGGATGGGAATAGATCTTCGACCGGCGTTCCGTATTCTGGGCGAAGCCGCCACTGGAAAGCACCACGGCCCGCCGCGTCCTGACCCGGACAAGGCGTCCGTTGCGATTGACGATCGCCCCCGTGACCCGGCCGTTTTCGAGAATGAGCTCGGTGGCGGGTGCGAACGTCCACAGGGGCGTGCGCAGGCGAAACAGGGCGCTGGCAAGGCGGGCCACCAGGGCATTGCCGTTGACGAGCGTTTGCCCCCTGCCGTAGCGAACGGTGTCGTAACCGTATTTGAGCAGCAGGCTTGCGACCCGGATGGTCGAGCGAACCGATCGGCCAACCTTGTAGAAGTGGCTCAGGTCCGATCCTGACGAGATACCCATGCCGAAGAGGGAGAGCTCGCGTGGCAGTGGCCGCAGGCGCCGCAGCTCGGCACCGAGGATCCGAGCATTGACCGGCTCGACTTGCAGCGAGCGCCCATATGTCAAGGCACCCGGTTGATTCGAATGGTAGTCTGGCATTTTTGTGCTGATAAAGGGGATGCCGACCTCGTTCATGAAGAAGTCGATCATCTCCGGTCCGCGCGCGAGATATGTCTCGATCAACGCCTCATCATAGGCATTGCCCAGCTCGGCTTGCAGATAGCGACGGCAATTGTCGATATCATCTTCAACACCCGCCTTCGCCGCCAATGAGTTGCCCGGAACCCAGACATAGCCGCCCGAGACGGCCGTCGTGCCGCCAAAGACCGGCGCCTTCTCCACCACGAGGACATCCAGGCCGGCCATCCGTGCGGTGATGGCTGTGGCCAGTCCGCCGGCACCGGAACCGACAATCAGGACATCGCACCAATGGTCGTCGCCACAGTCAACGCGGTCGTTGGCGTGTTTATTGATCATGGGACGTTTCTCTCGCTCTGAAGATATGATTTTTCTTGAGATATCGTTGCAGCAGCCGCGCGGCGGGGCCTCGCTTCGAATGGCGGCCCCCTAGCCTCTGGCCCGGACGTGCCCCCGGCCAGAGGGCGGCCTGAGGAGAAGGGACAGGTCCCCGCGACGGGTGCCGGGGCCGGCGAGGGTCACGAGCGAATCGCAGTCGCTGATGAGCTGCCCGGGGTCCTCGTTCCGCGCCCAATGAACCGGGCCACCCGCCCAGCGCGGAAAGCCGTAGCCGTTCACCAGAACCACGTCGATGTCGTCTGCATTCATCGCGGCGCCATCGGCAAGGACAACGGCCGCCTCGTTGGCCAGAGCGAGCAGCGCCCGGCGAACGATTTCCTCGGCGGTGAAGGAATGGCGCGTGCGCCCAGCGTCCGCCGAGGCGGCCAGAATGATGGCTTCCACCTCCGGATCGGGCGCACCGCGCGCGGGGCCATCCTTATAGCGATAATAGCCGGCTCCGGTCTTGCGACCGAGCCGTCCCATTTCGCACAGCCGGTCGGGGATGGTGACGTAACGCGCGGCCGGGTCGCGGGTGGAGGCCTGCTGTAGGCGCATGCGCCAGGCAATGTCGAGGCCGGAGAGATCGGCCACGGCGAACGGCCCCATGGCGAAGCCGAAGGCTTCCAGGGCCTTGTCCACGTCCTGCGGAAGGGTCCCCTCCTCGAGCATGAACTCGCAGTGGAGACGATAGGCGGCATAAAGGCGGTTGCCGATGAAGCCGAACCGATTGCCGGCCACCACCGGTTGCTTGCCGAGCCGGTTCGCCAGGGCAAGACCCGTGGCGAGGGCGTCTTCGGCGCTGTCCTTGCCGCGCACTACTTCCAGCAGACGCATCACATGGGCGGGGCTGAAGAAATGCAGGCCGATCACGTCCTGCGGCCGACCCGTCGCGGCGGCGATGGCGTCCAGATTGAGATAGGAGGTGTTGGAGGCCAAGACCGCGCCGGGCCTGGCGAGGCCATCAAGGGTGCGGAACACCGCTGTCTTCACGGCGAGGTCTTCGACCACGGCCTCTGCGATGAGGTCACAGTCTGCAAGGGCGCCGAGGTCGAGGCCCGCCGTCAGGCGGACGCTCATAGCGTTCACATCCGCTTCGGTTAGGCGTCCGGTTTCCACCCGCCGGGCGATTTGGGCTTTGATGGTGGTAAGACCCCGTTGGAGCGCCGCCGGGTCTCGCTCGACCAGCACCACGGATAGATCCGTCTGGAGGGCGGCCAGCGCGATGCCCGCGCCCATGGTGCCCGCGCCCACCACACCGAAACGGGCGAGGGGACGCGGCGGCACTTTGTTGAGGCCACCGCCGCGGGCGGCTTCGCGCTCTGCGAAGAAGAGGTGGCGGATCGCCTTTGCCTCGGGTGAAACCCTCAAGCGTTGAAAGTCGGCCCGCTCGTCGGCCAATGCCCGTGCGGCTGGCACGCTGCGGGCGGCGCGCACGTGCCGGATCGCAGCAGCAATGTGGGGACGGTTGCGGCCGGCCTTAAGGGCCGCTGCGGCGGCCACCTCCTCGTCGGCGCCGTCGTCGGGTACGGCACGCTCAATCACCAGGCTCTTGCGACCGGCGAGGGTAAGTGCAAGGGCCGTGGCGGCCGCGCGCAGGTTGCCCTTCGCCACCTGATCGATCATGCCGTAGCGCAAAGCCTCTTCGGCTTCAACGCGGCGGCCGGAGCACACGAGATCGATGGCGAGGGTGGTGCCGACCATGCGGGGCAGGCGCTGGGTGCCGCCAGCGCCGGGGATCATGCCCAGCGTTGCCTCGGGCAGGGCCACCACCGTGGCGGTGGTGGCGATGCGAGCGTCGCAGCCGAGGGCTAGCTCGAAACCACCGCCTAGCGCTGCACCGTGCAACGCTGCCACCACCGTCTTCGGGCAGTCCTCGACGGCGCGGATTACCGCCGGCAACTGAGGCTCGGCCAGTGGCAGGTCGAACTCCTTTAGATCGGAGCCGGAAATGAAGGAGCGGCCGTCACCCATGATCACAACGGCCGCAACCGAGGGGTCAGACGCTGCCGCGGTCAAGGCTGCAAGTAGCCCTTCACGCACCGCCAGGGAGCCGGCATTCACCGGTGGATTGTCGATGAGAATGACGGCGACGGCCCCCTCCCGCTCGGTGCGGACCGCGGGGCGGGGCTCGGCGGCAGGCGCTGAAGAGGTCATCGGGCGTACTCCGCGACACGCACGAGTGCGTCCACGGCGACCACGCCCTCGCCCTCAGGCAGTATGAGGACGGGGTTGATCTCGGCGTCCAGTACCACTTGGTCCCTCAGAGCGGCAAGGCGGGAGACCGCGACAATGGCGTCCGTCAGAGCGTCCAGGTCACCCCTGGGCTTGCCTCGATAGCCCGCGAAGATCTTCATCGCCCGCACCTCCTGGATCATGGCGCGAGCACCGTCACGATCCACCGGGGCGAGCCGGAGGGCGCGGTCGTGGTAGAGTTCGGTGAAGACACCGCCCGCTGCGAGAATCACGATCGGCCCCACCTGCGGGTCCCGCCGCAGGCCGATCAACGCCTCACCTAGGCCTCGCTGCATGGGCTGCACCAGGATGCGCGAAACGCTCGTGTCGGGGCGGCGTGCCTCCACCGTTCGGCGGATGTCTTCGATGGCGCGGGCAAGGGCCGCCTGGTCCTGGATGCCGAGCACGACACCGCCGACGTCTGTCTTGTGCGCAATGTTGGCGTCGAGCACCTTCGCCACGACGGGATAGGGGAAGGGCAGCTCCGGAATGTCGGTGCCCGGTGCCACGAGCGCGACCGGCGCGTGGGTGATGCCGACGGAACGAAAGAGATCGTAGGCCTCCGCCTCATCGAGCATGCGCGCGGGACCAGAAGTGGCGTAAGACGGCTCCAGCAAAGGCAGGTCCGGCCGAGGAGGGCGGCGGGAGAAGGCGGCGGCGATGACATCCCCGCAGGTTTCCGGCGACCGGAAATTCGGGATGCCGGCCGCGGCGAGGTGCAGGAGGGCATTCGGCGCGTCGGGTACGACGAAGGCGGCGAAGGGGCGTTCGTGCGTGCGAGCGGTATCCACCAGTGGCTTGACCGCCAGATCTGGCTGAAAGCGGGCGGAGGAGCCCACCGTCGCCAGCACCAGGTCGAACTCCGGCGCCTTGAGCATCACGTCAAGGGTCGCTTTCATGACGTCGTAACGGGTGCCCGCGAGAGTCAAGTCGACGATGCGGCCGTGCCCGCCATCCACGCCCGCCGCAGCGAGCCGCTCCCGGGTCGCGTCCGAAGGTGCGACCACGGACACGCCACGGATTGCAAGCTGGTCCACGACCATGGCGGCGCCTCCGCCTGTGGTGGTCACCACCCCGACGGTCGGCGCGCGGTGGCGAGGGCTGGACGGTAATCGCTGGAGCAGGGGCAAGATGTCGATGAGCCCCTCGAAGGACTCGACCCGGGCGATGCCGCATTCGCGCAGGAAGGTGTCGGCAATGTCGTCTGCACCGGCGAGGGCGCCGGTGTGGGACACGGCAAGTTCCGCCGCCTCTGGCGAACGACCTAGCTTGTACGCGGCGACCGGCTTGCCCCGCTGCGCCGCCTGGAGAGCAAAGGCCTGCAACGTGTCAGCATGGCGCATGGTCTCGATGAAAAGCAGGTAGCCGGTAATCTCGGGATCATCGAGGGTCGCGGCGCAGATCTCGCCCATGGAGAGGTCGCTTTCCGCCCCAACCGAGACCAATCCCGCGAAGCCAACACCGCGTGCCTTGCCACGCGAGAGGAGCGCGCCGATGAGGCTGCCGGAGTGTGACCCGACAAAGACGGAGCCCACGGGCAGGTCGGGTTCGGAGAAGGCAGCGTTGGCGGTGAGAATCAGCTTTTCCTTCAGGTTGGCGACGCCGATGCTGGAGGGGCCGAGTACCCGCACGCCGTGGCGCCGCGCCACCTCCTTCAGCCACATCTCGTTGACAGCGCCTTCCGGCCCCGCTTCCGAGAAACCGCCGGCCAGGATCGTCGCCACCGGAATTCCGAGCCGCCCGCATTCCTCTACGGTGGTTATGGCCGCCTGCGTGCCGGTGAGGATGAAGGCGTGGTCCGGCACCTCCGGCAATGCCGACAATGAGGGAAAGGCGGGTTCGCCCTGCACCGTTGCGCGAGAGGGGTTCACCGGATAGATGCGGCCGGCGAAACCCGCCCGGCGCAGAAAGGCGAGCGGGCGCGCCGCCGTCTTCGTCATATCGTCCGAGATGCCGACGAGGGCGACGGAGCGCGGATGCAGAAGGGCCTGGGCCCAATGGGGCGCTGAAGTGGAGATGGCGGGCAGGGAGATCATGATACACACTGCTTGGGTGACGGATGCGGGGGCGCCCGAGACCGGGTTTTATGGAAAGCGGCCAAGCCGCCGGTTCTTCTGCCTTGGCGACCCTGCCGAAGGCGTCATGTTCGCAGAAGGTGACGGGCATGCCGATGCCAGCTTGAGTGTTCCCGTCTTTTTTCGGTCTTGCCGGGCGAGAGCAACTTCCTACTTGTCGGCCCATCATGAGATTTAGTAATGTAGTTACATGAGCGCCCGTTTACCGCCCTTGAATCCGCTGCATGTATTTGTGTGTGCGGCGCGGCATTGCAGTTTCACCCGGGCGGCAGAGGAACTCAGCGTCAGCCAATCCGCCGTGAGCCGGCAGGTTGCTGTCTTGGAGCATTTTCTGGGGTTGCGCCTTTTTTTGCGCGAGCGCCCGGGTTTGAGGCTCACTCCGGACGGGGTGCAGTATCTGGCCGAGGTGGGACCTGCTTTCCAGGCCATCGTGGACGCCACCGACCGACTCACCCAAACCTCCGAGCGCGAACCGCTGCGTCTCCAAGTTTACCAGACCTTCATGGCCAAGTGGCTGATGCGCCGCCTCCCAGAGTTCCAGGCGCTCCATCCCGAGGTGCAGATCCGAATCAATTCCAGCGTGGTTCCGGTGGACTTCACCCGCCACCGGGTGGATGCCGCCATCCAATTGGGCAACGGTGACTGGCCAGGTACGCAAGTAACGCTCCTGTTCGGAGATTCATTCGAGCCCGTGTGCAGCCCGAAGCTCCTGGAAACCGGGCCGCCCATCGAGAGACCGCTGGATCTCCTGCGGTATCCGGTCCTGCATTCCCATTATCGCCGCCGCGACTGGGATCATTGGTTCGCCTCCCTCGGCCTCGTCATTCCGAAGGAGGAGCAGCCGACGATCTTCCCGAGTTCGCTGCTCACCTATCAGGCGGCCGTGGACGGGCTCGGCATTGCCATGGGCCAGCCAACCATGCTGAAGACGGAACTCGACAACCGCAGCCTTGTTTGCCCCTATCCCCACTCGGTCAAGCGAGACCTCGCCTATTATTTCGTGATCCCGGAGGCCATGGGCAACCGCCGTCGCCTGCGCAATTTCCGCAACTGGCTGGTCAAGGAGGCCGGCAAGGATCGCTGATGTCCGCTCCAAAGAGGGCTGGCCGGCGCACTCGCGAAAAGTTTTGTTCAACCCGGAGACCTGCCTGAGCGGGCGATAGACGCAATTGCCCTCCGGTGATGGACCTCAGCCGCAGCTCTACCGATTTGGAAAGCTCTGCTGCAAACATGATAAAAAGTCATGCTTCTATGATATCTTTGAAGTGTTAAGTCCTTTCACTGCGGGGCAACCTTCCCCGTGACGCAGCCCGGCGAGCCCCAGCAACACGCTGATCCGGAGCGGGTCGCAGGGAGGATTGAGCTAAGCCGCAACGGTGGAGTGCTTTCGCGCCGTTCCAAGCTTATCAGTGCACCGACTCCATTCCGCGCTGGCGACCCGGCATCCCCGCCGGAACGCCCCCGGCAACGTTGGCGGCAACGGGAATGTTGCGTGATCGATCCGTCGTGCGTTGTTGGTGCGGCAAACCCTCCGCGGAATGTTCCTGGACAGATTGAGACATTGGATACACCTAGATGAAATTCGCAATGACCGAAGAGCAGCAGTTGTTTGCCGATTCTGTGCGGCGGTTCGCGGAAAACAACCTGCGTGAGGGGGCTCTCAAGCGTGCCCATGACCCGCGCTTTCCCTTGGATGTGGCTCGGGAACTGGCTGGACTGGGCTTGCTCGGTATCACCATTCCGCAGGGGGACGGCGGCCAGGGGGTACCCTCATGGACGCGGTCATCGCCATTGAGCAGATCGCAGCCGTATGCCCGCGCAGCGCCGACGTGGTGCAGGCTGGAAATTTCGGCCCGATCCGCACCTTCGCAGAATATGCCAGCGCTGAGCAGAAGCGCCGCTTCATGCCCGATCTCTTGGAGGGGCGCAAGGTCATCAGCCTCGGCATGACGGAGCCAGACGCCGGCTCCGCCCTGACTGAGTTGCGCACCACGGCGCGCGAGGATGGCGACAGCTATATCGTCAACGGCACGAAGGTGTTCTCCACTCACAGCCCCGATGCCGACCTGTTCCTCGTGTATGTGCGCTTCGGGCCCGGCGTGAAGGGCATTGGCTCGGTTCTCCTGGAGCGCGGCATGCCGGGCTTCTCCATCGGCCAGCCCTCGCCCTTCATGAGCGGGGAGGAGTGGTGTCAGCTCTATCTCGAGGACTGCCGCGTCCCCAAAGCCAATCTGCTGCTCGGCCCCGGTGGGTTCAAGAAGCAAATCTCTGGCTTCAATGTGGAGCGCCTCGGCAATTCCTCTCGTGCCCTCGCCCTTGGTCGCTACGCCTTCAACCTCGCCCGTGACCATGCGATGACGCGGCGCCAGTTCGGTCGCGCCCTGTGTGAATTCCAGGGGCTCCAGTGGAAGTTCGCGGACATGGCGTTGAAGCTCGAGAGTGCACAACTTCTGCTTTATCGCGCCGCTACCAATGCAGGAGAGGATGGCCTTCCGGACCCATACGAGACCGCCATCGCCAAGGCAGCCTGCAATCTTGCCGGCTTCGATGTGGCGAACGAGGCGGTGCAGATCATGGGCGGAATCGGTTACAGCCAGGAGGCTTTGGCCGAATACTGCATGCGCCGCACCCGTGGCTGGATGATTGCCGGCGGCTCGGTCGAGATCCTGAAAAACCGTATCGCGGAGCATGTCTTCGACCGCCGCTTCGACCAGCGGGCGCAACAGGCAGTGGCTGCCGAATAGCAAATGCCGCGCATTCACGCGCCTTTCAAACTCATGTAATCATAACTTTGGTCTAGCGTTGCATTGAGATATGTCCTGTACAAAATCATAAACTCCGGAGGAAAGAATGCGTAAGATGCATTGCGTTGTCGCCATATCAGCTCTGTTCATGGCATCACCACTTAGGGCGGCAGAGCAAGATACAAAGCCAATTCGCATTGCTGTGCTGAACGATCAGAGCGGCATCTACTCTGAAGTCGGAGGGCTAGGCTCCGTTGTCGCGGCTCGTCTCGCCGTTGAGGAGTTCGGAGGAGAGATCAACGGCCGCAAGATCGAAGTGGTTGGCATCGATCATCAGAACAAGCCCGACATTGCCGCGGCAGCAGCCCGCAAGGGCATCGCGGTGGACGGGTTCAATGTCATCGCCGATGGAGCCTCGTCCGCAGCGGGCCTTGCGATCAACGAAGTGACCAAAGCCAATGACACGATCTTCATAGCGTCCGGTGTTGCGTCGACCGAGCTCACCGGAAAGGGTTGTGGCCTGACAACCTTCCAATTTACCTACGACACCTACGCGCTGGCAAACGGAACGGCAAACGCTGTCGTAAAACAGGGAGGTGATACATGGTTCTTTATCACTGCTGACTACGTCTTCGGCCATGCCCTTCAGAAGGAGGCGACCAAGTTCATCGAGAAGGCTGGAGGCAAGGTGGTTGGCTCGGTCAAGCATCCGACGGGAACGCAGGACTTTTCCTCGTTCCTTCTGCAGGCGCAAGCCTCACGGGCAAAGATCATCGGCCTTGCAAATGCAGGCGCGGATACCGTCAATGCCGTGAAGCAGGGCCAGGAGTTCGGCCTCCTTGTTGGGGGGCAAAATTTTGCTGGCCTTCTTATCTTCCTGTCTGATGTGCATGCGATGGGTCTGGAAAATGCCAAGGGCCTCCTGCTGACGACGTCATTCTATTGGGACCTGACGGATGAGACCCGCAAGTTCTCGTCGCGGTTTGGTGCGCAAATGAGCGGACGGATGCCCACCATGATTCATGCAGGCGTCTATAGCGGCGTGAAGCACTATCTGAATGCAGTGAAGGCGAGCGGATCCGTCGATCCACGCGTGGTGGCCCGCAAGATGCGGCAGACGCCAGTCAACGACGCATACAATGCCAATGTGGAAATTCGGCCCGATGGTCGCGTTTTGCATGACATGTATCTCATGCGGGTGAAGTCGCCGGCCGAATCCAAGGGGCCTTACGATTACTACAAGGTGGTCGAGAAGATTCCCGGCACGGATGCCTTCAGACCGCTGTCCGAAAGCGAGTGCCCGCTGGTCCAGCATACCCAGAATTGACGGACTATCTCCCGGTGCCGAGCTTGGGCTCTCTTGTTCCATCCATGGGAACGTACTCCCGATGGAACAAGAAGGATGATGCATCGGGATGCGGGACGAAGACCGGGCATCGCCATTCTTCGAACCTCGGAGCGGGGCCAGAGCGCCACGGCGCGGGCGTCGTTGAATTTCGGGGTGTTTCCCGACAGGGCGTTGATGAAGCGCTTTTAGATCGACGGGATGGCGGTTCGTGGCTTTTTGGCCCGAGCATTCAGCAGAACTCAGTATTGGTCGGCGGTCTAGCTAATGTTCAACAATAATGTTGAATAAGGTGGTTTGCTCGAGTGGCGGCCTCTCGGAGGCGTGGCCCGTGGATTTCGCCGCATTGATCGATCGCCAGGGTCCCAATAATTTGCCAAGGAGTACGTGATATGAAGGCGATCGGGAGCCTCGGCTTCATCGGCCTCGGCGTCATGGGTGAGCCCATGTGCGCCAACCTCGTCCGCAAGAGCCCACTGCCCGTCACCGGCACTGATTTGAAGCGCGAACCGATGGAGCGCTTGACTGCCATCGGTCTCAAACCGGCCGACACCATCGCTGGCGTGGCGCGGGCGGCGGACGTGATTTTTCTTTCCCTGCCCAGCGGCGCGCAGGTGGAGGAGGTGTGTTTCGGCCTCGGCGGCATCGTCGCCGCCAAGGGCCGGGTGCACACCGTGGTAGACATGAGCACCAGCCCGGTGAAGCTGACCCGCGAGCTCGCCGAGCGCATGGCAGCCCATGGCATTACTTTCGTGGATGCTCCCGTCGCCCGTATGCGGCAGGCGGCGAAGGACGGCACGCTCTCCATCATGGTCGGCGGCACGCCGGAGGTATTCGGGGCGGTGCGCCCGTTCCTCGCCACCATGGGCACGGACATCACCCATTGCGGCGGTATCGGCAGCGGTCAAGTGGTGAAGGTTCTCAACAATATGGTGGTCTTCATGACCGTCAACGCGCTGGCCGAGGCCCTCGCCATAGGCCGCGCCGCCGGGGTCGATGGCGCGCTGTTGTTCGACGTGATGTCCAAGGGCTCCGCCGACAGCTTCGCCCTGCGTACGCCGGGCCTCAAATCGCTGGTACCTGATACGTTCCCAGAGCAGACATTCCCGACCGACTACGCCATCAAGGACATAAAGCTGGCCCTCGAGCTGGCGAGCGAGGGAAGTATCGATGCACAGGCGGCGAAGCACACCCGGGAGATGCTGGAGGCCACCAGCAAGGCCGGGTACGGGCGTGCCTACTATCCCGCCATGATCCGTCTCATCGAAGCCACCAAGGTCTGAACCGCGCCATGGTGGATGCTGCCCCCACGATGCCTCCCACTGGTGAGACGCGCGCCCTTCTCTCCTTTGTCGCCGGCCTGTCGTGGCACGACCTCGACGACGAGGTGAGACACGCAGCGTGCCGGCACCTGCTCGATACCGTCGGCGTCATGGTGGCGGGCTGCGCCGGCGACGTGGCGGCACGGCTCGACGGCGTGCTGGCTGCGGTGAGGCCGGCTGGTGCTGTTCCCGTCCCCGGCCGAACGCGTCGGGTAGATGCACTTGACGCGGCTCATCTGGGCGGCACGGGTGCCCATGGCATCGAACTTGATGACGGCTATCGCCAGGGCTCAGTGCATCCTGGCGTTGCCGTGGTGCCTGCGTTGCTCGTCCAGGCCCATGGCCGGCAAGTATCCGGCGTGCGCCTGCTGGAAGCGCTGGTGGCTGGCTACGAGACGGTGACGGCGGTGGCCCGGACCTGCCATCCGGACCTCCGGCAGCGCGGCTTCCACCCGACCGGCTGTGTAGGGCCGCTGGGAGCCGCGATGGCTGTCGGCCGCCTCGCAGGCCTGGACGAGGCTGGTCTCGGCCACGCCCTCGGTCTCGCCGCCAGCGGCGCCGGCGGCCTGTTTGCCTTTCTCGGCGGGGGTGGGGACGTGAAGCGCCTGCACGCTGGCCACGCCGCCCGCGAGGGGCTGATCGCGACACTGCTCGCGGCCGGGGGCGTTGGCGGGCCACCGGATGTGCTCGAGGCAGCGGACGGCTTTTTCCAGGCCTTCGCCTTCGGTCGCGACGCGCGGGCGCCGCGGCTCACGCTTCCTCCCGCCGCGCCATTCGGTATCACCGACTGCTACATCAAGCCCTACGCCTGCTGCCGTCATATCCAGCCGGCCGTGGAGGCACTGATGGGCCTCGTCGCCGAGCACGGCTTGAATGCGGATATAGTGGAGGCCATTGAGGTCGAGACCTACGCCATCGCCGCCAAGCACGGCGATACCGGCTGGAGCGATTTCGCCAGCGCCCAGCTCTCCTTTCCCTTCATCATGGCGCTGGGCCTCGCCCGCGGTGCTATCACCTTGTCCGATTTCACGCCGCAGGTGCGGCAGAGCCCGGCGCTGGCCGCAATCGGCGCGAGGGTCTCTGTCCGGGTCGATCCGGATCTTGACAGGCTTTATCCCGACTTCCGTCCGGCCCGGGTGACGGTGCGCGCGCTGGGCGGTACCTTCGTGCGAGAGGCAAAAGAAGCGCTCGGCTCGCGCCTCGTGCCCTTCGATGATGCGGGGCTGCACGGCAAGTTCCGCAGTCTCGTCGCGCCCGTGCTCGGGACGGAGGCGGCGGAGCGCCTCCTTGCGGAACTGCTTGCCGTGGAGGAGAGCGCGGATGTCTCTTCTCTTTTGGAACTGGCCGCGCTACCAGCGGACGCGGTTCAGTGAGCCCGTCTGCCCATGAGGTTCCGGCCCTGCGCCACGCCTCCCTCCACTGGCGCAAAGTGCATTACCTGCTGCTCGTGGTCTGCACTCGGCGGGTACGTGCGCTCCGTCACCCCGCCTGTGCCGATATCGCCAACGTGCTTCTGCCGCCTGCGGCTTTCCTCGACTGTGACTAGGACGTCTCGCCATGGCTTTCGCCTATCCCGAACTGCATCTCGTTGTCGCCGGCCGCCAAGTCAAAGGAGGCGGGCGGACGACCGAGCCGGTGCTGAACCCGGCCACGGGTGCGCGCCTCGCGGACTTGCCTCTCGCGACCGAAGCCGACCTGGACGAGGCGCTGGCCGCTGCCGACGTGGGCTTTTCCGTCTGGCGGCGGGTTTCCGCAGTGGATCGGGCCAAGGTGCTGAAGTGCACCGCCGACCTCATGCGCGAACGGCGAGAGTACCTTGCCTTTCTCGTCACCAGCGAGTTGGGCAAGCCCCTCGCTCAAGCGCGTCTTGAGGTGGAACAGGCCGCCGGCATGTTCGAGTGGTATGCAGAAGAGGGCAAGCGCTCTTACGGGCGGATCATCCCGTCGCGGGCGGAGGGCTCGCGCCAGATGAGCCTGCGGGAGCCCGTCGGTCCCATTGCCGCCTTCTCCCCCTGGAACGCACCCGCCATCACTCCGTCGCGCAAGATCGGCGGGGCGCTGGCGGCGGGCTGTTCGGTCATCGTCAAACCCTCGGAGGAGACCCCCGCCACCGCGCTCGCCATCGCGGGCATGCTGGAGGAGGCGGGCCTGCCGGCGGGCGTGCTCAGCATGGTGTTCGGCCATCCCGCCATGATCTCCGGCAAGCTCCTGTCGTCGCCGGTGATTCGCGGCATCACATTCACCGGTTCCACCGCCATCGGCAAGCTGCTCGCCAGTCAGGCGGTGCAGAGCATGAAGCGCATGACCCTGGAGCTTGGCGGCCACGCACCAGTGATCGTGTTCGACGACGTGGACGCGGAGAAGGTCGGCGTAGCCGCCGCAACCGCCAAGTACCGCAATGCCGGACAGGTCTGTACCTCGCCCACCCGATTCTACGTGCAGGCCGGCATCTATGAGCGCTTCGCCCGCGCATTCGAGGAAACGGCGAAGGCCATCACGGTGGGCGATGGTTTCGATCCGGCAACGGGTATGGGGCCGCTCGCCAATGCGCGCCGCGTGGAAGCTATGGAGGAGTTCGTGGCGGATGCGCGCCACCGCGGAATCCGCCTTTCCGCCGGAGGTGAGCGTTGCTGCAATGCCGGCTTCTTCTACCGGCCGACCTTGCTCACCGATTTCAGCGACGACTGCATGGCCGCGAATGTGGAGCCCTTCGGCCCGCTCGCCATCGCCCGGCCGTTCGAGACCTTCGACGAAGCAATTTTGAGCGCCAACCGCCTGCCGTTCGGCCTCGCCGCCTATGCGATGACAAACGATGTGCGCCGCGCTCATGCGGTCGCTGAAGCGATAGAGGCCGGAAACGTGATCCTCAACCACTGGACGGTCTCCTTGCCCGAAACGCCATTCGGCGGTGTGAAGGAGAGCGGCTTCGGTAGCGAGGGCGGGCTGGAGGGGCTCCAGGCATTCCAGAACACAAAATTTATCAGCACCCTTACGCTGCAAGGATTCTGATGTTCATCAGAATCCAGGCTTCCTGGCCACGCAGCTAAAAGAACGGAGGAAACATGAATAACCTCTACACGCCGTCATTGGACCGAGCACCAGAGCAGATCGTTCAGGCCTGGCTCACCGGGCTGAACTCAGCGCTGCGATCCGGCGATCTCGACGCGGTACGGATACTGTTCCGTCACGATGCTCATTGGCGTGATATCGTAGCGTTGCGATGGACCCTGGGCACGATCAGCGAGAAAGATGCGATCGCGCCTGCTTTGCTCGATGCTGCCCGCGAAAGTGGTGCCCGGGATTTCCGGATCGACGAGGAGCGTGCGGCCCCGACATTTGCCGAGCGGGCGGGTGACGCGGTGGTCGAAGCGATCTTGCGTTTCGAGACGGCTGTGGGGCACGGTGAGGGGGTGGTGCGCATCAAGCGCGCCGACGCGGTGGATTCCGTCCCCCGGGCCTGGACCCTGCTGACTGCGCTGCAGAGCATCGGTGGGCATGATGAGGAAACCGTTCGCCTGAGTCGGGAGGAACCGCCTTTCGAGCGGGATTGGCATGGTCCGAACTGGCTTGACAGACGAGAGGAGGAACGGCGGTTTGCCGACCGCGATCCCGTTGTCCTGATCGTTGGAGGAGGGCACTCCGGCCTGAGCGCAGCTGCCGCACTCAAGGCGCAGGGGATTGATGCGCTGGTGGTGGATCGCATGGCGCGCATAGGCGACAACTGGCGCAATCGCTACCACTCGCTGAAGCTGCACAACAAGACGCCCAGCAATCATCTGGCATATCTGCCGTTTCCTTCGACCTGGCCGAACTACATCGCCAAAGACAAGATCGCCAATTGGCTGGAACTTTACGTCGAAGCGTTGGACATAAATTTTTGGACGCGCACCCAGTTCGAAGGCGCGACCTATGACGAGGCGGCCGCCCACTGGTCGGCTCGCTTGCGTCTGGATGACGGCTCGCAGAGGGTGATGCGCCCGCGCCACATCATCATGGCCACCAGCGTCAGCGGCACGCCCAACATTCCAAAAATTCCGACGCTAGAGAATTTCAGCGGGGCCGTCGTGCATTCCAGCGCCTTTAGGAATGGGGCTGAGTACAAAGACAGGAATGTCTTCGTCTTTGGCACAGGCACCAGCGCGCACGACATTACGCAGGATCTGCACGGCCATGGCGCCTATGTCACCATGGTGCAGCGCAGCCCGACGGAAGTCATCAATATTGAGCCGAGCGCTCAGCTGTATGACGGCATCTTTTACGGCAAGGGGCCTTCGATCATCGACCGGGATCTGCTCAGCGCCTCCATTCCGCTGGAAGTAATGAAGCAGTCACACCGGCTATTGACGGTGAAGGCGCGCGAGTACGATGCGCCTCTGCACAAGAGATTGCAGGAGGCAGGCTTCCGACTGGACTTTGACGAGTTCGGTTGGCCGCTGAAATTCCGGACCCGTGGTGGCGGTTATTACTTCAACGTGGGCGGCTCCGACCTCATCGCCAACAAGGAGGTTGGGCTGCTGCAGTACTACGACATCGAGGGGTTTGAAGCCTCCGGTGTGCGCATGCGGGATGGAGGGCTCGTACCAGGCGAGCTTGTGGTTCTGGCGACCGGCTACAAAGGGTTGGATCACGTCGTGCGCACGCTGTTCGGGGAGGATGTATCCAAGCGCGTCGGCAGCATCTGGGGATTCGACGAATCCCAGGAGCTCCGCAGCATGTGGATGCGGACTGGCCAGCCTGGCCTGTGGTTCACAGGCGGCGCATTCTCCCAGTGCCGCATCTATTCAAAGTATCTCGCTCTGCAGATCAAGGCTGCCGAGTTGGGGCTTCTCCCGGCCTAGGCCAAATCCGTCGTATCGGCGGCAGACATCGTTAGGTCCTCCGGGGCATGACTCAACGGCACGGAAGCTATTGGATTCGAGAGCATTTCCCGATGCCTGAATCTTCGGAGAATGTTTTTCATCTCGGTTGGATGGTCTAGTGTTGAGTTTTGGCTTTGGTGGCCGCATCGCTCTAGGACCAAATGCGATGTCGTCGGCCATGCGGCGTTTCATTCCGACTTCGGAGGTTGTGAAGGAATCGTGATGGATTCTCCTGAACTACACATCCTTGCCCATGGACTGCTCTTCCCGGAGGGCCCGGTATTTTGTGCAGACGGCTCCATCGTGCTGGTGGAGATCGCGCGCGCCACTGTCACCCGCATCTACCCTGACGGTACTGTCGCCGTTGTAGCCGAGACGGGCGGCGGGCCAAACGGAGCAGCGCTTGGTCCGGACGGCGCTCTTTATGTCTGCAATAATGGTGGCTTTGAGTGGCTGGAGACGCAGGATTTGCTCCGGCCGACGCTGCAAGCGTCCAATTATTCCGGTGGACGCATCGAGAGACTCGATCTCGTCACGGGAGCAATCCGGGTCCTCTATACGTCCTGTGAGGGGCAACCGCTGCGCGGGCCCAACGATATCGTGTTCGATACCCACGGGGGCTTCTATTTTTCGGATATGGGCAAGGTCCGAATGCATGAACGTGACCATGGCGCATTGTACTATGCGTCCATTGATGGCACCCACATCACAACCGTTGCAGCACCGTTGCTGGCGCCAAACGGGGTTGGCCTGTCTCCCGATGGCCGGATCCTGTATGTAGCGGAAACAGATACGGCACGGCTTTGGGCGTTTGATATCCAGGCTCCGGGGGTGGTGCGCAAGCTGCCGTGGCCTTCACCGCACGGCGGCCGGCTTGTGGCCGGGCTGGGAGGCTACCAGCGGTTCGACAGCCTTGCCGTGGATGAGGCCGGCGTGATCTGTGTCGCCACCCTCGTATCGGGTGTCATCAGCGAGATCAGTCCCGAGGGGACGTTGTTACGGCAATTGTCAATGCCCGATCCGTACCCCACCAACATCTGCTTTGGGGGAGATGACCTGCGCACCGCCTATATTACGCTGTCCGGCAGCGGCAAGCTTGCCGCCATGCGCTGGCCTTCAGCGGGGTTGCCGTTGAATTTTGCTGGGCGCGCGGTGTGAGCTTGTCTTCTGATTCAGGCCGACCCGGGGATAATGGCCGTTAATGTTCCTGACTATACCGTCTCGCGCGAGCGCAGCAATTTTGAGAACGAAATATCCGATGCAATCTGCAAAGCTCGCGCTGTCAGTCCCAATGGAGGTCACCTTGAGCAGTGCAATTTCCTTGAAACCTCTGTTCGACCTTAAGCTTCGTGTTGGTGCGCATCATGATGTTGGCGCGACTCCACGGGGTTATCGACGAGTTGCCCCCGTTTCCGGCGGTCGATTCGAAGGGCGCATGTCGGGGGAGGTTCTCCCGGGTGGAACCGACTGGATCACGCTCAATGAAGATCAGTCCTGCATGTACATTGATGTACGCTTGCCACTCAAGACCGATGAGGGCAGCTTTGTCATCCTGCACTACGCCGGCATACGTGCTGGACATCCCGAGATACTGGCGCGCGTCACAAGGGGGGAAGACGTTGAGCCTCACAGCTATTATTACTATGTATCAGGAAGTTTTGAGGCATCAGAGCCAAATATGGATTGGCTAAACAGGTTAGTTTGCATCGGAAAAGGCTCAAGAAGTGCAACAGGGCCAGAATACAGCTTCTGGGAGGTCGCGTAAGCTGTCAAGAGATTCGGCGAGGCTGAGCGAGTCCGTGTCCTGCGGAGAGATATCGATGCCGTCAACAACACCATCGAACTGCCCTGGAGCAGTGATGTGATCGACAAGAGCTTTCTATTCCGATCTGCGATATTCTCCTCTCGCGTGCGGGTGACCGCGTGGTGAAGAGCAGGGCGTGGGAGCCCTGCCGCGCAGCCTCTATCGCCGCACCTCGTTGCGGCGCCCGTGCGCACCCTTTTCGGTCCTCGCGGGTTCCAGCCGGCCACGAAGCGCGCGTAGGCCAGCTCGGCTTGCTCGACCCAGCGCCGCTCCTCCTCGCGGTGGCTCTTGATATTGTAGGCATGCGCGGCGCCATTCTGACCGCGTGCCGCCTTGTGCCCGGCTTTGAGCTCGAGATCGCGCAGCTTCTTGGCGTGCAGCGAGGGTCGCGCCCAGACGTAGCTCTCGCCTTTGGCTAGCAGGTGCCAGATCACGACGGCGAGCTTGCGCGCAGTCGTAAGCGCCTCGCCGATCGCCTACGGATTTGGGCTTGACGTTTTCCGGAATCGCCAGGGCATGAGTTCCTCGATCCGGCTCTGCGGATAGCCGTTGATGATGGCGTCGAGGGTTTCGGCGAGGTAGGCAACTGGATTGACCTCGTTGAGCTTGCAGGGTAAGCATGCGCCGTAGGCCGCCTTGTTGAGAAGCATTTCGGCGTTCAGCTTTTCCCGCTCCTGGTCCGGCAGCAGTGCCGGCAGTGTTGCTGGAGAGCTTTGCATGGATGATGAGACGTATGTCCGGCGCCGCCGCTGGAGCGTGGAGGAGAAGCGCGCAGTCGTGAGCGAGGCGCTGTCGAGCGGGAACGTGATCGCGACGGCGAAGCGGCATGGCATTCAGGCGCAGCAGATCTACCGATGGCGCGAGCGGCTCGATGAGCGGCAAAGTCCTGCGGCGTTTCTGCCGGTGTCGATTGCGCCGGATTCCGTGCTTCTCAATCCGACACCGGTGCTGGATCAGGGCAGCCAGGATCATAATCCAGCAGCGATGCTTGATCGCTCGCTGCGGGTCGAGATCGTGTTGTCCGCTGGTCGGCGCGTCATTGCCGAGGGCGGCGTCGATATCGATGCGATGCTCAAGCTGGCGCGGGGCCTCGAGGCACTTCGGTGATCCCGGTTCCGGTGGGCGTGAAGGTGTGGCTGGCGACCGGCCACACGGATATGAGGAAGGGGTTCGCCTCGCTGGCGCTGGTGGCGCAGGAGGTCTTGAAGCGTGATCCGCTCGGTGGCCACATCTTCTGCTTCCGCGGGCGTCGCGGTGATCTTTTGAAGGTGATCTGGCACGACGGGCAGGCGGCGAGCCTCTACGTACGGCGACTGGAGAAGGGCCGCTTCCTGTGGCCGTCGCCGGCCGACGGCGTCGTCGCGATCACACCCGCGCAGATGGGCTACCTGCTCTCCGGCATCGACTGGCGCAACCCGGTAGAGACCTGGCGTCCCACGGCGATCGGATAGAGCTTCGAGCCTTGTTTTTGCCGGCGGATGTGGTTCCCTTTCGTTGTGAACACGCCCGCTGAATCGCCCCTGTCGCCGACCCTGCCGACCGATCTGGCGGCGGCGCATGCGATGATCTTGGCGGAGCGCCAGGCGAGGGTAGAGGCGCAAGCCGAAGCCCTCGCCGCGAAGGCTGCAGCCTCATCGACCGAGGTGACGATCGCGCATCTGAAGCTGATGATCGAGAAGCTCAAGCGCGAGCTCTAGTCAGCGTTCCGAGCGCACGGCGCGGTTTATCGACCAGATGGAGCTCCAGCTCGCGGAGTTGGAGGAAGCTGCTACGGAAGACGAGATCGCGGCGGAGGCAACGGCGCGCCAGGCGTCGCTGCCCGCTCCGGCCCTGCGCCGCCGTCCCGTGCGCAAGCCCTTCCCGGAGCATCTGCCGCGCGAGCGTGTCGTGATTGCAGTGCCGACGTCGTGCCCCTGCTGCGGGTCCATGAAGCTGTCAAAGCTCGGCGAGGACGTGACAGAGACCTTGGAGGTTGTGCCTCGGTCCTGGAAGGTGATCCAGACTGTGCGGGAGAAGTTCACGTGCCGCGCTTGCGAGGCGATCACGCAGCCGCCGGCGCCCTTCCACGTCACCCCGCGCGGCTTTGCCGGTCCGAACCTGCTGGCGACGATCCTCTATGAGAAGTTCGGCCAACATCAGCCCTTGAACCGGCAGAGCGAGCGCTACGCGAGGGAAGGGATCGACCTCTCCGTGTCCACGCTCGCCGACCAGGTTGGCGCGGCGACTGTGGCGCTTGCGCCGTTGCACGAGTTGATCGCCCGGCACGTCATGACGGCCGAGAGACTGCACGCCGACGACACGACTGTGCCTATCCTGGCCAAAGGCAAGACCGACACGGGCCGGATCTGGACCTATGTCCGCGACGACCGGCCCTTTGGCGGCGCCGATCCGCCGGCGGCGCTCTACTTCGCTTCGCGCGACCGCCGGCAGGAGCATCCAGACGCGCACCTCGCTGCTTGGCGCGGCATCCTGCAGGCCGACGCCTATGGCGGCTACAACGGGCTATATGATCCCGCACGTCCGGGCGGCCCGGTCACGTCGGCGCTCTGTTGGTCCCATGCCCGTCGCGGCTTCTTTGAACTCGCCGACATTGCCGCGAGCGCACGGCGCGGGCCCGGCGCCGCGCCCGTGTCGCCGATCGCCTTGGAGGCGGTGAAGCGCATTGACGCGCTCTTTTCTATCGAGCGCGAGATCAACAGTCTGAGCGCCGATGAGCGCCGCCAGGTCCGGCAGGAGCGCAGCCGCCCGCTGGTCGACGACTTGCGCTCTTGGCTCGGCGAGCAGCGCGTCAAGCTCTCGCGCTCGGCGACCGTCGCCAAGCCAATCGACTACATGCTCAGACGCTGGGACAGCTTTGCCTCGTTCGTCGACGACGGGCGAGCCTGCCTGTCGAACAATGCCGCCGAGCGAGCGCTCAGAGGTTTTGCCCTCGGTCGAAAAGCGTGGCTGTTTGCGGGCTCTAGCCGCGGCGCCGAGCGGGCCGCCGCCATGGCGACGCTGATCCAGACCGCGAAGATGAACGACGTCGATCCACAGGCTTGGGTAGCCGATGTTCTGGCCCGCATCGCAGGATTACCCCAGGGCCGGCTCGACGAACTACTGCCGTGGAACTGGCGCCCCCTGCCAACCACCGCAATCGCGGCCTGACGATGCAGGTCAACAAGGTCCATTCCGTCCGGACCTTGGCGCTCGTTGCACGGGATCTCGGCGAGGACGCGGACTGGCTCGCCGATATTGCCATCGACATGGAGCCGGAGGACGGCCTGATCTGGGTCCACGGTACGCATACGACGATGGCCGCGGGATAGGTGCCCGCGCGAGCGATGTTGGCGCTATGATAATGTTTGGGGTCAGGCGGCCTGCTGATCGGCGGGCTTGTCGGCCTCTTGCAGATGCTTCCATTCCCAGGGCAGCAGTTCGTGCAGACGCGATGCGGGAAGATCGGCGATGCGGGCCAGGACATCGGCGAGCCAGGCTTTCGGATCGACGTCGTTGAGGCGAGCCGTGGCGGTGGCGATGAGGGTGAGGATGACGGCGGCGCGATCGGCGCCACGCTGGGAGCCGGCGAAGGTCCAGTTCCGCCGTCCCAGAGCGATGCCCCGCAGCGCTCTTTCGGCGGCGTTGTTGCTGAGGCAGATCCTGCCATCCTCGAGGAAGCGGGCGAAGTCGGCCCAGCGCCTGAGCATGTAGTTGATCGGCTTCAGGACCTCGGCGGAGCGCGAGAGGGTTTCGCGTTCGCGGAGCAACCAGGCCTGCATGTCGTCGAGAAGCGGTTTGCTCTTCTCCTGGCGCAGAGCCCTCCGCTCGTCGGCACTGCGCCCGTTGATGGCGCGCTCGATCTCGAACAGCGCGTCGAGACGCCTGACCGCCTCCAGGGCGATCGGGGAGACCGGCTTGCCCTTCTTGCCGTCACGGGTCTTTTTCGCGATGTCGGCCAGCTCGAAGAAGCCGCGCCGCGCATGAGCGAAGCAAAAGGCCGGCGTGATAGGCTGTTCCTTCCGCTGCGGGTCGAACAACGGCTCGAAGCCACCGTAACAGTCGCACTGAAGGATGCCGGCGAACCCGGCCAGGTGCTTCTGCGGGTGTTCGCCACGCCGGTCGCCCGAGGCGTAATAGACCGCCGCCGGCGGTGCGGGCCCGGCGAAGGGGCCGTCATCGCGCACATAGGTCCATATGCGCCCGGTCGCGCATTTGCCCTTCGCCAGGATCGGGACCGTCGTGTCGTCGCCATGCAGGCGCTCGGCGGCGAGCACATGGCTCTCGATCAGGTCGAAGACCGGCTTCAGGGCGAAGGTTCCATGGCCGACCTGGTCGGCCAGCGTTGTAACCGGCATGTCGATGCCCTCGGCCTTGAAGCGCGTGCTCTGGCGGTTGAGCGGAGCGTGCATGCCGAACTTGTCGAACAGGATCGTCGCCAGCAGCGTTGGGCCGATGAAGCCGCGCGGCGTGGCGTGGAACGGCGCCGGCGACTGGGAGATCGTCCCGCAATCGCGGCAGGTGAACTTCTCTCTCACCGTCTCGATCAGCTTGAACCGGCGCGGGATTTCCTCAAGCGTCCCGGTCACGTCCTCGCCCAGCTTCGACAGCCGCGCCCCGCCGCAACAGGTGCAGGTGGTGGGAGGATCAATGACGACCCGCTCGCGCTCGATATCCTCCGGCCAGGGCTTGCGCACCGGTCGCTTGCGCGTGAAGGCGCGCGCGTTCCCGCTTTCCGTGGCCGCGACGGCTGCGGCAAGCTCGTCCTCGCTCGCCGCGGTCACGAGTTCATCGAGCTGAAGTTCCATCTGCTCGATCAGCCGTGCCGTGCGTTCGGAACGCTGGCCATATTTCTCGCGCTTCAGCTTCTCGATCATCAGCTGCAGATGAGCGATCAACGCCTCGGCTTGCAGCCGCGCCTCACGCTCAGCCCGCAGCGCCGCCAAGGCACTTGCAAGGTCCGAAGGAAGATCGTCCGGTGTCAACGTCACGAAGCCAGTGAATCAGATTTTGCCCGCAATTTCAAAAGGTAAATGCTATCCGACCCGGGTCGGCCGCCACGTTTCCTGAGGATTGCGCCAGTCGATTCCGGACAGAAGATAGCCGAGCTGTGCCGTCGAGATCGTGACCGCCCCGTCCGCCGGGCTCGGCCACAGGAACCGGCCCCGTTCCAGCCGCTTCGTGAACAGGCAGGCACCCTGGCCGTCATGCCAGATCACCTTCAAAAGATCGCCACGGCGCCCCCGAAAGCAGAACAGATGCCCGCTCAGCGGATCCCGGCGAAGCACTTCCTGCACCTGCAGGGACAGGCCCGGGAAGCCTCGGCGCATATCCGTGTAGCCCGTCGCAAGCCAGACCCGCACGCCTGTCGGGACCGGGATCACGTAAGCCGCTCCAGTGCCTGCACGACCCGGATCAGAGCCTCGACGTCGACATCGCGATCTACAAGCACCCGCCGCCCGTTCGCCGTCACGATCTCGATCCGGCCGCTGCCGTTCGCCATCAGCGGGCCGGTTGCCGCCGCGACCTCCGGCACGATCACAGCCGGAACAAATCCTGCTCTCGAAGCCGGACCAAACCGCCCGGCCCGCGCCGCATCACGCCACTCGTTCAATTGCGAGCGCGTGATCCCGTACTTGCGCGCCGTCGCCGAGCCCAGGCGCCGACCCGAATAGCTCTCCTCGACGATCCGCAGCTTCGCTTCATCGCTGAAGCGCCGCCGGCCGCCGCTCTCAACGATCTCAAGCCGACTGATCGGTGTGTCTGTATAGACGTCCATACAGACGAATTCTCACCACCAGGCCTCAATTCGCAAGACGGCCGCCGTCGGAGGGATACGGTCCACGATCCACAGCACGAAGAGGGGATTATCGACGACGATGATCTGCTCGTCCGGCAAGCCGTAGGCGACAGCACGCCCACGAAGCGCACCTCGCCGCCTTGCTCGCCATCCGTCACGGCGATGGCGTTCCGCAACTTCGATCGATGCCCACGAATATCTCGCTACAATACTCCATAGCTCGTCCTCCTGCGGTGCGGATCGGCTCCGGCAAGGGCTCATCAAGCAGACAAGGCAGGATGGGAGCACAGGCGCTCCACTCCTGACGAAGGCCGAGCGCGGCCGACGCTGTCTCGCGGCGTTCAAAGCTCTTGCAGGAATTCACTATAAGGAATAGTATCGCCAAAATGGAATGGCCGGTCGAATACACCGACGAGTTCGGCGACTGGTGGGACACCCTCACCGAAGCCGAGCAGATCAGCCTCGACGCCCATGTCCGCAAGCTGGAGCAGCGCGGCCCCGACCTGCCATTCCCCTATTCGAGCGGCATCAGTGGATCGCGCCATGCCCATATGCGGGAATTGCGCGTGCAGAGCGGGGGCAAGCCCTTGCGGGTGTTCTATGCCTTCGATCCGCGCCGCATGGCGATCCTGCTGATCGGCGGCGACAAGACCGGCGACAAGAGGTTCTACGACCGGATGACCCCGATCGCCGACAGGCTTTACGACGAGCATCTGGCCGAGTTGGAGAAGGAGAAGAACGATGGCCGGTAGGCGTTCCTTCGCGGAGCTCCGCGCCCGCATGTCGCCCGAGGCACAGACCAAGGCAGCGGCCGAGGCGCAGCGGCTCGGCGAGGAGATGGACCTTGCGGAGGTGCGCCGTGCCTTGAAGTTGTCGCAGGAGGAGATCGGGCAGACACTCCAGATCAACCAGGGATCGGTCGCCAAGATCGAAAAGCGGGCGGATATGTATGTCAGCACGCTTCGTCGCTTCATCGAAGCAATGGGCGGCGAGTTGGAGATCGTCGCGCGATTCCCCGATCACGTCGTCAAGATCAAGAATTTTTCTGAGCTCAACGAGAAGGAAGGTGTCTGACGCCTACGCCAGAGCCGCCGTTCGCAAGTATTTTTACGCCACAGTACGATGAAGGGATTTTCCGTCTTCTCATCCTGATTTTGCCGTCGCTTGATGCCTGTTTGACCTTGGCAAGACAGCGAGCAACGGCATGGCGGATGACACGAATTCCGGGTCGGATGACATCACTCCGGCCAATGACAATCAAGGCCCGGAGGACGGACCGGAACGCGAAGCACCGGAGCAAGTGGACCGCGTGGCGATCAGGCTGGCCCGCATCGGCCGTCGCATGGCGCGGGAAGATTTCGAGCGGCTGACCGCCGCAAACGACAACCGGCCCAGGACCGCCGACAGCGCGGACGACGAGGCCGACAGCGACTGAAAGAAAGCCGTCCATGACCCGCGTTGCGCTCTATGCCCGCTATTCGTCCGACAACCAGCGCGACGCTTCGATCGAAGACCAGTTGCGCCAGCCCTCGCGGGCGTGCCGCCCGCGAGGGCTGGACCATCGTGGAGAGCTATTCCGACCGCGCCATCTCCGGCGCTTCGCTCATCTGTTCGGGCATCCAGTCGCTGCTGGCCGATGCGCAGGCCGGTCGCTTCGACATGGTGCTGTCCAAAGCGCTGGATTGCCTCAGCCGCGATCAGGAGGATGTTGCCGGCGTTTTCAAGCGCCCGCGCTTCGCGGGCGTCAGCATACGGCATCCTCAATTGCGAGCTCTATATCGGTGTTATCCGCTGGAACCGGCAGAAGAAACTCAAGAACCCCGACACCGGCCGCTCCGTCTATCGGCTAAGAGCACCTAACAAAACCTGCTGGTGGTTCTGAAGCATATGATTGCTGCGGCGAGGAGTACGCATACGACGATGGCCGCGGGATAGGTGCCCGCGCGAGCGATGTTGGCGCTATGATAATGTTTGGGGTCAGGCGGCCTGCTGATCGGCGGGCTTGTCGGCCTCTTGCAGATGCTTCCATTCCCAGGGCAGCAGTTCGTGCAGACGCGATGCGGGAAGATCGGCGATGCGGGCCAGGACATCGGCGAGCCAGGCTTTCGGATCGACGTCGTTGAGGCGAGCCGTGGCGGTGGCGATGAGGGTGAGGATGACGGCGGCGCGATCGGCGCCACGCTGGGAGCCGGCGAAGGTCCAGTTCCGCCGTCCCAGAGCGATGCCCCGCAGCGCTCTTTCGGCGGCGTTGTTGCTGAGGCAGATCCTGCCATCCTCGAGGAAGCGGGCGAAGTCGGCCCAGCGCCTGAGCATGTAGTTGATCGGCTTCAGGACCTCGGCGGAGCGCGAGAGGGTTTCGCGTTCGCGGAGCAACCAGGCCTGCATGTCGTCGAGAAGCGGTTTGCTCTTCTCCTGGCGCAGAGCCCTCCGCTCGTCGGCACTGCGCCCGTTGATGGCGCGCTCGATCTCGAACAGCGCGTCGAGACGCCTGACCGCCTCCAGGGCGATCGGGGAGACCGGCTTGCCCTTCTTGCCGTCACGGGTCTTTTTCGCGATGTCGGCCAGCTCGAAGAAGCCGCGCCGCGCATGAGCGAAGCAAAAGGCCGGCGTGATAGGCTGTTCCTTCCGCTGCGGGTCGAACAACGGCTCGAAGCCACCGTAACAGTCGCACTGAAGGATGCCGGCGAACCCGGCCAGGTGCTTCTGCGGGTGGCCGCGACGGCTGCGGCAAGCTCGTCCTCGCTCGCCGCGGTCACGAGTTCGTCGAGCTGAAGTTCCATCTGCTCGATCAGCCGTGCCGTGCGTTCGGAACGCTGGCCATATTTCTCGCGCTTCAGCTTCTCGATCATCAGCTGCAGATGAGCGATCAACGCCTCGGCTTGCAGCCGCGCCTCACGCTCAGCCCGCAGCGCCGCCAAGGCACTTGCAAGGTCCGAAGGAAGATCGTCCGGTGTCAACGTCACGAAGCCAGTGAATCAGATTTTGCCCGCAATTTCAAAAGGTAAATGCTATCCGACCCGGGTCGGCCGCCACGTTTCCTGAGGATTGCGCCAGTCGATTCCGGACAGAAGATAGCCGAGCTGTGCCGTCGAGATCGTGACCGCCCCGTCCGCCGGGCTCGGCCACAGGAACCGGCCCCGTTCCAGCCGCTTCGTGAACAGGCAGGCACCCTGGCCGTCATGCCAGATCACCTTCAAAAGATCGCCACGGCGCCCCCGAAAGCAGAACAGATGCCCGCTCAGCGGATCCCGGCGAAGCACTTCCTGCACCTGCAGGGACAGGCCCGGGAAGCCTCGGCGCATATCCGTGTAGCCCGTCGCAAGCCAGACCCGCACGCCTGTCGGGACCGGGATCACGTAAGCCGCTCCAGTGCCTGCACGACCCGGATCAGAGCCTCGACGTCGACATCGCGATCTACAAGCACCCGCCGCCCGTTCGCCGTCACGATCTCGATCCGGCCGCTGCCGTTCGCCATCAGCGGGCCGGTTGCCGCCGCGACCTCCGGCACGATCACAGCCGGAACAAATCCTGCTCTCGAAGCCGGACCAAACCGCCCGGCCCGCGCCGCATCACGCCACTCGTTCAATTGCGAGCGCGTGATCCCGTACTTGCGCGCCGTCGCCGAGCCCAGGCGCCGACCCGAATAGCTCTCCTCGACGATCCGCAGCTTCGCTTCATCGCTGAAGCGCCGCCGGCCGCCGCTCTCAACGATCTCAAGCCGACTGATCGGTGTGCCTGTATAGACGTCCATACAGACGAATTCTCACCATCAGGCCTCAATTCGCAAGACGGCCGCCGTCGGAGGGATACGGCGAGGACGAGGAAGGCGCGGTAGAGGTCGGCGTGGCGCTCGTAACGGATGGCGAGGCGCCGGAACTGGTTGATCCAGGCGAAGGTGCGTTCCACCCAGCGGTGCTTGCCCAGATGCGCGCTGCTGTCGATGCCGCGACGGGCGATGCGGGGCGTGATGGAGCGCTTGCGCAGGTCCTTGCGGCAACGGTCGAAGTCGTAGGAGCTTGTCGGGCCGTCTACGGGGACGACCGCGTCGCTGGCGGACGGGCTGGACGGCATCGGATCAGTACCGTGGCGCTGCCGGCGCTGCCGTTCGGCGGGCCGGTGATCTCCTCCACCGAGGCGCTCGCCCTCGATGCCCTGCCGGCCCGGCTCGCCGTGGTGGGGGCGCGGGCTATATCGGCCTGGAGCTGGGCATCGCCTTCCGAAAGCTGGGCGTGGAGGTGACGGTGTGGAGGCGCGTGAGCGCATCCTGCCGCTCTATTACGGCAAGCTCACCGATCCGGTGCGCCGCCGGCTGGGCGAGCTCGGCATCGCGCTCCATCTCGGCGCCAGGGCGGAGGGCTATGCCGGCGGCGCCCTGAAGGTGCGGACGCAGGACGGCGGCGCCCTCTCTTTGCTCGCCGATGCGGTGTGCCGGTCACCGTGGGCCGTCGGCCTCGCCTCGACGGCTTCGGCCTTGAGAATCTGGCGTTGGACGTCCACGCCGGCGCCGTGGTGGTGGACGGGCATTGCCGCACCGCCATGCGCCATGTCTTCGCCCTCGGCGACCTGGTGGGCGAGCCCATGCTGGCCCACAAGACCACCGCCCAGGGCGAGATGGTGGCGGAGATCATCGACAAGTTCAAGGCGAATCCCTCGGCCTATGTGGCCACCGATGCCACGGCGCCTGTTCCCGCGAAGGCGCAGCCCGAAGGCGTCATATACACCTGCCCCATGCACCCGCAGATCCGGCAGGTCGGGCCCGGCAACTGCCCGATCTGCGGCATGACGCTCGAACCGGAGGTGACGACAGGCGAGACCGGCCCCAGCGCCGAGCTTCTCGACATGACGCGGCGCTTCTGGGTCGGCCTCGTCCTTGCCGTGCCGGTCCTGGCTCTGGAGATGGGCGGGCACCTCACCAACCTCCACATGCTGCTCGGGGCGCAGGCGTCCAACTGGATCCAGTTCCTGCTGGCAACGCCGGTGGTGCTCTGGGCGGGATGGCCGTTCTTCACCCGCGCGTGGCAATCTCTGGTCACGCGCCGCCTCAACATGTTCACGCTGATCGCCATGGGCACGGGCGTCGCCTGGGCCTACAGCGTGGTGGCGACCTTCGCGCCGCAGATCTTCCCCGCCACCTTCCGCGCCACCGACGGCTCGGTGGCCATCTATTTCGAGGCCGCCGCCGTCATCACCGTGCTGGTGCTGCTGGGGCAGGTGCTGGAACTGCGCGCCCGCGAGCAGACCGGCGGCGCCATCCGCGCGCTGCTCGACCTCGCGCCCAAGACGGCGCGGCGCATGCGCAGCGACGGCACGGACGAGGACGTGGCGCTGGAACAGGTCGTGGTCGGCGACCGCCTGCGGGTGCGCCCCGGCGAGAAGGTGCCGGTGGACGGCGAGCTGGTCGAGGGGCGCTCCTCGGTGGACGAATCCATGATCACCGGCGAGTCCATGCCGGTCACCAAGGACGTCGGCGCGAAGGTCATCGGCGGCACGCTCAACCAGAGCGGCGGCTTCGTCATGCGCGCCGGCAAGGTGGGGCGGGACACCATGCTGGCGCAGATCGTCCACATGGTGGCGGAGGCACAACGCTCGCGCGCGCCGATCCAGCGCCTCGCCGACGAGGTCTCCGGCTGGTTCGTGCCGGTGGTGATCGCCATCGCGGTCCTCGCCTTCGCGGCGTGGGGCGTCTTCGGACCGGAGCCGCGCTTCGCCCACGGGCTGATCGCCGCCGTGGCGGTGCTCATCATCGCCTGTCCCTGCGCGCTCGGGCTGGCGACGCCCATGTCCATCATGGTGGGCGTCGGCCGGGGCGCATCCATGGGCGTGCTCATCAAGAATGCCGAGGCGCTGGAGCGGTTCGAGAAGGTGGACACGCTGGTGGTGGACAAGACCGGCACCCTCACCGAAGGCAAGCCGAAGGTCACGGCCCTGAAGGCCGTGGACGGCCTGGGCGAGACCGAGCTGTTACGGCTCGCCGCGAGCCTGGAGCGGGCGAGCGAGCATCCGCTCGCCGCCGCCTTCGTCGCCGCGGCGGCGGAACGGGGCCTTTCGCTCGACGAGGCGCAGGATTTCAACAGCCCGGTGGGCAAGGGTGTCACCGGAACGGTGGACGGCCGCAAGCTCGTCATCGGCAGCCACCGCATCATGGCGGAGGAAGGCGTGGACCTCTCCGCCCTCGTGGGGGAAGCGGAGGCCCTGCGCGGGGAAGGCGCCACCGTGATCTTCGTCGCCATCGACGGGCGCCTCGACGGCCTCATCGCCATCGCCGACCCGATCAAGGCCACCACCCCCGCCGCGGTTCAGACGCTCAAGGCGGCAGGCGTCCGCGTCGTCATGCTCACCGGCGACAACAAGACCACCGCGCAGGCGGTCGCGCGCAGGCTCGGCCTCGACGAGATGGAGGCCGAGATCCTGCCCGAAGACAAGGCGAAGGTGGTGGCCCGGCTGCGGAAGGAAGGACGCATCGTCGCCATGGCCGGCGACGGCGTGAACGATGCGCCCGCGCTCGCCGCGGCCGACGTGGGCGTCGCCATGGGAACGGGCACGGACGTCGCCATCGAGAGCGCGGGCGTGACCCTGCTCAAGGGCGATCTCCAGGGAATCGTGCGGGCGCGCCAGCTGAGCCACGCCACCATGAGCAACATCCGCCAGAACCTCTTCTTCGCTTTCATCTACAATGCGGCCGGCGTGCCGATCGCCGCGGGTGTGCTCTATCCGGCGTTCGGCCTCCTGCTATCGCCGATCATCGCCGCTACCGCCATGGCGCTCTCCTCGGTGAGCGTCATCGCCAATGCCCTGCGCCTGCGCAGCGCATCGCTCGGATGAGGAGGACACGATGATGAACTACGATGGCATGATGGACGGCGGCATGTGGGGGATGGGGCTGGCCGGGCTCCTGATCCTCGTCCTTGTCGTGCTCGGGATCGCCGCGCTCATCAAATACCTGTGGCGTTAGCCCTGTGGTTGCATGGCCATCCTGTGAAAGACCGGCTGTTCCCGGCTGGGGGCATCACGCGTGCTGACGCCATCAGGCCAAGTCGGCTGGTATCGGTGAGACGGTCGGAATGATGCAAACAGGTATCCTCCTCGCCTTGGCCTCGGCGGGCCTGTTCGGCGCAAGCACGCCGTTCGCCAAACGCCTTCCGGGCGCCGGGGCGTCTCAGGGGAGGCGCATGCCGCCAGGAGAAGGGTCGTCGCGCCCGGCCCGGCGCGTCAGGGCGGACACCGTCACCAGCAGGGCTGCGAGGACCGCGAAACCAGCCCCTGCGGCAAAGGTCGCCGCAGAGCCGATCCGCTCCCACAGCACCCCCGCGACGACGCTCGCCACCAGCATGGCGATGCCGGTGGCGAGATTGAACAGGCCGAAGGCGGAGCCCCGCAGCGTCGCGGGCGCGTGCTGGGCAACCAGCTTGGCGAGCAGGCCCTGCGTGAGCGCCATATGCGCGCCCCACAAGGCGATGCCGAGAAAGGCGCCCCACAGCCCCGGCGCGAAGGCCAGCATCAGGTCCGCGCCGATGAGGACCGCCAGCCCCACCAGCAGCAGGCGCGTGGGCGAGGCCTGGTCGGACCAGGCACCGGCGGGATAGGCGCCGAGCGAATAGACGACGTTCATGGCCACGAGAACAAGCGGCGCGAAGGCCAGCGGCAGGCCCTCGTCGTGCGCCTTCAGCACGAGGAAGGCTTCGCTGAATCGCGCAAGGGTGAACACCACGCCGATGGCGACGACGCCCCAGAATGCGCCGTCGAACTGCCGGAGATCGGCGAGGCGCACCGGCGGCGGACGGCCGATGGCGCCCTCCTCCCCGATGGCGCGATCCTCGACCCCCAGATCCTCGACCCCCAGGATGACGCACGCCACCGCGAGCGCGCCGGGGATGAGGGCGAACCAGAACACCGTTCGCATGTCGTCGGCGAACAGCGCCATCAGCGCGATGGCGAGGAGCGGGCCGAGGAACCCCCGACCGTATCGAGCGCCTGGCGTACCCCGTAGGCGCGCCCGCGGATGGAAGGCGGCGTGACATCCGCCACCAGCGCGTCCCGCGGCGCGCCGCGGATCCCCTTGCCGATGCGGTCGGCGAAGCGCGCGGCGAACACCATGGCCGGCGCGCCGGCGAGGGCGAAGAACGGCTTCGACGCGGCGCCCAATCCATAGCCGATGAGGATCAGCGGCTTGCGCCGGCCGATGCGGTCGGACAGGTAGCCGGAAAAGACCTTCACGATGGCGGCGGTGGATTCGCCCGCCCCCTCGATGAGGCCCACCACGGCCACGCTGGCCCCAAGCGTGGCCGTGAGAAAGAGGGGCAGCAGCGCATGGATCATCTCCGAGGAGATATCCATGAACATGCTCACGAACCCGAGCGCCCAGACGGTTCTCGGGATCGACGGGCGCTTATCGGTGTCCTGAGCACGAGCATGCATCATGGCTCTCACCTTGACGAACCCGACCGGCGCCCACAAGGGCTCATGCGCCCTCGCCCCGATACGCTGCGCGCCCCAGCGTCATATGGCAGAGGTGGCAGTGGAGGAACCACGGCCTTTTCTGGCCCGCGTCGAAGGCGATGGTCACCGGCGCATGGGCGGGGACGATCACCGTATCGCCCACAGGCCCGGAAAAGCGCTGTCCGCCGATGCCCACCACCTGGAAATGATGCCCGTGCAGGTGCATCGGGTGCATCATGGATGTGGGGTTCATGAAGGTCATCTCCGCCCGCTCACCCTGGCGCACGTCGAAGGGCCGGTGCCCGCCGCGGATATGGCCGTCAATGACCCAGCGAGAGCCGGGCTCTTCGCCGAACATCATCGTATAGCGCGTGTCAGATTGCCGTGGCGCGACGGGCTTTGCACCGGGTCGCTTCAGTTCGAGGGTGAGGTCGGCAAGCTCCAGGGGTATCGGCTCCGTCCGCCTTGTTATCTGAGCTGCGTCTCGACCGGCAGGCCGTGCTTGCTCCAGGCCAGCATGGAGCCGTCATAGAGCATGACGTCCCTGTAGCCGAGCAGTTCGTGCATCACGAACCACGAGATGGCGGAGACATGGGCCGTATTGCAATAGGCCGCCACCGCCTGCTGCGGGCCAAGGCCGACGGCGGCATAGGCGCGGGCGAGTTCCTCCTTCGGGCGATAGGTGCCGTTGGCGGCGAAGTTCGCATCGAAGGGAAACAGGGTCGCGCCGGGAATGTGGCCCGCCTTCGCGATGTTCGGGCGCTTCTCCAGGCCCACATAGAAGCTGAAGAACCGGGCGTCGAGGATGCCCGCATCCTTGCGCGTCTGGAGCGCCTCCATCTGGGCCGTGTCGGCAAGGAATTCACGCCGCGCGGGCCGGGCCTTGAAATTCCCCATCTGCGCCGCCTCGTCCTCGCCCCACACTTCGCGGTTCTCGGCCACCCATTTCGTCGTGCCGCCGTCCAAGATGGCCACCTTGTCGTGGCCATAATATTTGAGCTGCCAATAGACGTAGGCGGCATAACCCGCATCGTCCGGTCCCCGTCCGCGGTGGGTGAGCACGACCGCGGTGTCGTCGTTCACCCCGGCCGATCGCATGAGCGCCGAGAACGCCTCGGGCGGGAGGTTCATGTCGGTGATTTCCACGCCGCGTTCGGTGGTGGTGCCACGGACCTTGCGGAAGTCGAGAGGCACCGCGCCGATGAGGTGGCCGCCTTCCTTGTAGCTGGTGTCGTCATTGCGCACGTCGAGGACGAGAACCTCGTCCTGGTGGGCTGCGAGCCATTCGCTCGACACCAGCGGGCCGGGAAGGTCCAGGGCGGCTGCCGGCGCCGCAGGCACGGCCGCGAGGAGCCCCAAGGCAAGCACGCCCGATAGCATTTTGAACATTGGCGTTTCTCCCATTTTTGGTTTGGACTTCGGGCGATGGCGTCGCGTCAGCCCGCCGCGACCGGCAGTCCCGCGGCGCGCCATTCCGGCATGCCGTCTTCCATGCGGCGGGCCGAGAAGCCTTTGGCGCGCAGGCGTGCGACAGCCTCCACCGCGAGCAGGCAATAGGCGCCGCGACAATAAGCGACGATCTCCGTCGCCGGATCGAGCTCGGCGAGACGCGCGTCCAGCTCCTCAAGCGGGACGCTGAGGGCTCCGGGCACGTGACCGAGGTCGAACTCCTCGCGAGGCCGCACGTCGACCACCGTGACGAGGCCCGCCTGCGCGCGTTCCACAAGGTCGGCGCGGCCGATGGGCTCAAGCCCGTCCCGCCCGTCGAAATAACGCGCAAGCAAAGCGCCGACCGTCGCGATGTTGCGTTCCGCCGTCTGCCGCAGCACCGACATGAGCTGGACGATCCCGTCGTCCGCCAGCCGGTAGAGGACGAACTTGCCGTCGCGGCGGGCCTCCAGCAGGCCCGCGCGGCGCAGCTGCTGCAGGTGCTGGGAGGCATTGGCCATGGAGAGCCCGGTCAGCCGCGCCAGCGCCTCCACGCTGCGCTCGCCCTGGGCGAGGTGCTCCAGCAATTCCACGCGGTGCTCGTGGCCGAGGGCGCGCGCTACCGCGGCCAACTCAGCGAACAGAGCGCGTTTGGGGTCCGTTGACTTGCACATGGCGGTAACGATACATCATTCAAGAGATAACTTGAACGTATAATGATCCTGCCCATGCCGCAAGGGCATCGTGGGGAACCGCCGGAGTCGGACATGCACGTGCTGTTCATTCTCAACGATCCGCCCTACGGCACGGAACGCGTCTATAACGGCCTGCGCCTCGCCGCCGGCATTCTCAAGCAGGATGCGGAAAACCGGGTCACCGTGTTCCTCATGGCGGATGCCGTCGCCGCCGCGAAGGCGGGCCAGAAGACGCCGGACGGCTATTACAATGCGGAGCGCATGCTGAAGCGGGTCCTCGCCGGCAAGGGCGAGGTGCTTTTGTGCGGCACCTGCATGGACGCCCGGGGCCTCTGCGATGCTGATGTGACGCCGGGCTCCCGGCGCAGCACCATGGATGAACTCTCGGCCGTCACCGTCTCTGCCGACAAGGTTCTGGTGTTCTGATGACGGCACCCGCCATTGCGCAGGCGATGCCGCGAAGCCGCATGATCCGGCAGGTCGCGCTGCTATCCGCCGCCCAGGCGCTGTTCCAGACGGCGTCCGTCATGGTGATGACGGTCGCCGGCCTCGCCGGGGCCGCCATCACCCCCGCGCCGGAACTCGCCACGCTGCCGGTTGCGGCCATGTTCCTCGGGACGGCGATCGGCATCGCCCCGGCATCCCTGTGGATGGCCCGCGTGGGGCGAAGGATCGGCTTCGTGGCGGGCGCCGTTCTGGGAACCCTCGGCGGCCTCCTGGGGGCGCTCGGGATCTTTTATGCGTCGCTGCCGCTGCTCTGCCTCGGGACCGGCCTCGTCGGCGCCTATCAGGCCTTCGCGCAATTCTATCGCTTCGCCGCGGCGGAGGTGGCCACCGACGCCTTCCGCCCCCGCGCCATCTCCTTCGTTCTTGCGGGCGGGGTGGTGGCCGCCATTGCCGGACCGATCCTCGGGCGCTTCGGCGGCCCCTTGCTGTCGGCGGGCTATGCCGGCTCGTTCCTGATCCTCGCCGTCATTTCGCTGCTGGCGGCGGGTCTCCTGCAGGGCGTGGACGTACCGCGGCCCGCGCGGAGCGCATCGGGCGGCGGGCGCCCCTTAGGCGCGATCATCCGGCAGCCCGCTTATCTCGTCGCCTTGTTCGGCGCGGCCACGGGCTATGGCGTGATGATCCTCGCCATGACGGCGACCCCGCTCGCCATGCTGCACCATCAGCACGACCTCTCGGCCGCGGCGACGGTGATCCAGCTGCATGTGCTGGGCATGTTCCTGCCGTCCTTCTTCACCGGCGCTCTGATCTCCCGCTTCGGGGTGCTCAAGGTGATGCTGGCCGGGGCGTTCCTGCTGGCGGGTCATGTTCTGATCGCCCTGTCGGGCACGCAATTCCTCGCCTTCGCCTCTGCGCTCGTTCTGCTGGGCGTGGGCTGGAACTTCCTGTTCATCGGCGGCACCACGCTGCTCACGCGATGCTACGCGCCGGAAGAGCGCGCGCAGGCGCAGGCGGCCAACGACCTCGTGATCTTCATCGTCGGGTGGCGACCTCGCTCGGCGCCGGCGCCATGCTGCACCTGCTCGGCTGGCAGATCATGAACGCGGTGCTCCTGCCCTGGCTCGCCCTCGCGGTCCTCGCCCTCGTTTGGCTTGGCTGGCGCGAGCGGCGGGGCTAGACCTTACGCGACGCGTTCACCCGAGCTTTTGGCCCCTTGGTTCGCTGCCGGCAGGCGGACCGTTGCCCGCAGCCCGCCTTCCGGTCGGTTGGACAGGCTCACCTCGCCCCCATGGGCGCGCAGGATGGCGCGGGCGATGGGAAGGCCGAGGCCTGCGCCGCCGGTCTCGCGCGAGCGGGAGGTCTCCAGCCGCTCGAAGGGGTCGAACACCCGCTCCAGATCCGCCTCCGGGATGCCCGGTCCGGCATCGTCGATGATGATGAAGGTCTCTGTCCCGGCAGGGCTGATCCCGACCGTCGCGCCCGCTCCATAGCGCTGGGCGTTCTCCAGGAGGTTGCGCAGCGCGCGGTGCAGCGCCATCCGGCGGAGCGGGAGGATGTGCGGCGGCGACACAATGAGGGTGACGGGTGGGCCCGATGCGGAAAGCTCCGCCGCAAGATCGGCCAGCAGGCCGTTCAGGTTCACCGGCTCCAGGGGCTCCGCCACCGACTGAGCGCCGACGTGATGCGCTTTCCCGGCCAGATGATGGTGCGGATGCAGGCGTGGAGCGCCTGGCACCAAGCTGGGGAACTGATCCGGAGCCGGGGGCGGCCCAGCGCCGCGGGGCGCCGACGCGGGAAGGCAATGAGATGACCGTCGCCAACTGCATATCCACGGCAGAAGATGTCGACGGCTGAGGCCTACTTGCGGCGATCCTGCAGATGTGGCGTGGATCATGCCATCGAAGTCAAGAGGAGGGCGGGGTGATCCTGACGGTCGTCGTTATTCCATTACGACGCGGCGCTGGAGGCAGAGTGAACAAGCCGGACGCCGCTGATGACAGTGGCGCCCGGCTCTTGTCCGCCCCGGTCAGGGCTTCGGGTGGACAACCTCATTATAGGCCATGACGCAGAGGCGAGGCTGATGCGGAAGCACAAAAACGGAAAAACGAGGATAGGCATTTCGGTCGCAGCTGCAGGATCCACAACATCAAATAATGAAATGGACGCGATTTATTTTCTATAGGCCATCCAGTTGCCAAGTCAAAATTTTAGGATGCATGATCGTTGCAGTCAAGGCACAGCTGAAGCCGGAAGGTGGGGTGGAAGGATATGCGGCGGCTTGTTACGGGTCGATACGTGCCTTTGGTCGTGGCAACGCTCATTGTCATCATCATCACTGTACAGGGGCTGACGCTCTGGCGCTCCTATCAGGAAACATGGCTGTTGGCGCTTCGCTCGGCCGAGAACGTGCTAAACACGATTTCATCGAGCATCAGTCGAAACCTCAGCGTGCTCGACCTCTCCCTGCGTGGGGCGCAGGAGGCTGTCGCAACATCTGGTTTGAGCGACCTCAGTCCTGAGCTTCGCCAAATGGTCCTCTTTGATCGGGCAACTGGCGCGCAGTTCCTCGGGTCCATGCTCGTGCTCGATCGAGAGGGAGCATCGATCGTTTACGATTCTGGGTCGGTGCAGCCACGGAAGGGCAATTTTTCCGATCGGGACTATTTTGAAGCGCAGGTCCGAGGCCGGGGCGATACGTATGTCAGTGCTCCCTTCGAAAGCAGGCTGCGGGCGGGTGACCCGAGCATTGCCCTGAGCCGGAGGTTAACCGGCCCAAATGGACGGTTCGAAGGTGTGGTCATCGCAGCGCTGCGTATCGCCTTCTTCCAGTCGCTGCTGGACCATGTGGATCTCGGCCCAAGGAGTGTCGTCGCTCTGACACGCATCGATGGCACGGTCATTTTTCGACATCCATCGACGGACGGAAAGGGCAACACGGGTGTGAGCCTTGCCACATCGCCCGTGTTCCAACGCATGGTAAGATGGGCCCGAGAAGCCTTTGCTGACCGCTCCGTCTTCGATGGGGTGAGCCGATATTACCTTCACACCAGAATTGAGGGATACCCCCTCATCCTGTCGGTCGGGATTTCCACCGAAGCGGCCTTGAGCTAATGGATCGTGAGCGCGATGATCTTGTCGGCGCTCACCATCGCCGTGTGCGTGCTTCTCATTCTGCTGATCCGGACCCTACATCTCGCGTTGTTGCACAGCCAGGAAGTGGAGGAGCAACTCGAAGTGCTCGCCGTCACGGATCAATTGACCGGTTTGCCCAATCGCCGCGCCTTCGACCTTGCTCTCGCCTCCGAGATGCAGCGGGCGGCGCGGCACCGGACGCCTCTCGCGGTCCTGCTGATCGACGTGGATCACTTCAAGCGCATCAATGATCGGCATGGGCACGGTGTCGGCGATGTGGTGCTAACCCGGGTCGCTAGGCAGCTCGCTCGCTCGATTCGCCGACCCGGTGACTTTGCCGCTCGATATGGTGGAGAGGAGTTTGTTGCCATCTGCCTGCCACCGATGTGGCCGGGGCCACCTTCATCGCTGAGTCGGCGCTCACCACCTCGCCGCCCTTCAGCGCCACGCCGGAGATGCGGCCGGCCTCGTGGTGGAGCGCCTCCACCGTGACCCCGTAGCGGAAGGTGACGCCCTGCCTCGCGCAGATCTGCGCGAGGCGCCGGGTGAAGATGTGGGCATCGCCGGTCTCGTCGCCGGGCAGGCGCAGGCCGCCCGCGATCTTCTCCCGCACGGGGCCAGAGCCGGCTCGGCGCGGATGCAGCCGGCCGGGTCCAGCACCTCGTAGCGCACGCCGTGGGTGTCAAGCACCTCGGTGTCGGAATGCACATGGTCGAGCTGCTTCTGGGTGCGGAACAGCTGCAGGGTGCCGAGGGTGCGCTCGTCATAGGCGATGCCGGTCTCGGTGCGCAGCGAATCGAGGGCGTCGCGGCTGTACTCGGCGAGACGCACCATGCGCGCCTTGTTGCGGCGATAGGCGTCCTCGGTGCAGTTGGCCAGCATGCGGGCGAGCCAGAGATAGAGCTTGGGATCGAGGCTCGGCCACAGCACCAGCGGACGGTGGTGCATGAGCAGCCACTTGATGGCCTTCACCGGGATGCCGGGCCCGGCCCACGGAGCGGAATAGCCGGGGGACACCTGCCCGGCATTGGCGAAGGAGGTTTCCATGCCGGCGGCATCCTGGCGGTCCAGCACGGTCACCTCGTGGCCGGCCTTCGACAGGTAATAGGCCGACGTCGTGCCGACGACCCCGCTGCCAAGAATGAGGATGCGCATGGGCTTGCTCCGTCAATGGCCGATGTAGCGGCGCAGGTAGCGCGCGCCGACGCTGGCAAGGATCTCATAGGCGATGGTACCGGCGGCGCCGGCGAGCGCGTCGAGGTCCTGGTCCGGGCCGATGAGGTCCACGCCGTCGCCGGGGCGAGCGCGCCGTCCGGGAGCGCGCTCACGTCGAGGACGACGCTGTCCATGGAGATGCGGCCGACGATGGGCAGCCGCACGCCGTCGCGCCACGCGGCGCCGGCATTGGAGAGGCTGCGCAGGAAGCCGTCCGCATAGCCCACGCCCACGGTGGCGAGGCGGGTCCGCGCTCCCGTCCGCGCCGTATGGCCATAGCCGATGGCGGTGGCGGCGGGAACCTCGCGCAGCTGCACCACCCGGCCTTCGAGGCGCACCGCGAGACGCAGGGGATTGGGCGCGCCGGCCTGCGGCGCGATGCCGTAGAGAGCCGCGCCCGGCCGCACGAGATCGAAATGATAGTCGGGCCGAGAAAGATGCCCGACGAGGCGGAAAGGCTCGCCGGCACGCCGGGCAGGCGGGCGCAGGCCGCCAGGAAGGCCGTCCGCTGCGCGCTGTTGGCCGGGTGGGCGGGCTCGTCCGCGCAGGCGAGATGGCTCATGTGGAGCACGAGGTCGATGCCGGCGAGGGCGCCCGTGTGCAGGAGACGGTCGAGGTCCGGCCGGGACAGGCCGAACCGCGACATGCCGGTGTCGCTCTGCACGATCGCCGGGTATCGCCGGCCCGCAGCCGCCGCGAGGCGCGCGAAGCCCTCCACCTGCTCGGCGCTGTTCAGCACGGGCAGCAGCCGGTGCGCCGGGAATTCCGCTTCCGTGCCGGGCATGGGCCCGTGCAGCACGCCGATGCGCGCGCCATCGGGCAGGATGCGCCGCAGCGCGATGCCTTCCTCAAGATGGGCGACGAAAAAGGTTCGGCATCCGGCCGCCGCCAGGGCGGGCGCGACCCGGTCCATGCCGAGGCCGTAGGCGTCCGCCTTGAGCACGGCGGCGCATTCGGCCGCACCGGAACGCCGCGCCAGCGCCCGCCAGTTTCCGGTGATGGCGCGCAGGTCGATGGTAAGGACCGCGCCGGCCCGGGCGAATGCGGGATCCTCGCGGGCCGGGGGAAAAATCGGCATGACCGTCATGGAGGCACTTCGGGTGGCGGCAATAGGCAATATCCTAGGCGCATAACATGCGAAATGTCCTGTGATTTGCTATTAGGGTATGCGGTTTGGAAAGAGTTGGTTGAAATAATCTGCAAACCATTCGCACAAGGTTCGAACGGTGACCCTGGACGACATCGACGCCCATATCGTCAGGCTGCTGCGCGCCGACGGCCGCATGTCCAATGCGGACCTGGCCGAGGCGGTGGGGCTTTCCGCTTCCGCCTGCCTGCGGCGCGTGCGGCTGCTGGAGCGCGGCGGCGTGATCCGGGGCTATACCGCCATCGTCGAGACGCCGGGGCCGGCGGAACGCCTCGTGGTGCTGACGCAGATCACCCTCGATCGCCAGACGGAGGAGTTCCTCAACCGCTTCGAGGCGGCGGTGCGCCGGTGCCCGGAGATCATCGACTGCTATTTGATGACGGGCCTCTCCGACTATGTGCTCAAGATCGAGGTCCGCAATGCCGCCGAGTATGAGCGCCTGCACAAGGAAGTGCTCTCGCGCCTGCCCGGGGTGGCGCGCATCCAGTCGTCCTTTGCCATCCGCACGGTGGTGAGCGGCCGGCCCGGCCCTCTCTGATCTCGCTCTCGCGCGGCGGCGGGGCTGAGCCGGCGATGCGGCGGCCGCCGGGCGGGACAAGGAAAACGGGGCCGCGCCGCGACCCCGCTTCTTTCAAACTCTATCTGTCTCGATGTGCCGGGATCAGTTGTCGTCCGCATCCCGGGCGGCGCCCCAGTGGGGATCGGCCGAGCTGAACGGGCCTTCGTTGGTGTAGTACGGCCCCGGCGTGCCAAAGGCGCTGGGCCGGCCGAGCCTGGCGGCTTCACGGGCGGCCGCGGCGCTGGAGGTGGGCACCAGCGATTCCTGCGCGGAGACAGCGTACTGCTCGCGATTCTCGGGACCGATCATCGGATCGGCGAAGGCCGCGCCGGCGGCGGAGAGCACGGTGGAGGCAAGGCCGATGGCAAGGATGGTGGACTTGATGGACATGGCAAACACTCCTTTCTGAGTGAAGCCATCCTAGCGCCCGACCCGCCTGAGCCTCAATTTTACTGTTGTCTATCAATAGCCTATGAAGATATGGCCTGCTCATACGGAAGTATCGAGCCCGCGCCGCGCCATCGCGCGGCGCCGCGAGCCGCCTCAGGTCCGGCAAGGAACCCGAGGCGCGTTCGCGACCCGCGTCGCGTCACGCCTCCAGCGTGGCGTCGAGGGTGATCGTCGCCTTGAGCAGCTTCGAGACCGGGCAATTGGCCTTCGCCTTCGCCGCCAGCTCCTCGAATGTCGCCTTGTCGGCGCCGGGAATGCGCGCCTTGAGGGTGAGGTGAACGGCGGTGATCGAAAATCCGTCGGCGAGCTTCTCGAGCGTCACGTCCGCCCGCGTCTCCATCTTCTCGGCCACCAGCTTCGCCTCGCCGAGAATGAGCGACAGGGCCATGGTGAAGCAGCCGGCGTGGGCGGCGCCGACCAGCTCCTCCGGATTGGTGCCCGGCTGCCCTTCGAAGCGGCTGGCGAAGCCATACGGATAGTCCGAAAGTGCTCCGCTCTCGGTGGAGATGGCACCCTTGCCGTCCTTGATCCCGCCCTGCCAGACGGCCTTTCCGAACTTGTTCATGTGCAGGCTCCTATGGTGACACGGATTGCGATCGACCGCGGCGGAGTAAACTCGGCCGGGGCCGTTGGTGTTCCCTCCGGCGCGAGCGTGAACCATCGTTCGCGGGCGGGGCACCGGCATGCGCCGTCCCGGACCATGCTCCGTCCCCTCACCTCATCCGGCTTCTGCGGGCCGTCGCGGTTCTCGGTGCTCTCCGGGCTCCCGAGCATGCATCGCCTTTGCGCGGCCCGCCCGCGGGACGGTAAGATGGGACTTCCGGTTCAACGAGGAGAATTGCCGATGACGACTGCTCTTTTCGAGCCCCTGCAGGTGGGGGCGATCAGCCTTGAGCATCGGGTCGTGATGGCGCCGCTGACCCGCTCGCGTGCGGTGGTGCCCGGCCACGTGCCCGGCCCGCTCACCGTGGACTATTACGCGCAGCGCGCCACCCGAGGCGGCCTGATCGTCTCGGAGGCCTCGCCCATCTCGGCCACCGCGCAGGGCTTCCCGACCACGCCGGGCATCTATTCCGGCGCGCAGGTCGCCGGCTGGCGCGAGGTGGTGCGCGCGGTCCACGACAAGGGGGGGCGGATCGTGCTCCAGCTCTGGCATGTGGGCCGCATCTCCCACCGCCTGCTCCAGCCGGAGGGGCAACTGCCGGTGGCGCCCTCGGCGATCGCGCCGCAGGGCAACGCCCTGGGTCCCGATTTCACCCCGGTGCCCTATGAGACGCCGCGCGCGCTCAAGACCGAGGAGATTTCGGGCATCATCGACGATTACGTGCAGGCGACGCGCAATGCGCGGGAAGCCGGGTTCGACGGGGTCGAGATCCACGGCGCCAACGGCTACCTGCTGGAGCAGTTCCTTCAGTCCCGCACCAACCACCGCGCCGACCGTTACGGCGGCTCCATGGAGAACCGCGCGCGGCTGATGCTGGAGGTGGCGCAGGCCGTGGTGGCCGCCTGGAGCGCGGAACGGGTCGGCATCCGGCTGTCCCCGTTCGGCGTGGCCAATGACAGCGGCGAGGCCGAGCCGCTGCCGCTCTACACCTATGTCGTCGGCGAGCTGGCCCGGCTGGGACTTGCCTACCTGCATCTCATCGAGCCCCGCGCCAGCGGCGCCGGGCGGGCGGATGTGGACCACAAGGGCGTCCCCGCGGCGGCGGAACTGTTCCGTCCGCTCTGGCCCGGCGTGCTGATCACAGCGGGCAACTTCCGTCCCGAGACCGCGGAAGCCTGCGTCGCGGCCGGCCATGCCGACGCCATCGCCTTCGGCCGCTACTTCATCTCCAATCCGGATCTGGTGGAGCGCATCCGCCGCGGCGCGCCGCTGACCCCCTATGACCGGGCGACCTTCTATGGCGGCGGGGCGAAGGGCTACACCGACTATCCGAAGCTGGCGGACGACCGCAGCGCGGCATGACCGAAGCGGGGAGGCGGGGCGGGCCGAAGCCGGCGGAGCCGGCCCGTCCCACTGCCGTGGCCATGGGAGCATGGTCCGGGAACACGGCCCGGGAACATGGCCCCGCCCGCGAGACTCTGCCTGTCGCTGGCCAATCGGCGCGCCCCCTGTTGAATTTGGCGCCGGTTTCCCCGATCAGGGCACGAGCCGAGCGCGCCGGTGAACGGGTCGCGCGGGACACCACGGGGAGGGTGCGGGCAGATGGCGGCGGATCTCGATCTTTCGGGCAAGGTGGCGCTGGTGACCGGCGCGGCGAGCGGCATCGGCCTGGCGGTGTGTCGCTCCCTTGCGGCCAAGGGCGCGCATGTGGTGCTCGCCGATCGCGACGGGACGGCGGCCCAAGCGGCGGCGCTGGCCCTGTCGGAGGCCGGCGGCAGCGCCTCCCCCCTCACGCTCGACGTGACCGACGAGGCCGGCGTGGCCGATGGTATCGCCTCGGCGGCGGCGGCGCAGGGCCGGCTCGACATCCTCGTCAACAATGCCGGCCTGTCCATCCGCAAGGGGGTGAGCGAGCTGTCCCTGGGCGAATGGGAACGCGTGTTCGCCGTCAACGTCACCGGTGCCTTCCTGTGCACCCGCGCGGCGGTGCCGGCGCTGAAGGCGCAGGGCGGCGCCATCGTGAACATCTCGTCGATCATGGGCCTGTCCGGCGGCGGGCCCTATCCCAACCCCGCCTACCAGGCGAGCAAGGGCGCGGTGGTGAACTTCACCCGCGCCCTCGCGGTGGAGCTCGCGCCGGCGCGGATCCGGGTGAACGCGGTGGCGCCCACCTGGGTGCGCACCCCCTTCATCGCGCCGCTGATGCAGGATCCCGAGCGCCTTGCCCAGATCGAGGCGCTGATGCCCCTCGGCCGCATCGCCGAGCCGGAGGAGGTGGCGGACGCGGTCCTGTTCCTCGCGAGCGGCATGGCGTCCATGATCACCGGCCATATCCTGCCGGTGGACGGCGGCTTCCTCTGCCGGTGACCAAGGACCCCCGCCGGGCGGCGCCGCGCGCTTTTTCCCCGCCGCCGTCTGGTGCGGGACGCCGGCGCCGGTCCATGATCGCCCCATGACCGACGCGCGCCCTTCCGCCCCCGCCCCGGCCGAAGCCGGGGTCCGCCCCGCCGTGCCTTTCAATCTCGCCCGCTACTGCCTCGCCGGCGGCGCCGATCCCCGGAAGCCGGCGCTGCTCGTGGCGGAAGGGCCGGACGGCCGCATCGTCGAAACCTGGACCTATGGCGAGATCATCGACGCGGTCGCGCGGGTGGCCGGCGGCTTCGGCGGCTACGGCCTTGCGCGGGGCGAACGGGTGCTGCTGCGGGTGGGCAACACTTCCACCTTTCCGCTGCTGTTCTTCGGAGCGATCGCGGCGGGCCTCGCCCCCATCCCCACCTCCACCATGCTCACCGACCGCGAGGTGGATCTCATCCTCGCCGATTCGGGCGCGCGCCTGGTGGTGGGCGACGGCTCCTGCGCCATGCCGACCGAGGCCGGGGAGGCCATCGTCCTCGGTCCGGTGGAGATCGGACGCCTGCGCGCCGCCTCGCCGGCGGACTTCGCCCATACGGATGCGGACGACCTCGCCTTCCTGGTCTACACCTCCGGCACCAGCGGCCGGCCGAAGGGGGTGGCCCACGCCCAGCGCGTCGCCCTCGGCCGCAGGCCCATGCGCGAGGGCTGGTACGGCCTTCGCCCGGACGACCGCCTGTTCCATGCCGGCGCCTTCAACTGGACCTATACCCTCGGCGCCGGCCTGATGGACCCCTGGTCCGTGGGCGCCACCAGCATCGTCCATCTCGGCGAGCGCCCGCCACAGGCCTGGCCCGACCTGCTGGAGGTGACCGGCGCCACCTTGTTCGCGGCGGTGCCGAGCCTCTATCGCCGCATCCTGAAATACGGGCAGGTCGCGCCCGGCCGCTTTCCGGCCCTGCGCCACGGCCTCACCGCCGGGGAGGCGCTCAAGCCGGCGCTCCATCGCGAATGGGTGGAGGCCACCGGCCGGCCCCTCTACGAGGCGCTCGGCATGAGCGAGATCTCCACCTATGTCTCCTCCGGCCCCCATGTGCCGACCCGCCCGGGAAGTCCCGGCCGGCCGCAGGCGGGCCGGCGCATCGCGGTGCTGCCGGTGGCGGGGGAGGGCCCCGATGCCGGCCAGCCGCTGCCGGCCGGGGAGAGCGGCGTCATCGCGGTCCACCGTTCCGACCCCGGCCTGATGCTCGGCTATTGGCGCCTGCCGCAGGAGACCGCCGCCGTCCTGCGCGGGGACTGGTTCCTCACCGGCGACGTGGCGCATTTCGATGCCGACGGCTACCTCTGGTACGAGGGCCGCGCCGACGACCAGATGAACGCCTTCGGCTATCGCGTCGCACCGGAGGAAGTGGAGCGCGCCATCGCCGAGCACGCCTCGGTGGCCGAGGTGGCCGTGAAGGAAGCCGTCTCGGGGGATGTCAGCGTGGTCACCGCCTTCGTCGTGCTCAATGCAGGGGCGGTGGCCGACGTGCCCGCTCTGGAGCAGCATGCGGCGGCCCACCTCGCCGACTACAAGCGTCCGCGCGCCTGGGTCTTCGTCGAGGCCCTGCCCCATACCGGCTCGGGCAAGGTGCTGCGCCGCGCGCTCCGGCCCTGAGAGGCCGATGGGGAGCGGAACGCTGCCCTGTCGGGCCGCCCGCCGCCAGCGTCCTGGTCGCGCCCGCCTGCGGCGTCTGCGCCGGCAAGATGGACGATGCCCCGCCGATGATGGGAGGCGGGGTGGTTTCCATCGGCCACCCGCATACCTATCTCCATGGCCTGATCCGCCCGGGCTCGTCGGCCGCGGGCCCCGTCCAGCTGAAGGCCCGTCATGGCATTTCGTTCCATCCTCGATCTCGTCCGCGTGCGGCAGGGTGCCGATGCGCGCCAAGCCCTCGACCAGGCCCGCGACCTCGCCGCCCATGCGGAAGACTGGGGCTATCGCCGCATCTGGGTCGCCGAGCACCACAACATGCAGGGCATCGCCAGCGCCGCGACCGCGGTGGTGGTGGCGCACATCGCCGCCGGCTCGCAGCGCATCCGGGTGGGGGCGGGGGGCATCATGCTGCCCAACCACGCGCCCATGGTGATCGCCGAGCAGTTCGGCACCCTGGCGCATCTTTTTCCCGGCCGCATCGACCTCGGCCTCGGGCGGGCGCCGGGCACCGACCAGACCACCATGCGGGCGCTGCGCCGCTCGCTCGCCAACGCCGACAATTTCCCCAACGACGTGCTGGAGCTGCAGGCCTATTTCCGGCCCGCGGGCGAGGGCCAGACGCTGCACGCCGTGCCGGCCACGGGGACGCAGGTGCCCCTGTGGATCCTCGGCTCCAGCACCTACGGCGCGCAGCTGGCGGCGGCCCTCGGCCTGCCCTACGCCTTCGCCTCGCACTTCGCGCCGGAGCAGCTGCTGCCGGCCCTCGACGTCTATCGCAGCCGCTTCCAGCCGTCGGAGCAGCTGGACCGGCCCTATGCCATGGCCGGCATCAACGTGGTCGCCGCCGACACGGACGCGCAGGCGCGCCGCCTCGCCACCACGCAGCAGATGTCGGTGACCGGCATCTTCCGCGGCGAGCGCGGCCTGAGCCAGCCGCCCGTCGACGACATCGACACCTACTGGTCGCCCCTGGAGAAGGCGCAGGCCCAGCGCTTCCTCGCCCGCTCGGTGGTGGGCGGGCCGCAGGCGGTGAAGGCGGGCCTGGAGGCCTTCATCGCCGAGACCGGCGTGGACGAGGTGATGATCGTCTCCGACGTGTTCGACCACGCCGCCCGCCTGCGCTCCTACGAGATCATCGCCGAGGTGATGCCCGTGGGCGAGGTGCCGCTCGACCGTTCGGCGCCGTGACGCCGGGGGCGGGCGGCACCGTCAGCGCTCGGTGAGCTTCAGCTCGATGCGGCGGTTGCGGGCGCGGGCCTCGTCGGTGCTGGCGGTGTCGATGGGCTGGTACTCGCCGAAGCCCGCGGCGATGAGATGCTGCGGGCTCACCCCCTTGCCGATGAGATATTGCACCACCGCGATGGCGCGCGCCGCCGACAGTTCCCAGTTGGTGGGAAACTGCGCCGTGGCGATGGGCCGGTTGTCCGTATGCCCGTCGATGCGCAGGGCCCAGGAAACGTCGGACGGGATGCTCTTCTCGAGCTCGAGGATGGCGCCGGCGAGCTTGTCCAGCTCCGCCCGCGCCTCGGGGCGCGGGGTGGCCGAGCCGGGATCGAAGAACACCTCCGACTGGAACACGAAGCGATCCCCCACCACCCGCACGTCCGGCCGGTTGCCGAGGATCTCGCGCAGGCGGCCGAAGAACTCCGAGCGGAACCGCGTCAGCTCCTGCACCCTTTGGGCGAGGGCCACGTTGAGCCTGCGGCCGAGGTCGGAAATCTTGGTCTGGCTTTCCACGTCGCGCTTCTCGGCGACGTTGAGCGCTTCCTCCAGCGCCGCCATCTGCCGGCGCAGCGCCGAGATCTGCTGGTTGAGCAGCTCGATCTGGGCGGCGGCGCGGGCGGCCACGTCCTTCTGCAGGTCGACCTCGCGGGAGAGGGCCCGGGCGCGGCCTTCGTCCGGCGCGGCGGGGACGGAGGAGAGCTGGCCGCGCAGGTGGTCGCGCTCGGCGTCGCTCGCCTCCAGCGACGCGCGCACGCCGGCGAGCTCGGTTTCCGTCGTCTGGCTGGCGGAGCGCTCGAGCGAGAGCAGCTCGGTCAGCTGGCGGATCTGCGACTGCAGGCGCTGGAGCACGTCGTCCTTGCCCGACATTTCCTGCGTCAGGAAGAACTGGGTGAGCATGAACACCGACAGCAGGAAGGTGAAGACCAGCAGCAGCGTGGACAGGGCATCCACGAATCCCGGCCAATAGTCGATGTGACGGTCGCGGCTGCGTCTGCCGAGGGCCATGGCTCAGCTCCCCCTTCAGCCCTTGCCCGGACCACGGGCGCCGGCGTCGGAAGGACCCTGCTCCAGGCGCCGGACGAGACGGTTCAATTCTTCCTGCTGGGCGCCCTGGGCGTCGATCATCTGCTTGAGCAGCGCCTGTTCCGACCGCATGTGGGTGACGAGGCCCTGAAGGCTCTCGGCCAGTTGCGCCATCGCGGTGGTGACGCGCTGCGAGCCGGCTTCCGCCACCGATTTCTCCAGCCGGCCGATGGCGGTGACGAGAGGGTCGATATCGATGACGGGCGGCGGCAAAGCGAGGGCCGGCGCCGCGGGTGCGGCGGCCACCGCCGAGGCGTAGCGCGGGGGCGGCGCGTCGCGCTCCCGCGCCGGCTCGTCGAGGTCGCGCACGGTGGTGGAAAGCCAGTCCTCGAGGTCGGTGTAGAAGCGGGTCTGGGCCTGCCCGGCCTGGAGGTCGAGGAAGCCCAGCACGAGGGACCCCGAAAGGCCGAACAGCGAGGACGAGAAGGCCGTGCCCATGCCGCCCAGGGGGGCGGAGAGGCCGGTCTTCATGTCCTCGAAGGTGGAGGCGGCGTCGGGCCCCACCTGCAGCGCGCCGATGACCGAGCCGATGGAGGAGACCGTCTCCAGGAGGCCCCAGAAGGTGCCGAGCAGGCCGAGGAAAACCAGGAGGCCGGTGAGGTAGCGCCCCATGTCGCGGCTCTCGTCGAGCCGGGTGCCGATGGAATCGAGGATGGAGCGCATGGTCGACTGGGAGATGGCCATGCGGCCGATCCGGTCCCCGAGCAGCGCCGCCATGGGCGCCAGCAGCGTCGGCGGGCGCGCCACGGCCAGGCCCGGATCGGAGAGGCGGAAGGAATTCACCCAGTCCACCTCCGGAAACAGCCGGGCCGCCTGCCGGATGGAGAGGATGATGCCCACCGCGAGCACGCCGAAGATGACGCCGTTGAGCCCCGGATTGTTGAGGAAGGCGCTGAAGATCTGCCGGTGCAGCACCGCCGCGAGTGCCACGCACAAGGCGAGGAAGACGATCATCCGCACCAGGAAGATACGGGGGGACGATACCTTGATGAAGGGATCGACGACGCGCGCCATGTTCGCTCCTGAGGCGGTGCTTCCGCTGTCCGTTCCGGCTTCCGTGCTGTCGCCGGGACTATGGCACAGCGCCGGTATCCGGCGAAACCGTCATGCCCTTGCGGAAGATGAGAGAAAGATTGTTGGCCGGCATCTGTTCCACCCGCACGAGCGTCAGGCCCTGGCCGGCGGCGCAGGCCTCCACGTCGGCGAGGTGGCGCAGGCCCCAGCGCGAATCGTTGCGCTTGAGGTCCTGGTCGAAGGCCTCGTTGCTGGCGGCCGTGGGCACCCCGGTCTGGCGGAAGGCACCGTAGATGAAGAGCAGTCCGCCCGGCGGCAGGCGCCGGCCGGCGCCGTGCATCAGGCCCTGCGTGGCCTCCCACGGGCTGATGTGCAGCATGTTGACGCATACGATCGCATCCACCGGACCCACCGGCCAGTCGCCCGCGGCGGCGTCGAGGGCGAGGGGCGGGCGGAGGTTGGGCAACCTCTCCGAGGCGAGCCAGGCGGCGATCGATTCGCGCGCCTGCGGCGAGGGGTCGGATGGCTGCCAGGTCAGGTGCGGCAGCCGCCGGGCGAAATGGACCGCGTGCTCGCCGGTGCCGCTGGCGATCTCCAGCACCACGCCGGACGGGGGCAGGAGCGGCAGCAGCAGGTCGCCGATGGGGCCGCGGTTGCGGGCGACGGCGGGCGCGGAGCGCCGGGCGTCGGAAGGTGCGGAAGACACGAAGGGGACCTTTCCGGCAGGGGAGGGCGATCCTGCACCCGCCATGGCGCGGGCTCAACCGGTCCCCGGTTGCCGCCCGGCCGATGTCTCATCCGGACAGGCGGTGGCCACGGCCGGACGCGGCGGACATTCCCGCTCCCGCGAGCGGGAATGATGATTTCCGCAGTGCCTTTCTGTCAAATAAGCCCGCGCACCGGACCCGGTTGCCGCTCCGCGCGGCTTGACAGCGCGAAAAATCGGCGCAGGCACAAGTTTGGCTTGCTGCAGTGCGACGTTCGCACCGCTATAAGGAGCCGGTACAGCCGAGACCGGACAAGGCCTTCATGACATCGAAACGCGACGCCGCCTTCGCCCCCGGGGTCCTTGCCACGGGCGCCCCCGCACCAGGCGCCTTTGCGCCGGGCGCCTTCGCGAAGGCGCGGCCGGCGTTGGACCGCGTGAGCCTCCACCAGGCCTTCGACGAGCTCGCGGCCTATATGAATGCGTGCATCCTCGGCCAGCCCGCCTTCGTGGAGCTGCTGCTGATCGCGGTGCTGGCGGACGGGCACCTCCTGGCGGAAGGCGCGCCGGGGCTGGCCAAGACCAAGGCCATCAAGGCCCTCGCCCGGGCCATCGACTGCACCGACCAGCGCATCCAGTTCACGCCGGATCTCCTGCCCTCCGACCTCACCGGCACCGACATCTACCGGCCGGAGGACGGCTCGTTCCGCTTCCAGCGCGGGCCGGTGTTCAACAATTTCGTCCTCGCCGACGAGATCAACCGCGCGCCGGCCAAGGTCCAGTCGGCGCTGCTGGAGGCCATGGCGGAGCGGCAGGTCACCGTGGGCGGGGTCACCTATCCGCTGCCCGACCTGTTCCTGGTGATGGCGACGCAGAACCCCATCGAGCAGGAGGGCACCTATCCGCTGCCCGAGGCCCAGCTCGACCGCTTCCTCCTGCATGTGAAGATCGACTTCCCCGACGTGGCCGCCGAGCGGGAGATCCTCCGGCTGGTGCGCGGCGAGGCGCAGGGGGAGGCCATCGAGTTCGGCGACCCGCTGGCGCAGGAGGTGGTGTTCGCCGCCCGGCGGGAGGTGCTCGCCACCCACATGGCCGAGCCGGTGGAGGAATACCTGCTGCAGCTGGTGCAGGCGACCCGCCGCCCCGAGCTCTACGGCGAGGACCTCATCGGCCTCGTCACCTATGGCGCGAGCCCGCGCGGCACCATCGCCCTCGACCGCTGCGCCCGCGCCCATGCCTGGCGGCGCAAGCGCGCCTATGTGGTGCCGGAGGACGTGCAGGTGATCGCCAGGTCGGTGCTCCGACACCGGGTGGTCATGACCTTCGAGGCGGAGGCGGACGGGGTGACCAGCGACGACTTCATCGAGACGCTGCTCGCCCGGGTGCCGGTGGGCTGAGCGGGGCACAGGTCATGGCCGTCCCCGATCCCCTCTTCGGCGTCGTCGCGTCCCTCGGCGAGCTGGTGGCGACGCGCCCGCGCGTATCGGGTGGATTTGCCTCGGGTGGAAAGGTGCGGGCCTACCAGTATGGCGGCCATCGCTCCGCCTATCGCGGCCGCGGCATGGAGTTCGAGGAGGTCCGTGCCTACCACCCCGGCGACGATATCCGCACCATCGACTGGCGCGTGACCGCCCGCACCGGGCGCACCCATACCAAGCTGTTCCAGGAGGAGCGCGAGCGGCCGGTGCTGATCCTGGTGGATGCGCGCGGCGCCATGCGCTTCGGCACGCGCGCCTGCTTCAAGTCGGTGCTGGCGGCGCGGGCGGCGGCGCTGCTCGCCTGGGTGGGCATCGCCGGCGGCGACCGGGTCGGCGGGCTGGTGCTGGCGCCGTCCGGAATCACCGCCTTCAAGCCGGAGCGCAGCCGGCGGCGCATCCTCGGCTTCGTGAAGCGGGTGGCCGAGGCCACCGCCGAGCCGGCGGGCGGGGCGGAGCCGCGCTTCTCCGAAGCGCTCCTGCGCCTGCGCCCCATGGTGCGGCCGGGGACGCTGGTGTTCCTCATCAGCGATTTCTCGGACCTCGACGCCGCCGCCGTGCGCGAGGTCGAGCACCTGTCCCTGCGGGGGGAGGTGAAGGCGCTTCTCGTCTTCGACACCTTGGAGACGTCGCTGCCGACATCGGGTGTCTACCCGGTGTCGGACGGCGTGTCGGTCGCCCGTCTGGAGGTGGGGCGGCCCCGGGCGCGCGCCGCCTACGCCGCGCTGTTCGCCCAGCGCCGGGAGAAGGTGGAGAGCCTGTGCCGCGAGCGCGGCATGGCCTTCCTCGCCCTCGATACCGCCGAGGACCCGGCCGATATCCTCCACCCCGGCCGGCTGCGGGCGCGGGCGGCCGGGACGCGGCCGGCGGCATGACCTCTCCCGTTCCATCCGCGCCGGTTCCGGCGCCATCCGCGACCCCCGCCGCCACCGGGGCCTTGCCGGGCCTGCGGGACATCCATCCCCCGCCCGACGTGCCGTTCTGGCCGCCGGCGCCGGGATGGATCGGCCTTGCGGCCCTTCTGGTCCTGGTGCTGCTGGTGCTCGCCGTGCGGGAATGGCGGTTTCGCCGGACGCTCGCCTACCAGGCCCTCAGGGAGTTCGACGCCCGCGCCGGCTCGGCCCCGGCGGGGGACGCGCGCGCGCTCGCCGCTGCCGCCTCCGGCGTGATGAAGCGCCTCGCCCAGGCGGGGGAGGGCAAGGCGATGGTGCAGACCGGCGACGACTGGGCCGCGTATCTGTGCGCCGGCAAGGCCGGTTTCGATGCCGAGACCGCCGCCTTCCTGGCGCTGGCCCCCTACCTGCCGCCCGATGCCGGCGCCGCGCCGCCCATCGATCCGGCGCGCCTGTCCTCCGCCGTGCGGCGCTGGATCCGGGCGCGCGCATGATTTCCCTGCAATGGCCCTGGATGCTGGCGCTGCTGCCGCTGCCGCTGCTCGCGCGCCTCCTGCTGCCGCGCGCGCCGCTGCGCCGCGACGGGGCCCTGCGGGTGCCCTTCTTCGCGGCGCTGGCCGGAGCGGGCGTCGCCGATGCGGGGAGCGGGGCCTGGCGCGGCGTGCGCCTCGCCGTGCTGGCGCTCATCTTTGGGCTGCTCGTGGTCGCTGCCGCGCGTCCGGTGGTGCTCGGCGCGCCGGTCCCCCTCGAGACGGACGGGCGCGACGTGATGCTCGTGCTCGATGTCTCCCTCGCCATGGGGGCCAACGATCTTCCGCGCGACGGCCTGCCGAGGGAGCGGCTGCGCGTGGCTAAGGCCGCGCTCGAGACCTTCATCGCCGCGCGCGGCGGCGACCGCATCGGCCTCGTGGTGTTCGGCAACCGCGCCGCGCTCCAGGCGCCGCTCACGCTCGACCATGGCGCCCTGCGTGACCTCGTCAACGAGGCGACGGTGGGCATGGCGAACGATCCGAGCGTGCCCGGCACCAGCGCGCTGGGCGACGGGGTCGGCCTTGCCGTCAGGCGGCTCCAGGGGCACCAGGCCGAGGAGCGGATCCTGGTGGTGCTGTCGGGCAGCCCCGGCGATGCCGGCTCGCTCTCGCCTCTGCTGGCGGCGGAGATCGCCCGTTCCGAGGGCATGAGGATCCACGCCGTCGGGATCGCATCCGACGCCCTCATGCCGGGCGCCTCGCCGCCTCAGATGATCCCGGTCTACCTCGACGAAAAGCTGCTGGAGGGCGTGGCGACCTCGTCCGGCGGTCGGTACTTCCGCGCCCGCTCGGCCGAGGATGCCACCAACGCCCTGGCGGAGATCGACAAGCTGGAGCCGGTGAAGGGCGCGTCGCAGTATTTCACCCCCGTCACCTCGCTCTATTATTGGCCGCTGGGCGCGGCCATCGGGCTCAGCCTGCTGTTCGCCTTCGTCCTGCTGCTGCCCGGCCTGGGCCGCAGGCCGCTCGCGGCGGCCGGAGGCGAACCATGAGCGGCGCGGATTTTCACTTCCTGCGCCCGCTGTGGCTGATCGCGCTCGTGCCGGCGGCGCTTCTGGCGGTGTTGGTCTGGCGGCGCATGAGCGCGGGGCGATCGGACTGGGCGCGCGTCGTCGATGCCCATCTCCTCGTGCATCTGGGCGCCGAGGGCGCGGGGGCCATGGCCCGCTGGCCGGTGCTCCTGCTTCTCGCCGGCTGGGCGGCCGCGATCCTCGCGGCGGCGGGGCCGGCCTGGGAGCGGGTGCCGGCCCCCGCCCCGGACCGCATCGAGCCCCTGGTCCTGGCCATCAGCCTGTCCTCCACCATGAAGACGGCGGACGAGAGCCCCACGCGCCTCGGCGCGGCCCGCTACAAGGCCGTCGACGCGGTGGGCCGCATGCGCGGGGGCGAGGTGGGGCTCATCGCCTATGCGGACGTCCCGTTCGTGGCGGCGCCGCTCACGGTGGACCTCAAGACGGTGACGAGCCTGCTCCCGGATCTCGACGCCAGCGCCATCCGGGCCCTGTCGGTGCGCCCCGACCGGGCCATCGAGAAGGCGGTGGCGCTGCTGAAGGGGGCGGGGGCCCGCGGCGGCCGCATCCTCCTGTTCGCCGACACGGCCGGGGACGAGCCAGACAAGACCCTTGCCGCGGCCCGCGCCGCCGCGGCGGGCGGCTACGAGGTGAGCGCGATCGGCCTCGGAGCGGGGCAGGGGGCGTCCGGCGCCCTGTCGCCGGCCGGCGAGGGCCTTGCCGCCGTGGCCACCGCCGGCGGTGGCCTGTTCTCGCCGCTCACGGTGGACGATCGGGACCTCGACGCGCTGCTCGGGGCCGATGGTCCCACGGTGCCGAGCCTTGCGGGCTCCGGGGCGCAGGGCGGCGATGCCTGGGTGGAAATGGGGCCGTTCCTGCTGCTGCTCGCTCTGCTTTTCGCACCGTTCGCCTTCCGCCGCGGGTGGGTCGCGGTGGTGCTCCTGGCGCTGCTGCCGGCGCTTTTCGCACCCCGGGCCGAGGCTGCTCCCCTCGATGCGCCGCAGAGCTGGGACGACCTGTGGTCGCGCCGGGACCAGCAGGCGGCCGCCGCGTATGGCCGGCAGGACTATGGCGAGGCTGCGCGCCTCTCCACCGATCCGGCCCTGCGCGGCGCCGCGCTCTACAAAGCGGGCGACTATGAAGGGGCGGCCGCCGCCTTCGCCGAAGTGCCCGGCGGCAGTTATAATCGCGGCAACGCGCTGGCCCGCGCCGGCCGCCTCGCAGAGGCGGTGGCCGCCTATGATGCGGCCCTGGCCGCCGATCCCGCCAATGCCGACGCCCGGACCAACCGGGAGGTGGTGGAAAAGGAGATCGAGCTGCGCAAGCCCCTGCCGCCCCCGCCGGAGCCGCCGCCGGAGAAGGGCAACGGCAAGGGCGGTTCGCCGCCGTCCGGCGGCGGTGCCGATGGCGGGGACCCGCAGCAGGACAAGCCGGCGGATGGCCAGCCGCCGCCGCGCGCGCAGGCTCCGCCCGACGCTCCGCTGCCGCCGCCGGCGCCCCTTCCGCCGCGCCGTCCGCCCGAGCTCGCGAGGGGCGCCCCACCCGCTCCTCCGCCGGCGGCTCCCCCGCCGCCGGCCGCGCCCGCTTCCGCCCCGCCGCCCGCGGACCGGCCGCCGGAACCGTCTTCCGAGCAGAAGGACACGACGTCCGCGCAGGTCGCGCCCACGTCGGACGGGCGCCAGACGGTGGTGCGGCCGCCGGACCCGCTGAAGCCGCCGGCGTCCCTTGCGGAAGACCGGATGCTGCGCGAGCAATTGCTGCGCATAATCTCCGACGATCCCGGCCAACTGCTGTCGGCGCGGATCAAGTCACATTATTCGGGGGTCCCGCTCCGCATGTATGATGGGAAGTGAGGCCGTGCGCCGCCCGCCCCGCCGCGCCATGGTCCAGGCGCTCCTGCTGCTGCCCCTGCTGCTGCTGGCGGCCCCGTGCGCCGCGGCCGCTGCCCTGAAGGCCGAGGTGATCAACCCGCCGGTCAATCTCGGCGATACGTTCGAGCTTCTGGTCAGCCTGCTGGGGAGGGACAGCCTGGAGCCCCCCAACACGGCGCCGCTCGCCCGGGATTTCGACATCCTCGACCGGGTCAAGGCCGGGCGCAGCGCCATGGTGGACGGACGGGAGACGCCGGTCACGCTCTGGCTCATGACGCTGGCGCCCAAGCGCGCGGGCCGCCTGACCATTCCCGCCCTCAGCGTGGGGAGCGAGACCACCGCGCCGATCCAGATCGTGGTCGCCCCCGGCCCCGTCGCCGGGCCGCCGGACGACGGGCCGGTCTCCATCCGGGTGGATGTGGCCGGCACGCCTCCCTATTTCGCGCTGAGCGACATCCCGGTCCGCGTGCGGGTGTTCGATCGCGTGGGCGCGGCGACCTCCGAGCCGCCGCCGCCGCCGATCGCGGATGGCATGCCGCTCGCCTTCGAGGGGGCATGGCGCAGCTATTCCCGCACCTTCGGCAGCCAGCGCTACCGGATCATTGAGCGCCGCTACGTGCTGCGCCCACAGCGCGAGGGCGTCGTCACCATCCTGCCGGTGCCCATCGTCGTGTCGCTCCCGCCCGCATCGGCGACGGATGCCCCGCGACGGGTGGAGCTGCGCTCCAGTCCCGTGGAGGTCACGGTCGAGCCGCGCCCGGACGGCGTCGCCGGATGGTTCCTCCCCGCCCGCGCGGTGATGCTCACGCGGGTCTGGTCGAGCCCCCTGGCCCAGGCCAGGGTGGGGGGCGCGCTCACCTCCACCATCACGCTGGCGGCCCTCGGGGCGAGCGCCAACCAGCTGCCGTCCCTCGCCATCCCCGAGGTGGAGGATGTGCGCCAGTATGCGGAGGAAACGAAGCGCGAGCCGGCCATGGTCGACGGCGCGCCCGGCGCGATGATGGAGATGCGGGTGTCCGTGGTGCCGACGCAGGCGGGCACGGTGACGCTTCCCGCCCTCTCGGTGCCCTGGTGGAACACGCAGGCCGGCCGGGTGGAGATGGCGGTGCTGCCCGAGCAGACCTTCACCGTGGCGCCTTCCGCCGCCCGCCCGGGCCCGGCCGCCGCGAGCCGCTTCGCGGGGTCCGCCGCGACACGCGCGGTTCCCCCCATGGCCGCCGCGCCGGCCGCCGGGGGCCCGCCCGTCCGCGCCGGCTCGGACACCGGGGCCGTCGCCGCGGAAGCCCCGGACATGGGGACCGGCATCGGGCTGCGGGCCTCGCGGTTCCTGCAGTCGCTGGTCGCCGGCGGCATGCGCGAGGGGCTGATGGCGGCCGGCGGCGCCGTCGTGATCGCCATGGGCGTGTTCATCGCGCTCCGGCTCCGCCGTCCTGGCACCGGCCCGGCGGCGGCGCCCGCCGTCGCCGCCCGTGGGCGGCCGGAGCGGCGCCCGGCGGCGCGTCCGGTGGTTCGTTCGGGCGGCGGCCTTTCACCGGGCGCAACGGCGGTGCCGGGCGATGCCGCCGTGCGCGCGCTCGAGGCGGCCTGCCGCGCGGGGGACGCGGCCGGCGCGCATCGCGCCTATCTCGCGTGGCGGCGGAGCCTGTCCGGGGCGGCCCCCGGCGCGGCGCCGCTCACGCCGGAGATGACGCGCGCGCTCCAGGAGGTCAGCCGGCACCTTTACGGCAGCGCCGCCGGCGGCTGGGAGGCGCGCGACTTCCGCAAGGCCTTCGCCGTCGAGCGGCGCGCAGCGCGCCGGGGCCACGCGCGCGCATCCGCCCCGCGCCTCGCTCCGCTCTATCCCGGAGCGCGCTGAGGCGGGGCGTGGGCGGAACGCATTTCCTTCCGCAGCGTTTTCTGCTGTTGACAGCCGCGGAGGTGGACGTGAACGCACATATGGGTTCGTGGCTCGACGAGAACGAGCGCTACCGGATCCTGATCGACGCGATCACCGACTACGCCATCTACATGCTGGACCGCGACGGCCACGTCGCCAGCTGGAACGCCGGCGCCGAGCGGTTCAAGGGCTATCGCAGCGAGGAGATCATCGGCCAGCACTTCTCCCGCTTCTACACGCCGGAGGACCAGGCCGCGCAGCTGCCGCTCCGCGCGCTCACCCTCGCCACCACCGAGGGGCGGTTCGAGAACGAGGGCTGGCGCGTGCGCAAGGACGGCAGCCGCTTCTGGGCGCAGGTGGTGATCGACCCCATCCGCGCCGCCGATGGCGAACTCCTCGGCTTTGCCAAGGTCACGCGGGACCTCACCGAGCGCATGGAGGCCCAGGCGGCGCTCGAGCACGCCCGCGACGCCCTCTTCCAGTCGCAGAAGATCGAGGCCATCGGCCAGCTCACCGGCGGCATCGCCCACGATTTCAACAACCTCCTGATGGTGGTGCTGAATTCCATGGAGCTTCTGGCCCGGCGCATTCCGTTCGATCCGCGGGTGACGCCGCTCATCGAGAATGCCCGGCAGGCGGCCCTGCGCGGGTCGTCCCTCACCCAGCGCCTGCTCGCGTTCGCGCGGCGTCAGGAGCTGAAGCTTGAGGCCATCGATCCGGCCGAGACGGTCCACGGCATGCTCCAGCTGCTCCAGCATTCGCTGGACCCGCGGATCCAGATCAGGCTGGATCTGGCCTCGCCGCTGCCCTTCGTGAAGTCGGACGCCAATCAGCTGGAGACGGCGCTGCTCAATCTCGCGGTGAACGCCCGCGATGCCATGCCCGACGGCGGCACGCTCCTCATCCGGGCGCACACGATGCATCTGCCGTCCGCCCCGGAGCAAAGCCTGCCCGTGGCGGAATATGTGTGCATCACCGTGGCCGACACCGGCATCGGCATGGACCCGGCGACCCTGTCCCGGGCGCGGGAGCCCTTCTTCACCACCAAGGGCATCGGCAAGGGCACCGGGCTCGGCCTTTCCATGGTGCAGGGCCTGATCGGGCAGTCCGGAGGGGAACTGAAGATCGCCAGCACGCCCGGGGTGGGCACGCAGGTGACGTTGTGGCTCCCCTCCACCACCGAGGCCCGGACCGACGCCGACAGGTTCGACCATGTGGCCGCCGAACACGGGACGAGGACCTCGGCCCGCGTCCTCCTCGTCGACGACGACGAGCTGGTGCTGGTGACGGCGAAGGCCATGCTCGAAGACCTTGGGCACGTGGTCTGCGCCGTGGGCTCGGCGGCGCAGGCGCTCGAGCTGCTGCGGCGGGGCGAGACCTTCGACCTCGTCATCTCGGACCATGCCATGCCCGAGATGACCGGCTTGCAGCTGGCGCGTGAAGTCCATGCCGCCTGGCCCCGCCAGCCGTTCGTGCTGGCCACGGGCTACGCCGAATTCGCCAGGGACGACACGAGGAACCTGCGCACCCTGATGAAGCCGTTCAACCTGGCCGGCCTGCGCGCCCTCGTCGCGGAGGTGCGCGGCGGCTGAGGCCGGCGCGTCGCGGCATGGCGCGCCGTTTGGTCCGCCACCCCCGCCGGACCAGTCTCAGCGCAGCCGAGCGGTCCAGGCGGCCAGGGACTTCAGCAGCTCGCGGATGAAGTCCTTCGTCGGCTCGTCGGTGAGGACGCCGGCGGCGTCGAACTTGGTCTGGGCGGCGCCGATCATGACCTCCGGCTTGTTGACCGGGAAGGCGTTGAGGAAGACCAGCATCTGTCGCAGCTGATATTGCGCCCGGGCGGTGCCCAGCACCCCCATGCTGGCGCCCATGATCGCCACCGGCTTGTTGTCGAACGGCGGGCTCGGCGGGCGGGAGGCCCAGTCGATGGCGTTCTTGAGCACGCCGGGGATGGAATAATTGTATTCCGGCGTCACGAACAAAATCGCGTCGGCGGCCGAGAGCTGGTCGCGGAAGCGCTGCACCTGCGGCGGATAGCCGGCGAGGCGGACATCGTCGTTATAGTGCGGCAGGTCGCCGATCTCGGCGGTTTCGATGGTCATGCCCTCGGGGGCGAGGGCGATGGCCGCCTTCAGCGCGGCGGTGTTGTAGGAGGCGGCCCTGAGGCTGCCGGAAATTCCGACGACGCGCACCGGGCGTATTTCGCTGGTCATGGGTCTTGAGATCCGCGGATGTGAGGGAAGGCGAAGGTGTCAGGACGGCGTCAGCCCTGGCGCCGGAGGAAGCCGGTGATGGTCACGCGGTCCCAGATTCCGGCCTTGTGGAACGGGTCGGCGGCGTTGAACCGCTCCACGGCGGCGCGGTCAGGGGCCTCCACGAGGAAGAGGCTGCCGATCATGGTCGCGCCGTCGTCGGCCACCAGCGGGCCGGACATGACGATGGCGATGCCGAAGGTCGAGGTATCGGACAGGAAGGCCTTGTGCGCCTCGTAGTGGGCGAGGCGTGTGTCGAGCGCGCCGTCGCGGTCGAGGGCGTGGATGGCGAACAGCATGTGTCTTCCTCAGGCTGGTTCTGGATGCGGTGCGGGGTGCGGGTCCGCCGGACGCGCGACGAAGACCGGCGGCTCGGTCATGCCGGGCTGGGGCCAGTTGGCGAAGATCTCGGCGTAGCTGTGCGAGATGATCTCGATGACATTGCCCCAGGGGTCCTCGCAATAGACGAGCTGCCAGGGGCGGCCCGGAACGAACACGGTGGGGGCGATGCGCTGGCGCCCCCCGGCCGCGACGATGCGCTCCGCCATGAATGGCACGTCGGGATGGGTGAAGCACAGATGCCAGGGCCCCGGCCGCCAGTACGCCATTTCGCCATCGCGATCGGCCACCGGCGGCTCGATGAACTGGAACAGCTCGATGCCGGTGCCGTTGGCGGTGAGCAGATGCGCCTGGTAGGCCCGCGCGAAGCGCGGGCCGAAGATGGAGGGCGTCTCGTGCGTCGCCGCCGAATGCGCCTCCAGCAGGCGCGGCCCCATGATGTGGGTGAGGCCGAGCACGCCGCCATACCAGTCGATGGCGGCGAAGATGTCGGGCACCGTGACACCCGCATGGTTGAAGGCGAGGGGTGCGAGCATCACGGCGGTCCCGTCCGGTCAGTTGGTCTTGGTGGGGGTCTTGGTGGCCATGGCGGCGGCCTCCTCCCAGGTGGGGCAGGTGCGGGCGTCCAGCGGCACGTCGTAGGGCTTGTAGTTGGAGGCGTTGACCACGGTGGGCTTCAGCACCACCTCGCCGACGATGGCCTCGTTGCGCAGCGCCCGGATGGCCACCATGGTGCCGATGCAGCCCTGCACGAAGCCGTTGTAGTCGCCCGAGGCGAGCAGCTTGCCGGACTTGATGGCGTCCACCGCCTCCTTGGTGCCGTTGATGCCGATGACCTGCGCCTTGCGGTTGGCGCCGTCCAGCGCCTCGATGGCGCCGATGGCCATGGCGTCGTTGGCCGCCAGCACGCCGTCGATCTGCGGGTGCGACTGCATCAGGTTCTCCATCACCTGCAGGCCCTGCAGGCGCTGGTAGTTGCCCGGCTGGCTGGCGAGCAGCTTCACGTCCTTGAATTCCTTGATGGCGTCGTTGAAGCCGCGCACCCGGTCGATGTTGGTGAGCGAGCCCTTGACGCCCTCGAGGATCACCACATTGCCCTTTCCGCCCATGGTCTTCAGCAGATAGCGGGCGGTCTCCAGGCCGAGGCTGTAGTCGTCGGCGCCGACGAAGGCGAGGAACTTGCCGCCGGCGCTGCGGTCGGTGACGTTGACGACGGGGATCTTCGCATCGTTGATCTGCTCGACGCCCGGCACCATCGCCTTGTAGTCCACCGGCACGAAGACGATGGCGCTCGGCTTCTTGACGATCACGTCCTCGATCTGGCTGAGCTGCTCGGGAATGGAGTCCGGCTTGGTGGGAATGTAGTGCACCACCTTGGCGCCGAGGGACTTGGCGGCCACGTCGGCGCCCACGCGCACGGTCTGGAAATAGGGGTTGGTCTGGTTCTTGGTGAAGACTGCGATGGTCTCGCCGTCGGCGAGGGCGGCGGTGGACAAGAGGGCGGCCGGCAGGGCCGTCGCGAGCATCTTCGTCAGCTTGAGCATGTGTTTTCTCCCGGGTTGTCGATTTTTATGCTTCAGATGCCTTTGTCTCAGCTTCGCCTGCGCCCGACCATGTCGAGCCACACGGCGAAGATGACGATCACGCCCGTCACCAGCGGTTGCCAGCTCGCATTGACCGCGAGCAGGTTCATGCCGTTCAGCACCAGAGTGAGGATCAGCGCGCCGACGAAGGTGCCGAACACGCTGCCCACCCCGCCGAACAGGGAGGCGCCGCCGATGAGCACCGCCGCGATGGCCGGCAGCGTCATGGCCTCGCCGATGTCGCCTTCCGCCGAGTTCAGCCGGGCGAGGAAGACGATGGAGGCCACCCCGGCCATGGCGCCCGAGAAGGCGTAGACGAGGATCAGGCGGCGATCGACCGGGATGCCGGTGAGCCGCGCCGCCACGGGGTTGGCGCCGATGGCGTAGATCTGCTGCCCCCACACCGTGCGCTGGGCGAAGAGGGTGCCGGCCACGAGGAAGCCGACCATCAGGTAGACCGGGATCGGGATGCCGAGGAAATAGCCCGAGCCGATCTGCCGGAAGCCGGGGGGGAAGCCGTGGATGGTCTCCCCCGCCATGTAGTAATAGGTGATGCCGTGCAGCACCCAGAGCATGCCGTAGGTGGCGATGAAGGAGGGGATCCTCAGCTTCGCCACCATGAGGCCGTTGCAGATGCCCACGGCGCAGCCCGCGGTGAGGCCGGTGAGCGTGCCGAGCACCGGCGAGCCGGTGGCCTTGATGACGGTGGCGGCGAGGCAGGCGGACAGCCCGATATTGGCGCCCACCGACAGGTCCAGCCCGCCGGTGAGGATCACCAGCGTCAGCCCCGAGGCGAGGAAGAACAGGAGGCTCGCCTGCCTGAGCACGTTGAGGATGTTGTTGGTGGTGAAGAAGGCATCGGTGGCGATGCTCAGCGCCACGCACAGAAGGCCCGCCGCCAGCAGCCGGTAGAGGAGCTGCTGCATGTCCTGCGAGAGGTGGAGGCGCGGCGCGCCCGTGGAGATGTCGCCGGCGACGCTCATGACTTGTGGCTCCTCATGCCGTCGAGGAAGAGGGCGAAGATGACGAGGGCGCCGATGCAGGCCACCTGCACCGAGGAGGGCACGGCCAAGAGGTTGAGGCCGTTGCGCAGCACGCCCACCGTCAGCACCCCCATGAGGGTGCCGAAGATCCAGCCGTTGCCCTTCTCGAAGGAGGTTCCGCCCAGCGCCACGGCGGCGATGGCGTCGAACTCCATGCCGATGGCGGCGGTGGGGTGGCCGGAATTCATGCGGGCGGTCATCAGCAGGGCAGCGACCCCGGCCATGGCCCCGCCCAGCATGTAGGCGGCGATGAGCAGGCGCTTCCACTTCACCCCGGCCAGCGTCAGCGCGTCCCGGTTGCCGCCCAGCGCGCAGATGTAGGTGCCGAAGCGGGTGTGGTAGAGCAGCACGTGGAACAGGGCATAGAAGCCGGCGCCGATGAGGATGGGGGTCGGTATGCCCGCCACCTCGCCCGAATAGACCTGCCGGATGAAGCGCGGGATACCCACCACGCTCTGCCCGTCGGAGACGATGAGCGCCAGCCCCTGCGCCGCCCCCATGGTCCCGAGCGTGGCGACGAAGGGCGGGATGGAGAGGACGGAGACCAGCCAGCCGTTCACCAGCCCGAAGGCGAGGCCGACGCCGAGCGCCCCGGCAAGGCCCAGCACCAGCGACTGGGTGGAGACCACGATCAGCGCCAGCACCAGCGAGGCCAGGGTGAGCACCGCCCCCATGGAGAGGTCGAGGCCCTCGGTCATGATGATCAGCGTCATCGGCAGGGCGAGGAGCAGCAGGATCACCGACTGCACCAGGATGTTGGAGAGGTTGCCGGCGGTGAGGAAGCCGGGGCTCAGGGCCGAGAACAGCACGGCGAGGCCGGCGAGCGCCACGGCGACGCCCGGCACCGCCGGGATGCGCAGCCGCGCCGGCGCGGAGGAAAGGGCCTGGTCACTCATCGTGCATCCCCATTCGAACGATGTTTTCCTCGGACAGGTCGGCGCGGCCGAGCTCGCCGACGATGCGCTTGGCGCGCATCACGTAGGCGCGGTCGCAGACATGGACGATCTCCGCCTGCTCGGAGGAGATCATGAGCACCGCCGCCCCATCCGCGACCAGCTGGTCGATGAGGGCGAAGATCTCGGACTTGGCGCCCACATCGATGCCGCGGGTGGGCTCGTCGAAGATGAACAGGCGGGTGCCGGCGGCGAGCCACTTGCCGATCACCACCTTCTGCTGGTTGCCGCCGGACAGGACGGCGACGCTCTGGTTCGGCGAGGGCGTGGCGATGCGCAGGCGCTTGATCAGCTCCTCCGCCGAGCGCCGTGCCTTGCCGGGCGAGAACATCATGTTGGGGAACAGCTTCGGCAGGCCGGCGACGGCGAGGTTGTCGCTCACCGTGCGGATGAGGGCGAGGCCCTCCGTCTTGCGGCTTTCCGGGATGAGGCCGACGCCGGCGAAGGCGGCCACGTCCGGGCCGCCGGTCTTCGGCTTGCCGAACAGCCGGATCTCGCCGGCGGTCACCTCGTCGGCGCCGAAGATGGCGCGGGCCACCTCGGTGCGGCCGGAGCCCACGAGGCCGCACAGCCCCACGATCTCCCCCGCGCGCAGCTTGAGGGTGATGTCGGCGATGCCGTTCTTGGCGCAAAGGCCCGTCACCTCCAGCACCACCTCGCCGGGTTCGGTGGCGAAGCGGCGCGGGTAGGTCATGTCCACGTTGCGGCCGACCATCATCCGCACCAGTTCGTCCGGCGTGGTCTCGCCGGGCAAGGCGCGGCCCACCAGCTTGCCGTCGCGCAGCACGGTGATGCGGTCGCCCAAAGCGAACACCTCGGCCATGCGGTGGGAGATGTAGACGATGGCGACGCCCTTCGCCTGAAGCTGGCGCATCACCTCGAACAGGCGCTCGGTCTCACGGTCGGACAGCGCGGCGGTGGGCTCGTCCATGACCAGGATGCGGGCGTCCTGGGACAGGGCCTTGGCGATCTCCACCATCTGCTGCTGGGCGACGCCCAGCGTGTGCACCTTGGTGCGCGGGTCCACGTCGAGGCCGATGCGATCGAGCACCGCCTTGGCCTCGCGGTAGAGGCGGCGGCGGTCCACGAGGCCGGGGATCTTCGAGGGGAATTCCCGGCCGAGGAAGATGTTCTGCGCCACGTCCAGATACGGGACGAGGGAGAATTCCTGGAAGATCACCGCGATGCCGAGGCGGCGCGCATCGGCCGGCGAGCGGATCTCCACCGGCGCGCCCGCGTGGAAGTATTCGCCGGCGTCCGCCTGGTAGGCGCCGCAAAGGACCTTCATGAGCGAGGACTTGCCGGCGCCGTTCTCGCCCAGCAGCATGTGCACCTCGCCCGGCCAGACGGCGAAGGACACGTCGTCCAGCGCCTTCACCCCGGGAAAGGTCTTCGAGATGCCCTTCAGCTCCAGCAGCGGCGTGCCCGGTATGGCCGGGGCCGCCAGTTCGAGGCGTGGCGTCTTCGCCATCACCGCCCTCATGGCTGTTCTCCGTGGTTGGGGCCGGCGGGCCGGAAGATCTTGCCGGGGTTCATGATGCCGAGCGGGTCGAGGGCGCCCTTCACGAGGCGCATGGCGTCCACCGCCTCGCCCAGCTCCAGTTCGAGGAAATCCATCTTCCCGAGGCCGATGCCGTGCTCGCCGGTGCAGGTGCCGTCGAGCGCGATGGCGCGGCGCACGAGGCGCTCGTTGAACGCCTTGGCGCGGGACAGTTCCGCCGGGCTCTCCGGATCGAGCAGCACGAGCAGGTGGAAGTTGCCGTCGCCCACATGGCCGACCACGGGCGCGATGATGCCGCTCTCCGCGATGTCCTTAGCGGTGGCGACCAGGCACTCGGCGAGGCGCGATATGGGCACGCACACGTCGGTGATCATGGCCCGGGCGCCAGGGCGCAAAGCGAGGCCGGCATAAAGCGTGTTGTCGCGGGCCTGCCAGAGGCGGCTGCGCTCCTCCGGTGTCGTCGCCCACTGGAAGCCGAGGCCGCCGAACTCGCCGGCCAGCGCCGCGGCCGTCCCGGCCTGCTCGGCCACATAGGCCTTGGAGCCGTGGAACTCGAAGAACAGGTGCGGCACCTCGGGCAGGCCGAGCTTCGCATGCAGGTTCATGCCGCGCATCATCACGTCGTCGAGCAGCTCGATGCGTGCCACCGGCACGCCGGACTGGATGACGGCGATGGCCGTGTCCACCGCCGCCTTCAGGTCGGGGAAGGCACAGACGGCGGAGGAGATGGCCTCCGGCTGGGGATGCAGCTTCAGGGTCACCTCGGTGATGACGCCGAGCGTGCCTTCCGCTCCCACGAACAGGCGGGTGAGATCGTATCCGGCGGCCGACTTGCGCGCCCTCTGCGCGGTGCGGATGAGGCGGCCGTCGGGCAGGACGACCTCCAAGGCAAGCACGTTGTCCTTCATGGTGCCGTAGCGCACCGCCATGGTGCCCGAGGCGCGGGTGGAGGCCATGCCGCCGATGGAGGCATCCGCCCCCGGATCGATGGGGAAGAACAGGCCGGAGTCGCGCAGCTGCGCGTTCAGCTGCTTGCGGGTGATGCCGGGCTGGACGCGCACGTCCATGTCCTCCGCATGCACCGCGAGCACCTGGTTCATGCGTCCCATGTCCAGGCAGACCCCGCCCTGGAGCGCGGCGGTGTTGCCCTCCAAGGAGGTGCCGGCGCCGAAGGGCACGAGAGGCACGCGCAGGTCGCGGCACGCGCCGACGATGGCCTGCACTTCCTCCCGCGTCTCGGGGAAGACCACCACGTCCGGTGGGCGCGCGGCGTGGTAGGCCTCGCTGTGGCCGTGGCCGGCGCGGATGCCGGCGGCCACGGTGGCACGCGGCCCGACGATCTCGACGAGCCGCGCCAGGATCGGCGGGACCTGTTCGCCGGCGATCGGCAGGCCGCCTGTGGGTTGGTGGGCAGACATCTGTTCCTCCCTCCGCGCCGGGCCCGTTTTTCGGGTTCTCCGTCTCGCGAAAATCTGTGTGCTCAGGCCGCCTGCGATGCTGCTTCCGACACCGGGTTGAGGCGGAAATCGTAGGTGAGCGCGCAATAGGGGCGATCCATCGCCCGCCCGTCCGGCGCCGTGCCGGCGGGATGGGCGGTGAAGTCGCGGATGAGCGAATCCTTCACGCCGAACACCGCGTCCGAGTCGAGGTAGCGGTCGCCGGCAACGAAGACGTGGGTGACGAGCTTTTCGTGTCCCGGCGCCGCGATCATGAAATGCACGTGGGCGGGCCGCCACGGATGGCGCCCCTGCGCCTCCAGCATCTTGCCCACCGGCCCGTCATGCGGGATCGGATAGGCCGCCGGCCGGATGGACCAGAAATGGAACCGGCCCTGGTCGTCGCTGCGCAGGCGGGCGCGGGCCACGAGGCCGGCCTCCTCGCCGGTGTGCTGCACGTCGTAATAGCCGTCCTCGTCGGAGTGCCACACGTCGACGATGGCATTGGCCAGCGGCGTGCCGTCGGCGGTGGCGACGGTGCCCGAGACGTACATGGGCTCGCCGGCGAGATCGCCGGAGATGTCGGTGCCGCAGGCGACTTCCGGCGGCCCTTCCACATAGAAGGGGCCGAGCACGGTGCTCTCGGTGACGGCGGTCTGGTGGTCGTGATTGATGGCGTCCACCAGCATGGACACGCCGAGCGTATCCGAGAGCAGGATGAATTCCTGCCGCGTGTCCGAGCACATGTGGCCGGTGTCGGTGAGGAAGGCGATGCCCTTTTCCCATTCGGCCTGGGTGGGGCGCACCTCGCGGATGAAGTCGTGCAGGTGGCGCACCAGCGCCTCGCTGATCTGGCGCACGCGCGGGTCGCTCGCGCCGGCGACGCGTTCCAGCACGGCCTGCGTGATGGAGTTCTGGTCGAAATTCCTCATGCGAGCCTCCCGTCGTTGGTGTCGAGGTCCGGCTCGCCGAGGCCGGCGAGCCATTCGGCGAGGCGGACCGTGGCGATGAAGTCCGTCTCGCCTTCGCCGCGCCCGATGAGCGCGCCGTAGATCTCCCGCGTGAGCGTGGCGAGGGGCAGGGCCATTTCGGCGGCGTGGCCGGCCCCGACGATGAGGTCGAGGTCCTTGGCCATCTGCCGGCAGGAGAAAGTGGAGTTGAAGTCGCGCGTCTCCAGGCTCTTGGCCTTGTAGTGGACCATGGGCGAGCCCACCGCGCTGTTGGTCAGGACGTCGAGGATGTCCTGCCAGCCCAGGTTGCCCTTGCGGGCCAGCACGATGCTCTCGCCCATCATGGCGGCGCTGACCGCGATCATCAGGTTGACCGAAAGCTTGGCGTAGCGGGCTTCCTCGGCCTCGCCGAGATACTTCTGGGCGCGGGTGAAATCCTGCGCCACCGGCAGCAGCGTCTCGAAGGCGGCGCGCGGGCCGGAGACGAAGCAGGTGAGGTTGCCGGTGTGGGCGATGGCCGCGTTGCCGGAGACCGGGGCCCGCAGGTAGGCGACTCCGTGGCCGTCCGCCGCCCGGGCCACCTCGGCGGAGATGCCGGGGCTCACGGTGGAGGTCTCCACCAGGATCGCGCCCTTGCGCATGGCGGCGAACAGGTCGCCATCGAGGGCGACGGCCTTGAGCGCCCTGTCGTCCGGCAGGGAGGTGAAGACCATGTCGCGCCCGGCGGCTTCCGCCAGGGTCGCCGCCGGCTTCACGCCGCCGCTCGCGGCTTGCGCGATGCGCTCCTGGTCGCGGTCGTAACCGGCGATGTCGCGGCCGACGGCGGCGATGCGGCTGGAGATGGGGAGCCCCATCTTGCCGAGCCCGATCCAGCCGATGGTGGGTGTTTCAGCCATCCGTCTCTCCCTAGGCCGCCGACCGGTTGAGGCCGAGCTCGTCCACGATGCGCGCCCCGGAGGCCGCGAGCCGCGCCAGCTTCGTCTCGATCCCCGGCGCGTCGAGCGTCTTGTTCTGCTTGCGGAACCGACCGGCGATCATCACCGCCTCCACGTCGCCGCGGCCGGCCTGCATGACCACGGTGGCCACCGGATCATGCACCGGCTGGAGGTGGAGCGCGCGGGCGTCGATGAGGGTGAGGTCGGCCTGCTTGCCGGGGGCGAGCGAGCCGATGCGGTGGTCGAGCCCCAGCATCCGCGCCCCCTCGATGGTGATCCACGCCAGCGCCTGCCGCACCCGCACGGTGGAGGTGGCCGGAATCGCGCCGCTCTCCCGCCGGCTCTCGGCATTGTCGAGGGCGCGCTGCATGCCGAGGGCGATGCGGGCGACGCCCATCATGTCGCCGGCCAGCACGGATTCGAGGTCCACGCCCACGCAGGGGGCCGCGCCGCGCTTCAGCAGCCGGCCGGTGACCGGGAAGCCGTGGCCCTGCGTCATCTCGTTCTCCGGCGTCACGCAGAAGGAGGCGCCGAGGTCCACGAGGCGGGAGAACAGCTCGTCGGAAAGATCATTGCCGTGCACCACGTTGATGCCGGGGCCGACGAGGCCGTCCTCGATCAGCCGTTCCCAGCCACCCGGCGTCTTCGGCGCGCCGCCGCCCTGGTGCATGGAGGCGACGAGGCCGAACTCGCGGGCGAGCCGGAAGTCGGCGCGTGCCACCTCCAGGGTGGAATAATGCGGGCCGAGGATGGCGAGGCCCAGGGTCATCAGCCCGTCAGTGCTGGAAAAACGGCCGCGCCGCAGCCGATCCACCTCGGCGCGCGGGTGCGGCACCTCGGAGAAGTGCGGCTGGCCCGGCTGGGGATCGGGCTTGGGCGAGCCATGGAAGAAGGCGGCGCGGATGCCGCTCTCGGCGAGCGCCTCCACCGCCGCGTCGGTGTGGGCGGGGGTGGGATTGTTGTGGCACCAGTCCACCAGGGTGGTGGTGCCCGCATCGATCTGGCCGAGGGCGCCCACCAGGGTGGCGATGGCGATGTCGTCGGGGGTGAAGCGGGTGGCGAGGCCCGCATGCACCCAGCGGAAATATTCCAGCAGCGTCCAGTCGGCGGCGAGGCTGCGCAGCCCGGTCTGCCAGGTGTGCATGTGGGCGTTGACGAAGCCGGGCACGCAGATGCGCCCCGTGGCGTCCACCACCTCCGCATCGTCCGCCGCGAGGGCAGGGGCGATGGCGGCGATGCGATCGCCCTCCACCAGGATGTCGCCGGTGGGAAGGTCGCCCACCGCCTCGTCCATGGAGAGGAGGGTCGCGCCACGAATGAGGATGCGCCGGGCCATGGCTCAGGCCGCCTCTTCGGCGCGGCTGGCCGCGCTCGGCCGCTCGCCGGCATAGGCGCGGGCGATGAGGTCGCGGATGCCGTCGCGGGTCACCGGGCGGGGGTTCCAGTAGGGGTTCTCCACCGCGATGTCCGCCGCCGCCTCGATGCCGGAGGCCGGCATGCCGATCTCCGACAGGGCGCGCGGCACCCGCAGCGCCCGCACCAGGTCGAACAGGCCCTGCGCCGCGTCCGGCGCGCCCAGGGCGCGGGTGATCGCCGCCATGGCCTCCGGTGCCGCCGGCGCGTTGTAGGCCACCGCGTGCGGCAGCACGATGGTGTGGGTCTCGGCGTGGGGCAGGTTGAAGGTGCCGCCGAGGGTGTGGCAGAGCTTGTGGTGCAGCGCCATGCCCACCGCCCCGAGGCAGCAGCCGCAGAGCCATGCGCCGTAGAGCGCCTTGGTGCGGGCCTCCATGTTGGCCGGCTCGTGGATGAGGATGGGCAGGGCCGAGGACAGGGTGCGGATGCCGTCCTCCGCCATCAGCGAGATCACCGGGTTGCGGTCCCGCGCATAGAGCGCCTCCACCGCGTGGGCGATGGCGTTGACCCCCGATGTGGCGGAAAGGGCCGGGGGCAGGCCCACCGTGAGGTCCACGTCGTAGATCACCGCCTCGGGCAGCACGTCGAGGGAGCGGATGGTGGTCTTGCGCCCCTCCCGCGTCTCGCCGAGGATCGGCGTCATCTCCGAGCCGGCATAGGTGGTGGGGATGACGAGCTGCGGCAGTCCGGTGCGCAGGGCCAGCGCCTTGCCGAGGCCGGTGGTGGAGCCGCCGCCGAGGGCGACGATGCAGTCGGCGCCGGCGTCCTTCAGGGCCGAAAGAGCCGCTTCCGTCACCTCCACCGGCGTGTGCATGGTGGCGCCGGGGAACAGCCCGGAGAAGGCCGGGCCGAGAAGGGCGCGCAGGCGCTCGCCCTCGGCCGCCTGCTGCGGCGTGGTGAGGACGAGGGCACGCCCGGCGCCGAGCCGCGCCACCTCGGCGCCGGCCTCGGCGATGGTGCCGCGGCCGAAGCGGACGCGGATGGGCAGGGCCTCGTAGGTGAAGGTCTCGATCATGGCGCGGTGTCCCTTGAGGGGGCCGAATAGGGCGGTCGCGGGCTATTCGCCGGCGAGGGCGTCGCTGTGCAGGCGCGGCGCGGCGATCTCGGCGGTTGCGGTTTCGCCCGCGCTCTCGTCGGGCGCGTAGTCCACCTGGAACCGGGCGATGCGCAGGTCTGCGAGCTCGCGCCGCACCCGCAGGTGCTCGGGGTGGCTCGCATAGGCCTCGAGGTCGGCGGGGGTGGCGAATTCGGTGACGAGGACCACGTCGCAGGCATAGTCCACGGCGCTGACGTCGAGGCCGATCTCGATGTGGGTCATGCCCTCGATGCGGCCGCGCAGGCCCTCGAACGCCGCTTTCACCTTCAGCCGGGCCGCGGTGCGTTCCTGCGGCGTGTCCCCGCTCACGCGCCACATCACGATGTGTCGGATCGGACCGATCATTTGGCGTTTCCTCGACCGTATTGGTCTTTCGTTGGATATGAGTTTTGACTTGCGCAGCGCGGAAATAAACCCGAATTTTCGGAACGGTCTTTTGCGGAGAGCGGAAATATGGATCGCCTCACCCAGATCGAGGTGTTCGTGAAGACGGCGGAGCTGCACAGCCTGTCGCGGGCGGCGGAAGTGCTCGGCATGTCCAATGCGGCGGCGAGCCGCCACCTGAGCGCGCTGGAGGAGCGCCTCTCGGCCCGGCTGATCGAGCGCAACACCCGCCGGCTGTGGCTGACCGAGGCGGGGCAGGAGTTCTTCCAGCGCAGCGGCATCCTGCTCAGCGAGCTGGCCGAGGCCGAGGAGGCGGTCAACGAGCACACGCTCTCGCCCCAGGGCCTGCTGCGGGTGACCAGCTCCCTGTCGTTCGCGACGATCTATCTGGCGCCCATGCTGCCGGAGTTCCGCCGGCTCTACCCCAAGCTCAACGTCCATATCGCCGTGGCGAACCGCTACCTGGACTTCATCGAGGCCGGCATCGACGTCGCCGTCCGCACCCGCCTGCACGAGCCCGACACCAACATCATCGTGCGTCGGCTCGGGCGCATGCGGCGGGTGCTGGCGGCCGCGCCCGGCTATCTGGAGGGGCGCGGCCGGCCCAAGGAGCCCGCCGACCTCACCCACCACGACATGCTGGTCTACAATCTCGCCGCCGATCCCTTCTCCCTGCGCCTGACGAAGGGCGACGTGGAGCGGACCGTGCGCATCACCGGCGCGCTCGATTGCAATGACGGGCAGGTGATCCGCCAGGCGGCGCTGGCGGGCCTCGGCATCCTCATCCAGCCGCTCTACATCGTCCAGGACGACATCAAGGCCGGGCGCCTCGTGCCCGTGCTGCTCGACTGGCAACTGCCGACCCTCACCATGAACATCGCCTACCAAAACCGCGAGCGCCTGCCGGCCAAGATCCGGGTCTTCGCCGATTTCCTGGTGAATTACGTGCGCAAGGCCTCCAACAGCGAGATCTGGTCCGTCTGATCCCCACCCCTCCGGGGCGGCGGCCTCGCCGCAAATCGGCGCCGCCACCGATCGCGGAGCGCCGCATGAAAAGGATCGCGGCCCGGGTTCAGACCAGGCCGGCCAGCCCCGCCGCGATGGCGAACAGCCCGGCCGCGGCCAGCCAGACCACGAACAGTCCCGGCGCGCCGCGGATCAGCACCGCCTGCTCCGGCCTGGCGGGATCATAGAACACCGCGACCGGCTGGCCCGGCTCGAAGCGGGCGGCGCCGCGATCGGCGAGCAGGCGGAAACTGGCATAGCTCTGCGCGCCGAAGCTGGTCCGGTCGCTTTCATACGCCACCCCGGCCACGCGGTAGGTGTAGATGGTGCGCGGCCGGAACACCCGTCCCGCGCCGAAATATCGGAACGGGTTGAAGGTGAAGCGGATCCTGACGCCCTCGACGGCGGAGGACATGATTTCGCCGGTTGTTGCCGGCCATGCGCGGGTCGCCGCGCCGCGGCGATGGAGAGCGAAGCCGATCCAGGCGGCGCACAGGCCGAGCGCGGCGGCGAAGAGGGCTGCGGGGGCGTGGTCCCTCTTCGGCGCAAGCCGGCCCGGGCCCGAGACCACACCGCCGCTGACGAGGGCGAACAGCACGCCGCAAATGCCGACGAGGACGCCGGCGAGGATGGCGACCTCGAACGCGCGCCCCGGCATGTCGCGTTCGAGCACGCAGGCATCCGGCCGGTCGCGGTCATGGAACACGGTGACGCTGGCCCCGACCGGATAGCGGCGCAGCTTCTCGGCGACCTGATGGTTCCCGAGGTCGTCGGCGAGACTGATCCGGCTGCCGCTGAACGTGCGGCCGTTGGCGCGGAATTCGTAGCGCACGGCGGCAAAGTTCCGGATCTCGCTGTCCTCGATGACCGGCCGGCCGCTTCCCGATGCGCGCTTGACCCGCCGTGCCTGCGACGCCGACGCCTTTATGGTGCCGGGGGTCGCGATCCAAAGGCGTGCGCGCCGGGTTTCGCGATATTTGGCGATGACCGCCGCGAGGAACAGTCCGTCGAAGGCCAACAGGATGGCGAGCAGAAACCACTTCAACGGCATGATCTTTGGTCCCCGTGCCGGCGCCGCGGGCGATCACGGACGGTTCCGGACCAGGGACGGGCATGGCGCACCGGCGCCGCCAGATCTACGCCCATTCCCGTGGGCTGTGCAGGCGCGCCCGAAGGGAATCGACCGGGCCGC